>JAIOYL010000090.1 GCA_021741195.1 Sneathiella sp. | reverse complement strand
CGCCATAGCGCTTGCGGCTCATTTCCAGCGTCGCGCCCGATAGCGTCGCGTGCCGGGTGACCTTAGGGATCGCGCTGCCCGTGCCCATGACGTGCGCCACCGTGGCAAGCTGCGCGCCCAGCCGGCCGCCAGGGTGGAACACCCGGAAGTCCGAAGGGGTGAAGCCGCGCGCTTCGATCAGCGCCACCGCCAGCACATCGCCCAGCACGAGCTGCAGCGTGGTGGACGAGGTGGGCGCGAGATCGTTGGGGCAGGCTTCGCGCACCTGGGGCAGTTCCAGACAGATGTCGGCGGACCGCGCCGCCGAACTGTCGGGATGCGCCGTCGCCACGATCAGCTTGGAGCCGAGGCGGTGACAATAATCGAAGATGTCCCGCAGTTCGGCGGTTTCGCCCGACCAGGTGATGGCCAGCACGACATCGCCTTGCGTGATGACACCCAGATCGCCGTGGCTGGCTTCGCCCGGGTGCAGAAACACCGACGAGGTGCCGGTCGACCGCAGAGTTGCGGCGATCTTGCGGCCAATATGTCCGCTCTTGCCCATGCCGCTGACGATCACGCGGCCCTTGGTATGCACCATGGCATCGATCGCCATGTCGAGCGAGTGCCCGAATCGCTGCGTCTGCAGCACGCCTTTCAGGGTCTTCAGCGCCTGAAGCTCTATCTCCAGCGTTTTCAATGCGGAAGCCGTGTAAACCGGCCGGAAATTCTCGATCTTCATTTCCACCTTGGTTCTCTACACTTTTCCCGAAGGCATTTGCCAAGTGCCGTGTGTAGCGGGCGTTTTGCATGTATTTCAGGTATTTGTAACAAGAGAAATTGCCAAAATGGCCCCGCTTATCCATGAGGGCGAGAACGCTGAAATCAAGTTAATTTGTGTCTGAAACGGGCGGCTCGGTCCCGGCTTTCGAAAGGTGGCGGAATTCCTCATGCGGCTTTGTGAACGCGACATCGGTGCTGATTCGAAGCTTTTCGCAATCGCCGGCCCCTGTGTGATCGAAAACGAACATCTTACCCTGAGCGTGGCCGAACGCCTGGCCGCCATTGCCGACAAGCTGGACCTGTTCCTGATTTTCAAGAGCTCCTTCGACAAGGCGAACCGCACTTCGGACCAGTCGTTTCGAGGGCTTGGCATGGACGAGGGGCTGCGCATCTTGGAAAAGGTCCGCGAACGCACCGGGCTGCCCGTCCTGACCGATGCTCACGAAGCCGGCCAGGTTGCGGCGGTGGCGCAGGCGGTGGACGTGCTCCAGACGCCGGCGTTCCTCGCGCGGCAGACCGATTTCATCGCGGCCGTCGCCGCATCGGGCAAGCCGGTCAACATCAAGAAGGCCCAGTTCATGGCGCCGGGCGACATGCGCCAGGTGGTGGCCAAGGCGCGCAACGCGGCGCGCGCGGCGGGGCACGAGACCGACGCGTTCCTGCTGTGCGACCGGGGTACCTCGTTCGGCTACAACACGCTAGTGTCCGACATGCGTGGCCTCGCCATCATGGCGGAGACCGGATGCCCCGTGGTGTTCGACGCCACCCATTCGGTCCAGCAGCCTGGCGGCCTAGGCGAACGATCAGGCGGGCAACGCGAATTCGTCCCCCTGCTCGCCCGCGCCGCGGTGGCGGCGGGCATTGCCGGCCTGTTCATGGAAACCCATCCCGATCCGGACCAGGCCCTGTCGGACGGCCCCAACGCCCTGCCGCTCGACGCGTTCGAGCCGCTGATGCGGCAGCTGCTGGCGATCGATGGGGTGGTGAAGGGGGAATGAGGATGGTCAGATGGCTTTTTTAATGGACCAAAAGTACTTTCCGGCGATCCAGATTGTTGATGGTGCTGTATTCTTTGAGAAAAATTCTCGGCATCCTGTAAATATATAAATGGCCGATATTCAAATGAAATTCGTATAAGAATTTGCCATATAATGAAAATAGCATTTAAATTTGAAGTCAGAATGGAAAATAGTCGTATTTCTATATATAAAATTTGGTAAAATTATTATCGAAATTACGAATAAATGTATTTCGCTCCATCGAGCGGAATGTGAATACTTTTCAATTTATCTGTTACTGCAATTTGGGCCACTGTTGGGAAAATCTGGTGAAGCATCCCTTTTGGGGGCAATAGCCGAGTTGAAGAAAAAATTTTCTTCGCTTAAAGTTCCCCGTGGATCGCGAAAAGCGGGGGTGTTGGTGTTTAAAATAAATCAGAATGAAGATTTCAGTCTATGGGACGTGACTAGATGCGATACTATATTGAGAGATTCTGTCTATATTGATGTAAAAATTGAAGATTTCGAAGAGATCGAAGGGGCAAGTCTTCGGCTCGAAGGCCCGGTTCGGGCACGTGCACTTGCCGCCTTAGTAACACGCGAAAGCGAATCGGTGATGGTGGAGGCTTGTGCCAAGGCCATAGCGGAGAGCGATATTTGGCAAGACATCGTCGCCGAAGTGGCCTCGAATTCCGAGATATGTCCCGCAGTCGTCCGCCTTCTCTCCGGCATCCTGCAAGCACGTTGGCCGCAAAATCCGTTGGCCCGGATCAGCCATATTCCAAAATTTGCATTCTCGGTGAATGACGCGATCAAGAGCGACGCCCTGACGACGTTCGACGCGCCTGATGATCTAAGCGGCCAGCATAACTGCATGGTCTTTGATATCCAGGACCCGGTCGATCACTGTGTTGTGCTGACTCTTGATTTCGACATACGGAAAGTTGTGCTGCATACGGAAGCGGTTCCGTGGCTGGCGGGCGCGATATGCGCTTGCCCTGCCTTCGCTATAGTCGCTGCCGAATAGACGGAACTCGCCCATGGATATGACATCGCTATTCTATCGTTTTCGTCGTGCATCGCTCGATGAAATAAGGTTAAAAGTTCGGTCGCTTCAAAGTGCATTCAAAACTGTTAAGGCGATCAATCAAAGTACGACATTTGAGGAATTTCTGAAAAATTCGTCCGACGTTGTTATAAGGAAATATGGTGGAGATTCCCACGATTCTTACGTTACTACTTCTATGTCGGTTGTTAAAAATTTTCAGCAAGACCTTGATATCTATCTGGCTTCTATTCTGAATTCTATCGTCATTCAGATGAATTTTCAAACTCGAATATTTGTTGATGGAAATCAAAGCGTAGTTTTCGATGGCGATCGGAAATATTTTCCTGCAGCCATGATGCACGGTAACAGCACTCAGGGTATCTGCGTCGGCGACGGTGGTGATATCGATTTTCCACTTTGGGTTAATGCAAGTCCGTCCTTAGAAGTAAATCGCAGCAAGCTGCACTTTCTTCCCGATTCTGAGGTCTGTACCTATCTTAATGCTAACGGCTCCAGTACGATCGGAGCCCTGCTTATGGTCGATCCGGAAATGGCGACGTACGGATTCGAATTTGTTGAGCGGTATTATTATCTACAAAATCGGATATCCAGTAATACCATCTTTTGCTTCGCCGGACCCGCAGAAACGATTTTCCATGCCGTTTCATCGCTGCAGCGGGAACAAGCTGATTTGCGAATCCACATGAAGGTCTATACGGTTACGAGCGGCGCCGGAATTCGACAACGGGCCGTTGCCGTCTTCTCTGGCTTGCATGAATTGCCAGCTATTTCGATTCGTCCGGCGCTGTCCATGGCGTGTTCTTTTGACCATAAGATCGCCTTGGAGCGCGGCGAAGACGTTGATCTAATCAGCTACGCTTCCGGCTTCGCGAAGGGGCACGAAAGTGTGGAAGAAGGCAAGGCTGTGGGCCTGTGGGAAGATACGGCCGTGTGCAAGCCATTCTTTCTCACGTCGAGCGCACCTCTGCCTGCTGAGGCTCAAGAGCGCATTTCACAGCAATTCAATGTCTATCACTCTATTGCAGCATATGATGGCGGGATGCTGATCCAGTCGATGGACTCATCGCATTCGCAGTTCATGTACGGAACAGCTGACGGACGGATATTCGACGATTACTCTGACCCGCCCGCAAACACTCCTTTGTATATGCAGGCGGAAATGGGAACTGACGGCGTTCGTCGCGGGCTGATTGCGTCCAACAGCGTGCTGCGCGTCAAGGGCACGGCTATGCCCTTGATGTTTACGCCCACGCTTCACACTTGGCATTCGCATTTCATGATCCAATGCCTGCCGCGGGTGAGGATTGCGCGTGATCGCGAGGAAAGTATCACCTTCCTCGTTCCCCATGACCTTCGAAAAAAGCAACTGGAAATGATGAAGGTATTGGGAGTTAGAGACGAGAACATCGCGTTCATACAACAGCATGACATTGTCAAGGCTGACAAACTTTACGTGCCATGTCCCTGGCGTCTTGTGTTCACCCCGTATTCCGCCTCCATCTATGATAATATCGCCCTAAATGTAGGAAATTGGGAGGGAAGCACTCCAAAGCGCATCCTTATTAGTCGCGAATCTCGCAAGTCATGGCGCAACATGATAAACTATGAGATCGTTCGTGACTTACTCGTAGAGGAGTTTGGCTTTGTCGTTGTCGCGCCCGAGAAAATGACGTTGTCCGAAGAGGTGGCCACATATGCGAACGCGGACATAGTAGTAGGCGCGGAAGGAGCCGGCATGTACGGTGCTGTCTTCAGTAAGCCAGGCACAAAGTATATTACCTTATGCGACGAGGACTACGTGATGCCCATCCTTGGCACCATTGCTGAAATACGCCAACTCAAGATTGGCTATGTGTTTGGGGAAAGCTTCAGATCCGATGCCGACGTCGCAAGAAGGCTTCCAACTGGTCACGCTGACTTTACAGTCGATGTCGGTCGTGTTGAAAAAGCCGTAAGGCAGGCAATCGCGTGCTAGGCGGCGCGGGCAAATGTGAGTCGGTAGCTGGCGGTGGCGAGATGGACCATGCCAACGAAGCTGGACGGTTCGAAAAACTCTGACGCTTAGCGGCCTGACGGGATTCATTGCCATTGCGGATCAACGGCCGCGCTGAGCACCTCATCTCGGTCCGGAAGGTCAAAGAAACCCAGTTGCCCGCCATCTCCGCACCCAGTTCAACCTGGCGAAACCATCCGCATGATTGAAGATGCCGCTACGTTTGATGATAGTGCCAAGGTTTAAGGGAGGCCGGCGTTCGCGCAATCGCGTAGATGGGGCCGCCGATGGCGCGGTCGCCGCGGGTACTCCGGCGATGCTCTGACCATCTCGCATGGAGATTATCAGGGACTGATCGCGTGCCGGACCGCTTGGCTGAGCCTATCGACATCAATGATGAAGTCCGCATGGCCAAATGGAAGCCGCCGCTCGACATCCCGGTCCGATCGAAAGCTTTCGCCGAACACATAACCGATATCAAAACCTCGGATAGCAGCCAGACTGCCGAGGATCGGCATGACGTAGTCCTCATCACAGACGGTGATGTACTTTGTTTTCGGGCCGCTGAAGACAGCGCCGTAAAGTCCTGCGCCTTCCGCGCCCACCACCACTTCAGCGTTTGCGTAAGCAGCAATTTCTTCGGACAGACTCAGCTTTTCCGGAGATATGACCTCGAATCCGAAGTCCTCTACCAACATGTGGCGAACAGAATCATAGTTGATCAGGTTGCGCCATGATTTGCGCGACTCTCGGCTAATAAGAATTCGTTTTGGACTTATGATGTGCGACGTTTCAATGCCCGCCGCGATTTCGTCATATACCTTCGAAGTGTAAGTGGTGAACCCCAACCTCCACGGCCACGGATAATAAAGCATGTCGGCCTGAACCAGCTCATCTGGTGCCATCATGACAATCTTGGAAGGGCCAAAGCCTAGGCGCTCGAGCATCTCCAACTGCTTCTTCCGCATATCGTCAGGCAGCAATATCGTCATGTCGAGGCCAAGGTCGCGAACGATGCGAATCCTGGGCAGGCACTGGATCATGAAATGCGAATGCCACTTGTGAAGCAGCGGCGTGAACATCAGGGGCATTGCGGGACCGCGGACCCGCTTGAGCGTCCGGCCGTGCAGAATGCCGTGGCGCACCCCCTGTTCGTCCAGCCAGCCTTCGGTATAAATTGGTGTTACCGATGGATCGCTGCCGTAGTCGTTCAGGACCCTGCCTTCCCCCGTTGCGTATAGGAAGGTGCAGTGATGCGCGTCCTGAGATGGAATGAGAATGCCGTCGCGAATAGCCAGGGACGAATGAAAAATCTCGAATTCAGATGAGATTCTCTCCCGCGCCTCTGCCGGCAAGGGAGCGCTGGATGACAGGTGGAAAGGTGCCTTGACAGCCGCCTTCTCCCAAACGCCACGTGCCGGCCCATCAGCTTCGGAATTCCTGCGTCCTGCGATAGTATCGTTGCCATAGCTGACGGAGGTGAGGTTTTCATCCAGGTCGACGAGCTTGAGGTCGAACTCGCAAGGACGGGAGAGGCCGGGCCTAACGACGATTTCCGGAACCGCATCGAGCCCCGAGAACAGCATAATGGCCCGATATTCTTCCGCTCGTCCGAACAACGCTCGGTACGCCTTGAGGTTGAGCTGCGCCTGCGGATGCATTCGCTGCAGGTCCGCAGCGGCGTGAAACACCATCTCGGCAGGCCCTGCCACACAGAAGGTGGTGTCCTGAGTGACGCTGCCTTGAAGGAAGCTGTAGCGTTCCGCCAACGAAAACTCGCCAGAGTCTACTGACGGGTTAACCACAAGAACCGTGCCGACGCTTCTGCAGCCGTTGGCTTTCTGGTAGATCGGAACCAGGTCGGGCGGCAGGTGATGCATACGGTCCGCGTTGATTTCCAGCGCGGGGCTTATGTTCGCCCACCTCGGTAGGGTAACTTGTCGAGCCTCTGGTGTGAGATGAATTCCCATCGTGACGTTGCCGTGCAGCATAGCAAGCGCAAAGTACTCATCCTGCCCATCGAACAGCGCGAACTGATTGCCATCAAGGAAGATGCGGGTTTGGAAATTTAGCTGAACAACCAGGGCATTGATGACGGCAGCGAGATAAACGTCGATATTTTCGGAAAAGTTACTTACCAGAGACATGGTCGTGGTGATGTAGCTATCCTGGGCTGAGCCGCCATAGACCCGTTTCACGACATTTGCTGCGCGGTCCATGAAGGCGGACGCAGTGATTGACGGGTCGATCGCCTGGGCAATGGCATGAGCCGTCCGAAGCGCAATCTTCTTGCGTGGAAGGTCTTCTTCATCTGCACTTCTGCATCGATAGAGTAGCGTGCGCGCATCCATTTTATCTATCCAGTTGAGCAAGTATAATAAAGCTCGGGCACGCCATCATGTTCTTGTCGAACCAAGTTATGTCATCAAGCGGTATCACGAATTTTTCATGTGCCGGGTTGAGCCTAACGCGATCGCAGCGACTCAAGGCGTCCTGCGGGTCGACGGCCAAGGCTTCAGAGAATGTACTGGGAACGCCAGGCATTCTGAAATGAATTCCGGATGAGTCGCGTATGGCGTCGCAGATCTCTACGGCGAATGCCGGTTGACCCCCTTTCCGAGCCAAAGGATGTGCTGGATTGTGAGCTTGAACCACCCGCTGCGCCACTGCCATTACCGCAGGGCTGATTTCAGCAGTCACGAGCAATTCTGTGAGCAGGAAAAACCAATTGGCTGCTTCGGCAATGCTGCGTGCGCATTCTTCAATGATGACTTCAGATGAATGCTCATTGAGCGACGCGCTGAGCGCCTTTGCGCGAAGCTGCCCTTCCAGCGAGGCGCTCCACTTCTCGACTTCTTGAAAGTGACTGAGATCGAAGTCGGCGGTCATCCCGTCGATATCAACCTGCAGCATTCGGCCGAGGTCCCAAGTCGTTTCGTCCATACATTCACCCGTAGATGCGCCGCGCAGCTTGAAACTGCTTTAGCGGCGCGCCTGTTCAAAGTTCGCGGAATACCAATCGAAGGTTCTAAGCAGGCCGTCCTCGATCGATGTGGATGTTGAAAAACCAAGGTCATCCAGCCGGCTTACGTCGTAGCTCCTTTCCAACTGGCCATCTGGCTTGCTGCTGTCCCACCGAACGTCGCGGACGCCCGAATGATCCGAGAGAATCTCGACAACCCGTCGGATCGGGATGGTGGCGCCAGTTGCGACATTGATCGGCCCGAAACCAGAGCGGGCAATACAGAGCAGGGCGGCCGCAGCGTCGTCCGCAAAAATAAAGTCGCGTTCGGCGCGGCCGGTGCCCCAAACGTCGACATGCGTACCGGAGCGCGCCGCCTCGTGGAATTTTGCAACCAGTGAAGGCACGACATGGCCATAGACCGGATCGAAGCGATCGTGAGGGCCATATATGTTCGTCATGATGGGATAGGCAAAAGCCATGCCATACTGCGCCTCGTAAGCTTCGAGTTGAGCCAGCATCGCCCGCTTGGCCTGACCATAGGCGCGTTCCGAGTTATGTGGGGCGCCGTTCCAGATCGAGGTCTCGCACGTAGGTTTGGGGGCGTCAGAGGAATAGATGGCGACGGTACTGATGCCGATGAATTTCTCGCACCCTGCCTCGAGCGCGGCATCGATAACGTTGATGTTTATGCGCGCATTGTCGGTGAACATCTCACCTTGGAATGCCGAATTGCCTCCCAGGCCGTGAACTTTTGCTGCTAGGTGAAAAATTGTTCTAGGCTTGATGGAAGAAACCAATTCCATGGTCTTGGTGCGATCGCGAAGATCCACATCCTTGGAAGACAAGGCTTTATAAGGTTCGTCATTATTTGACAGTGCTTCAATCAATGCTTGACCAAGCACCCCGCTGGCACCCGTAACCAATATCATATCAGTGAACCTTAATAAATTTTAGGAAATTTGATTTTATATTCCGGCGCGGCTTGTCATGCCGATTTTTGTAAATTCGTCGTTCGAACACTCCGATTTCGTAAACGGCGATTCCCAAAAGCCGAGGGTCAACAATGATGCCGGAGCTGTCGACCACGGGTTCGGCGTGCCGCGCGCGAATTGAGATGTGCGTGACTTCCCCCAGATCACCAGATTGGAGCGGTACCTCGTAGAGCTTGGCTTCTCGCGTTAGCAACAGGCTGCTCGTTTCCCGGCCATTGATAGAGATGCTCGCTTCCTGCGGTGTGCCGAGATCGTTGTCGGGCCGGCCTTCTAGCTTGAGCAAGAGCACCGGCTCGGTCACCGCGTCCCGAACACGAATGTGGATTTCACCCAGTTGTCCGCAAATCCAGGTGCCGACCCGTTCTGGTGCATAGAACCCTGAGGTGAGCGACCGCGTTATCGCTTCACCTTCAGAGACCGGCTGCATCGTGTTCACCGGCAGTATGGCGGCAACTTCACTGGAATCTCTGACCACCGCAATGCTGCTCAACAGAACGCTCAGATTGCGCTGGTCAACAATATTCCCGAACTCGTCAAATACCGGCTCACAGTGGTCCGGTAGAATTTCCAGCCGGAAGCTCGCGGCGTCCTTCATAACGTTTCGGGGAATCTTGATCGAAATGTTCGTAAAAAAGTCCGGAATGGCTTGGTAGGCGACGGCGAGATTGTTGATGATGAAGGTGCAATGCTGCATCCTCCCGCCTTCCCTGCTGCGACGACCGAGCAAGCTGAGTACGACCTTATAATCTTCGATGTGGCGCGCAGCGCGTGACGGGAGTGCGAATTCAATCACACCCCGTTCATTGGCGAGCCAGACGGCGGCCTCCTCGGGAAACGAAAAGCCGGAGACCAGGAATTCCATGCCTGGGCTACCGGCGTGCAGCGCTACCGTGCGACCGGGCTCTATGGTCTTTGTGCCGGAGGCAGGGGAGTGCAGCGTGTTCCATCGGCGCGCCGAACTGGGATCAGCGGTCGGCAAGAGCTGGAGGTCACCCGCACGGCGCCACATCCTGGTGGCCCATCGCGCGTCGCCGATGAAATAGTCGCGGATGAACTGGGCTTGCAGGTCCCGTGAGAGTGCCGGATCACGGATGGAAATCGGGGCGGCTTCGTCACGCATGTGCGATGCGAAGTTGCTCTGGGCGAGAGGTCCTTCGATAAGGGCGCCTACCACGAACAGTGTATGCTCTTCCCCGTCAAGAAGCCTCATCAGGGCTGTCTGCTCGGGCTTGAAGAGCGAGGTTCGGAACAGCAGCCGCCCAGGTTGCGGAGCGATTTCTGCCGTAAGCAGGCTTTCGGTGTTCTCAAGTCGCAGTTCGGCCAATCTGCGTTGCTCCCGGCCACCAAGGTCGAAAGAGCGAACTAACGTGCCTGATACTGCGCACTGAGCGTCGTCCTGCTTCACTATCGCGCGGGCGAGCGTGGCGAAATGGTCACGCATCAGGATGTCGTTCATGTAATTAATTGCGAAAAATGGAACATCCAGAGCGTTGATGATATCTCCGATAATCCCGCCGATCGGCTTTGGTGCATCGATGCGGCCATCGAATTGCTGCGGCCTCGGCTCGAATTCGAAACGATGCGGAGTGATGCTAGATATGCATCCTTCCGGCTCGAGAGGCAGCGCCGCAATGATGTGCGCGGAGGCGACGAGGTGCACTTGAATTTTGCACCGAATCTGTTTCGAAAGATCGGCGATCTTTGCCCTAACGGCTTCCGTTGTCGCCACTTCCGATGCCACCAGAATCACGGCTAATTCAGTCCGTCGAGGGAAATCATCATAGTAGTGTTGTTGGCGGGCGGCTGTTGTGTCGAACAGGTTTTGAAGGCTGCCTTCTAGCGAGCAGAGTTGGCGTAGAACATCCTGCCCTCTTAGCACACGCTGCCTAGCGGCTTCAGGATCGTTCCGGATTTGGCGCAGGCAGCCGACAATCTGCTGTTCGAGGAAAGCTTCGCCGCGACTATCGTCGACGACGTAGGCGATATCCTTAAAATATTTATCAATAATGGGATTGGGATTGGCAATAACAGCCGCCCCGCTCGAAAGGCCCTCGAACAGCCTGTTGCTCATGATCCCGCTGTTCTGATGCGCCTTTGAGGAAAGGGCAAGGCAGACGCCACAACTATTTATGGCTTCGAGCATACTGGAGCCGTCAAAAGGCAGTTCACCGCTATAAGTTTGGAAGCCTTCCCACGGCGCAACTCCCTGAATAAGTTCAGGGCCGTAAATTCGGATCATCTTTTGGGCATCTAGACGGGTCAGTACCTCATGGAAGCGCCCTTTAGGACGACCGATCCGCTCCCAGTTGATGCCGATGTAAAAAAGGCTGGAGCCTTCGTTTATCCGGGGCTCCAAGAAGGGTTCGGGTAGGGCATGGAACAACGTCGGCAAGGGCGTTTCCAAATTTCGCCCCAATCCATGAAAAATGTTGATGGCATGATTGTCAGCAATATCGGAGTGACACGACAGAAGATCATTATGCGTCGAGAACTTATCAATGCTTACCTGATATCCGAAATCAGCATAAAATTCGATCGGCTGCCATAATGCATAATAGGTATAAATATCACATACGCGCGGCGATTCGAAGTGCAGGGATATGGCGAACGCAACGTCGTCATGTGCAAGTGCCCGACCGGGATGGATGTTGAGCGAGGGATGCGACCATATAACCGTCCCACCGTTATCGATCACGACCGGGTATTTGCCGATGCGTTCTGCGGCCTTGAGGACGCGTTGGAGCACTTCGTACTCAGCGTTTCTAAGGTCGGGCCACGTGTGGTAGATTGCGAAAGCTTCACTTCTCACTAGAAATCTCCGGTGGCTAAACGCTTGGCCAGTTGGATCGGCGCAGGTGTTGCACACACGCTTCCCATTTCCTGGACGATGTCAAACCGGTTGAGGGCAAGCGCCCACATGACGTGCGATGAGGTGGGCGCCGACGATTCCAACGGTAGCACAATCCCGCCCTCGACGATCAATTCAGGCCTCGTGCCTGCTGCTCCTCCAGCGATCGCACGCATTTCAAATACGATGCGCAGTTCTGTCGCCGCATTGGGTATCGGGCAAATAGCCCAAACACTGTCTGCGCCCTCGCATCGTCCCTTGTCTGCGATTGTGCCGTTAAGCATGACGGACCAAACGAAGTGTCCTTCGCCTCGCATCCTAATGAGCAGGTGGCCGGCGTCGCCTTCTGCGATTCTGGCCATGAGTTCCGCTCGCTCGCCCCTGATCGCGCAGCCACGTCGGTCCGGAGCCTCCCAGCCGGCGCCAATGCGCAGACGTTCGCCTGATTGCGGCCGGGGCGCGGAAGAGACCGTGCTCTGTCGGCGTAGATCGAACCACGTCGCCGTGGGCAGTAACGGCACCAATGCGGATACGGATTGGTCCGGCTGTTCGCCGACGGCTTGTAGAATCTGCTCCGAGATATCTGACCAGCTCCGGGGACTATAGTGAGACTTGATATTCGACTCCATGTGCAGCCGAAATTCGTTGTCAAACGTCAACCGGGACGCTTCGTGAGCAAGCTGTTGCGAATTGCCCGTCTCAAAATAAATGGCGTATTCGCCTCCCGCTTCGGGTAACGAAGAATTATTCGCGGCGATTACGTTCTTTCCAACCGTCAATGCTTCGGTAATTGGCAGACCCCAACCTTCAAAGGTACTGGGATAAATGGTGAAAAGGCAGGTTTGGTACAGATATGCCAATTCTGAATCACCCAAACCGGACAGAAGGATTACGCGTTCACGCAATCGCTCGTCTTTTTCTAGTGCCTCATAAAATGGTTGATTTAGCCATCCGTTATTTCCGACGCAGACGAGATAAGGTGTGGCATCGCCGTGCAGGTCTAGCAACGTCTGCCAAGCCCGAAGAGCGTCGAGGTGCCCCTTTCGGCTCTCGATCGTGGAGACGAACAGCGCGAAGGGGCGAGTGTCCAGCCGATGATGGCGGAGGGTGCGAGAAGGCTCCGAGGGCGGGGCAACCGCGAATGCTCCGTCCAAGGGGACGACGGTCACGGCTTTGTCGGCAATCGGCTTGCCCAGCGCCCCGGCGACCCGGAGCAAATCTGCCTTGGTTGCGTGCGAGTTTACCAAAAACCGCTGGGCATGATCGAACACACCGAGGATCCAGTTATTGAAATCATCCACCAGGCCTTGAACACAATGCTCCGGTGCCAGAAAAGGAATAAGGTCGTGGATAAAAGGAATGTATTCAATTCCATCTTGAATTGAGGCATTACGTATTTGAAGAAAATAATTTTGAAGCCACCAGGATGTGCCGAGGTTTATAATCTTTGCTTTTTTTCCGAATTCAAAAGGATCGCTGAAGATCAATACGGAATTGAGATCCTGAAGGGTGTCATGCCATTCTTTATTGGTCGATGGCGTGCTGTCGACCGCCAGCATCGTAACCTTCTTGAACAGCTCCTTGCTGATTTCCACCCAGCAGATTGACTGCTCAATCGAGCAACATATCCTGACCGGATAACCGGAGTTATCGAGCGCGGCGTTGATGATCTCGATCTGGACGCGTTGAATGCCGGTGGGGCGACGAGCTCGGGCGAAGTAGGCCATGAGATCCGAGACGTCAAAGACGATTTCCCCGTCGCCAGGGCGGGCCTGAGCTGGCGCAGGCATCAGTTCTTGGCTAAGCGAGCGTCCTTGGAGGGCGAAGAGTTCGGTAATGAGAGATCTGCGTTGATCCGGTTCCAGCCTTCCTGCCACCCCATATATCCAGCCCAACAAAGCCGGGTCTTGCGGATTTAGCCTTAGCGCGCGCACATAGGCATCGGCGGCAGGCGAGGGTTGGCCACCCTCCTTAAAGGCATGGCCTAGCTGGACCCATACATGCGATAGCTTCGCATCCAATTGCAACGCTTCCCGGTAGTGGGTGGCGGCTTCCAGCCACTCTTGGCGGTCTCTTAGGGCGTTTGCCTTGGCAATGGCGGAATGGACTGCAGGCGTC
>JAIOYL010000089.1 GCA_021741195.1 Sneathiella sp. | reverse complement strand
CCGATAATCGATAAACACCGGGCGCCCCCGCCAGGCAACGGTTACCCGCTGCCCCTTCTCTATCTGACTAATGTCAATTTCGACAGACGATAGGGAGATGACGTCGGCTGACGGATTCATATTGTCAATAAACGGCCATATAGCAAAGGCGCTGCCGACGGCCGTCAAAGCTCCTGCCGTTATATAAAGAAAGTCCCTCCGACCACTTTCAGGCTCTGCTTGCGTCGAAGCCAAGAAATCCCGAATATCAGTCTTTAACTCCATTATGGTGCTCCCCGGAGCCTGAGTGATCCATCAATTTCTTCATTCTCTCAGGCACATCTGCACGGGAAAAAATCGCCTGCTCCTTGTGGCTATGAACGAAGGCGATAATGTCTGCAAGTTCCTGACCGGTCAGTTCAATCGGCTCTCCAAGTTCTTCACGTTGCAAGGCGACCATCGCTTCTGCGCCCCTCCACATCTTTGCGGCAAACTCAAACGGGTTCATCATCGGTGGCATAGATGAAGCGTCAAGAGCGGGAGCATCATCGCCACCGATACCATTAACGGAATGACAGACAACGCAACCTTTTGACGCGAAGACGGCGCGCCCGCGGGCTGGATCCATTTGAGGCATCGCCAGCATACCCTCGCGCATCATTCCTGGCATTTTATCGTCATTCATCTGCGGCATCTGACGGCTTTTCGTGACTCCCTGGCCGGTATCGGACCAAGCAATTCCTGGCAAG
The DNA here is from genome assembly GCA_021741195.1 of Sneathiella sp. Classification (GTDB taxonomy): domain Bacteria; phylum Pseudomonadota; class Alphaproteobacteria; order Sneathiellales; family Sneathiellaceae; genus Sneathiella. The sequence continues at coordinate 13,079 of JAIOYL010000089.1, read as the reverse complement.
GACACGAGCGCCATAATCATAAACATCTTCCAACGAAAATTTTCCATGAATATCTCCAGTTCAGATTAGCTGCACCAAGTTCACAACTTTACCCCACGACCGCCAGGTGAAGATTTCGAGCCACCCCAGAAGGCCGGAATGAACCGGGGCGTAACCTCCGCGTAATCCCTATAGATATTACCAAACGTCACTTCGGCCTCACGTTCTTCACTCAACGCCAAACGCCAATACATGACCAACAGGATCGGAAACATGGCAAGAGTTAGCAATGTTGGCCATTGGAAAAGGAATCCAAGCATGATAAGCGCAAAGCCGACATATTGTGGATGTTTAATCCGCGCATAAGGGCCGGTCGTGGCTAAATTGCCCGACTTTTGTGCCCGATACAGGACTTTCCATGCAGCGGAAAGCAAGATAAAGCCGCCTCCGATAAACGCGAAGCTTAAGATATGAAAAGGCCCAAAATGCGGGTAGGATTTCCAGCCAAAAAGCATCTCAGGTAAGTGGCCCGAGTCATGCGCGAACCAGTTGATGTCGGGGAAGTTGCTTTGAAGCCATCCAGATAAGAAATAAATGGTCAGCGGAAAGCCATACATCTCCGTGAATAATGCGACGATGAAAGCACTAAATGCACTAAAGGTCCGCCAATCACGTGGGCTATTGGGTTTAAAGAAACTGAAGGCGAAGATAATGAACACTGCGGAATTTATGATCACGAGTGACCAAAGTCCGTAATCTACCAGTTGATCAGTCATGGTTTTTATCCGAATGAGATGAGGGGCCATGCTGAGAGTCATCGCCGGAAACATGGCCGCCATCACCATGATGCATGAACAAATGCATCAGGACGCAGCCCCCTAGCAGTAATATCAGTGGGAGGTAAGTGATTATATGGGCTGTGTGTTCCACCCACAAAAAATAGCCGGCGACGGCAATAAATCCGATAAGCACTATACCGCTTTTGGAAAAGAAAAGATTTCTCACGATTTGTGTTCCTCCTCGGATTAAGAACCCGGCATTACGACCATCTGATGGCCTTTTCCGCCGATGATGATTTGCCCCAAGATTTCAAGATTATTCTGGCTTACAACCCAGATTTTGGTCTCATCGGAACTTGATACATAAATCTTACCTGTTCCAGTAATTGTCGCCAGATGATAGGGTGCAGGTGACAACTCCATGGTCTGTAGGGATCCTGATGCGAGATCGACCTTCGCTATCTTGTCATCCCCAAGAGCGGCCACAAACAATGCGGTGCCGTCATCGGAAAGATCAATACCGTGAAGTACCGAACCCAATTTCATCGTGTTTGTTGTTTGCATCGATATTGTGTCAATGACGGATACAGTTCCGTCGTCTACATTATTGACAAAGAGGCTTTTGCCATCCTTTGAGAGCACGATATGCTCAGGACTCGATCCAACCGGGATAACCACTTCAACGATCCAGCCCTCACTGTTAATGACGCTTATAGTGCCGTCGCCTGCATTGCTTACGAATAGCCGCTTATTATCCGGACTGAAGACGGAATAGTTGGGAAATTCGCCGGTTGAAATGTTAGCGGCGATCTCAAAATTCGTTAGATCAATTACCGATATTTCACCTTCGTTTGGGCGAGTGACAACCGTGTATCTGCCGTTCGGGCTTACCGACACATGATGGACTGCACCTGGTACGTCGATCATCTGCATGACCTTCCCATCGCTGATTTGAACCACGGAGACAGTACTCACCGATGCCATATCTGATTCTTTTGTCTGGACAGATGGTGCCTTATGATGAGCAGCATGTTCGTCTTCTGAGATGCCCTTCGGTTTGGCGGGAGTAATGTCAGCGGAGCGCTCGGAATAGCTGCCCGCGATCAGAAATCGTCGGTCTGGAGTTCCCGACAATCCATGAACAGCTTCCAGTCCATTTATGATACCAACGATCTGATCTTTCGCCGCATCTATAACGGCAATTTTGCTTTCACTCCCTAGCGGCACATAAACAAACGGTTCCGCACGAAGAGGCTGTACTCCCAATAGCAATATGTTGCTGGCAATCCCGGCCGTAACTAAAAAATTCAAAATCGCTTTCACTATCTAATCTCCTGTTGCGTCGGTTTCAAAGGGTCTCATGCGGGTCCTTTACATCTATTTATCCAAAGCGCGTTTACGGTTTTCAAGCTCTTCTAGGTCAATTTCGCCACGAGCAAAACGCTCGTTTAGAATATCGAACGCTCGGTCCCGTCGATTGCCTGCTCCGTCCGCATTTCCCATCCAACGAAGGATAAGGACGATCACGCCCACGATTAAAGCGATTATTAAAATCATCATTAGAGGACCAAAGATCCAACCCCCCGCTCCCATGCCGTGCATATAGGAGTCTTCACCAGAATCCGCGAGAGCAATCGGGGCGGACAAAACCAGCATTCCGACAGCTAACATGATTGTAGTTTGTGCTCGATACATCTTCATTCTCCGTGTTTCGCGAAATTTCTTGGAATTTGAGTTGCTATTTCTAGACCTTGGCGGTTCTTAGTCTCAGCGCATTGAGAATGACCGAAAGCGATGAAAGGCTCATTGCCGCTGCGGCAAAGATCGGCGAGATAAGGATGTCAAAAAATGGATACAGAATACCGGCTGCTATGGGCACGCCAGCGGCATTATAAACCAGTGCAAAGAAGAGATTCTGTTTGATGTTGCTCATCGTAGCGCGTGATAGTCGCCGCGCTCGGATGATGCCATTTAGGTCTCCCTTAACAAGGGTGATCCCGGCACTCTCAATTGCTACATCGGCACCGGTTCCCATGGCGATACCAACATCAGCCTGAGCAAGCGCCGGTGCGTCGTTGACACCGTCGCCAGCCATTGCAACCTTATGGCCCTCAGCCTGCATTTCTTTTATAATGCGGGCTTTGTCCTCTGGCAGAACATCAGCCCGAATTTCATCAATGCTCAACCTTGCAGCAACCGCTTTCGCCGTACGCTCGTTGTCACCAGTCGCCATGACAATCTGGAAGCCCTCGGCATGCAGGGTTTTGAGCGCCGCAGGCGTGGTTTCCTTCACGGGATCAGCGACACTGACTAATCCAGCGATCTCATCGCCGACGACCACGAACATAACCGTCTCGCCCTGATCGCGCCGGGCGTCTGCGACGTCGCTGAAACCTTTCGTGGCTATGCCTAGATCAGCAATCAATTTTGCATTACCGAGAGCAACGGATTTGCCGTCCACAACACCTGTGACGCCCTTACCTGTGATCGCTTCAAAATCCTCAGCCTTCACCAGCGTGATATTACGCTCTTCCGCTCCGGCCACTATCGCTTCTGCCAACGGGTGTTCGGAACCACGTTCAAGGCTGGCGGCGAGGAGAAGGACTTCCGCTTCTTCATGCCCGTCTTCAGCGAGTACGGCGATGAGCTTTGGTTTACCGACCGTCAGCGTTCCGGTCTTGTCAACGATAAGAGTATCTATTTTAGCAAACAGTTCCAGCGCTTCTGCGTTCTTGATGAGGACGCCAGCTTGCGCGCCGCGTCCGGTCGCCGTCATTATTGAAATAGGCGTCGCGAGACCCAACGCACAAGGGCAGGCAATGATCAGCACTGCGACTGCTGAAACCAATGCATAAGCATAAGCCGGGTTCGGTCCCCAAATTGACCAGGAAATAAATGAGAGGATGGCGACAAGGATCACGGCGGGCACGAATTTACCGGCCACCACATCTGCTAGCTTCTGGATCGGCGCACGGCTCCGTTGCGCACTCGCAACCATCTCCACAATCTGGCTAAGCATTGTGTCAGCGCCGACGCGTTTCGCTTCAATAATAAGGCTGCCGGTGCCATTGATGGTGGCCCCCGTAACTGTATCACCAGCTACCTTCTCTACTGGCACAGGTTCTCCCGAGATCATTGATTCATCGACAGAGGATCGGCCTTCCGACACTATTCCATCAACCGGAACCTTGTCTCCCGGGCGCACGCGAAGTAGATCGCCAACTGCAACTTCTTCTAGCGGAATTTCTTCTTCACTGCCGTCTTTGCGAATAATACGTGCTGTTTTCGCAGCAAGGTCCAGAAGCGCCTTTATGGCGGCACCGGTGCGTTCTCGTGCCCCAAGCTCCATGACCTGGCCCAGCAGCACCAGGACGACAATCACTGCGCCGGCTTCAAAATACACCCCGACATTGCCCTCCGCATCCCGAAAACCGGCCGGAAATATCCCGGGCACCAAAACAGCAACAACACTGAAGAGATAGGCGGCACCGACGCCCATGCTGATAAGTGTGAACATGTTAAGGCTCTTGTTGATCACCGACTTAATGCCGCGCACAAAAAATGGCCAGCCCGCCCAGAGAATAACCGGCGTACCCAAGACGAGTTCAGTCCAGAGTGCAGCTCGTTCTCCAATCATTTCGCGGATGAAGCCAAGTCCGACGAAGGGTCCCATTGTCAAAACGAGTAGCGGGACCGTTAAGACAGTACCGATCCACATGCGCCGCCTAAAATCTAGCAATTCAGGATTGGAACCTTCATCGCCCGTCGGTACGCCCATAGGCTCAAGAGCCATACCGCAGATCGGGCAATCACCAGGCGCATCCCGAACAATTTCGGGATGCATTGGACAAGTGTATTTTGAGCCAGCAACAAGCTCCTTCGTTTGTTGCTTGTGCGCACCGGAAATATAATATTCCGGATCGGTCGCGAATTTGTCATGGCATTTCTGCGAGCAGAAGTGATAGGTGGTTCCTTCATAATCAAACCGTGGGTTGCCTTTATTTAAGTCCACCGTCATACCGCAAATAGGGTCTTTGCTAATTAATCCGGCATCGACTACATTGCCGCCATTTTTGGGACGGGTATGTGAGTGTGATTTGTTCATGAACTTTTTCCTGTTTCTTCAATTCCCTTGTTCATCTCAAGGAAATTGTTTGCCAAATCCGGAGCCCCGTATACGAGATTGAACATCCGTTCGTAGGCGGTATCACGAGACTTGCGGGTATTTTCCATCGTCTGGGAAACTTGAGCAATAAAGTCCCGTTCCTTTATTAGCATTGGATGGTCGTCGGTAAGCGGTTTTCGTTTTTCGTTAATTTTTTTGGCAACATCCGCCAATCCTTGCATCCAAGGATTAAATGTTTCTGAGTAAAGATATCGACTGGTACGCATTGGATGCATCCATTTCATAACTTCAGCAGACCAGGGATTTGACACTGCCTGAACCCACGGACTGATGAAAGTGCGATAGAAAGCCTCATTGGCTTCGGACACAGTGCGTACTCGTTCAAATGCTTCATCTCGCCGGGGAAACTGTATGTCTTCAACCTGCCGCTCCTCAAATCTGACGGCAAATTGCGGCTTATGACAATCCGGATCAGCGCTGGGATTATCGATCTTCATCTCATAGAGTCCGGGTGCAAGCGCCTCGATCTCTTCAAGACTTTCGAGAATAGCGCGATGTTCGAGGCGGGCGACACTGGCTGAAACAAAGATGCCTAGATGTCCGACATGCGGATTGGTCAGATATACAATACGCTGGCCTGCCGTTTTGAGGTCTTCCGTATCCTCATAAACTGCAGGGATCCAGCCAAGTGCCTGATGGGGAGGTGTTATGTTGTCACCATAAGAGGCAAAGACAATGAGCGGATTGCGGATTCTTCGCAAGTTGACGATGCAGCCGTCACAAATGCGGAATTCGCCTCTCTCCAACCTATTGCCAATGAAAAGATTTTCTACAATTCCGACCATTTCCTCCCTGCTCAGAAAGTAGAAACCGTTCCACCAACGTTCAAATTCGAGAAACCGCTCGCTCTCTGTATCAACCTTGTTGAACAGGCTAGTATATTTCTCCCAGATAGCTTTTTCGGGTTTGAGGTTCTCGAAATTTTGGGCAAGCCAGGCACCGTCAAAGCGGCCGCCACCAAGATCAGCGATAAAATGAGTCATCCAGACGCCGCCGAGTAATCCTCCGGCGATGCGCATCGGATTCACGCCGGCGTCTCCCGCCCAATACGATAGCGGAGACCCATTCAAGACAGTCGGGCCGACAGTCCCTTCGCAGTCCGCTGCAAGGAGGGTTGCCGCCCAGCCCGCCTGACAATTTCCATAAAGAACCGGCGGCTTTCCAGTGTGCAACCTAGCCGCCTCTTCGACGAATCGTCGCAAGGCGTGATGTACATCGGCAAGGGTTTGTCCCAATGCCGGCTCCGGAAAGAAGATAACAAAATAAACCGGATGACCTTCGTGGAGCGCCATTCCTACTTCAGAATCGTGTTTAAAACCTCCAATTCCCGGACCATGTCCAGCACGTGGATCAAGGATGATGACCGGTGGCTTTTCCAGATCGACGCAGTCCTCCCAGCAATCATCCCCGACTTCAGTAATGCGCAGCAATGCGTAGTTGGCGGGCTGCTCAAAAGTTCGAGCATCAAGGATCGTCTCATACTTAAAATCAAGCAAAGGCGGTAAACCGGCGCGTTCGTGCTCTAGCATATTGTCGGCGCGTTGCCTGAGCGTATCCCAGAAGAGGATTGTCCGTTGCCAAAAGTCAATTTGATACTCAAACGAACCCGAGCCATCTGACACTAACGCTTTGGACAGTGTGGTGCCGTCCAGATTGCGGGTTTTGCTTTGGCTCTCTGAGATAGAAGGAAACGACGTGTTCCTCATGTCGTCGAGAGTAGAAATTTTTCTCATAGTTGAGCGGGTCATTTCTGGTTCCTCTGTCCGAGAGCGGCGAAAAAGTTGAAGAGCGGTCCAAAAATTAGGGCGACATACCATCCGTAGGCAAAACTTTCGCCAAGCCCTAAAAAGAAACTTGGCCAACTCAGCCATGTAAATCCAGGCAGTAATCGGAGCCAAGTTTTATACATCGCCTGGTCGGGTAAAAGCAGATCAAAACTCACGCATAAAATAAACGTGATTACAAAAAACAACCCGAGGCTCATCCCGAGCGCCACAACCGGCAGCTGGAAACCGGTTTGGCTTCTTATGCGGAGTTCGTGGCGCGCTTCAGAAGTATTTTCTTTTATCAGATCAGGCATGTGTCGTCTCCGGTCCAGAGGATAACAGTTTTGATTTCTCAACACCGAGATATGCTTCTGGGTCTGCCTCGAAGATTTCACGACACTCTCGCGAACACAGATAATAAACTGAACCATTGTGAACCGTCGATTTCGCGTTTTTTGTGTTCACTTGTGTGCCGCAGACAGGATCTATATCGCGAGCTGGAGCGACCCAAAGCATTTCCTGCGATTTACCCGATGGGGAGATCTGTTCATCTTCAGAATGTTTATGCTTTGATTTGTGACCCATTACATGTGCGCCACAACCAAATCGCATCATTAAAAAAATTAGGCCTGCCCAAAAAAGAAAGTAGAAAAGTGAACTCATTTCATCAGCTTTCCGTGCATAAAAATTCATAGTTTTACGCAGCTACACTTATGTAGTCGGAATGATATGTCGAGGCATTGACCGAGCATTTCGGTCACATTTGATGACAGATTAAGGAGCGGTTACAAATTGTTACAAATGTGTCGATTGAGCATAGAAGAAACGCGGTTAGAGCGGCAAATATGCCTCAACCCTCAGGCCACCTTCAGCGCGATTTCGTATGGTGACGTCGCCACCGTGACTATGGAAAGCTGATTGCGCAATTGACAGGCCGAGACCGGTACCTCCTGTTTCCCGGTTTCGAGAGCTTTCCATTCTAAAAAACGGCTTGAAAACGTCTTCCATGTTCTCAAGCGCGATTCCTGGACCATCATCATCTATGGAAATTATGATTTGCCTATTGGCAGCTCTGACATGAATCGAAGCTCGTTCTCCGTATTTAGCCGCATTTTCAATCAAATTTGAAAGAGCACGGCGTAACAAGCCTCTATTTCCATCAAAACTGATGGGCCCCGGGGGAACCCATATGATCGAAAAACCAAACGTACTCAAATCTGTAACAACGTCAGAAATAAGTTTTACTAAGTCAAACTGTTCATTTTTTTTTCCTTGTCGCGTCTTCCGATGCAAACGATAAAGTTGCCGTAACGATCTGATTCATTTCGTCAATATCTTTGCTAAATTTATTTTTTAGTTCGTTGTCATCCAGTAGTTCACTGCGAAGCTGCATTCTCATAAGAGGTGTCCGCAAATCGTGAGCGATTGCTGCAACCATTTGCGTGCGATCGTCGACGAAACGGTAGATTCTCGCCTGCATTTTGTTGAAAACGCGAATTGATTGCCGTACTTCTAGCGGCCCCTTCTCTGGTATAGGTTTAGCAGTAATGTTGCGTCCAAGATCTTCAGCAGCAATACTCAATTTCTTTAAAGGATCAGTCAGATAGTGGGCGGCCCAGGCAGAAATTATTGCAATTGCGATCATCATCATGGCTATGGATAGGACAAATCTAATAGACCAGGGCATCGTTGCTTCGACATCGGGGGCCTCGTAATTTAGCCAGATGTTATCGCCAATTCTTATTGAAACCCGTATCAAAGCACCCGTTCGAATTTCATGCACTATATGCTCAAAATGATCAGTAATAGAGATGTGTTTTTCGGTTGATTGACCGGAAAGATGTTTCCATATACTTTTCTCACCTGAAACTGTTTCCGTATGAATTGGCATTCTTGTGTCAAAAGAGTTTTGCTTAGCAAGCGCGTTTGAAATGCGTTCAGCTTCAAGGGAATTGTTGTTTTCTACCGTACTTGTATTATCCAAACCTAGTCGAAAATTAGAGCTATTGACTAAGCCAACAATTTTCCTTTTATCCTCTGATGAAGCATTTTTTACAATGCCGGTTATTGTCGCTATGCGCTCCATCAATTGTGCCTTTCCAATAAGGCTGACAATCTCCCCACGGTCAAAATTGTAAACACTCAAACTAAATGCATGTGAAAGACCGAGCCCAATAATGAGGAGCAATACAATGCGCGCAGCCATGGTTTTCGGCCACAATGATCGATTGAATATCATTTCTTTGCCATTACGGAACGAGGCGCGAATAAATAACCGTCACTTCGAACCGTCCTAATAATCTCAGGATTCTGTGGATCGCGCTCAAGTTTTCGTCGCAATCGGCTTATTTGCATATCAATACTGCGCTCAAAAGGACGAGACCAACGGCCTTTAACGAGATCCATAAGCTGATAACGTGTCAACACCCGACCCGGATGGCTGGCAAGAGCAGCGAGCAACTTATACTCGCCTGTTGTTAGTTCTACATATTCGGAGTCGACGGATTTCAAGCTATGTCGTACTAGGTCAAGTTGCCAACCATCGAACTCAATAATTGCACTTTGCTCAAATTCAATTACGGCGACTTCACCAGCACGCCTAAGTACAGCGCGTATTCTCGCCAGTAGTTCTCTTGGATTGCAGGGTTTCTGGATATAGTCATCCGCACCGATCTCTAGCCCTAGAATTTTGTCAGAATCTTCGCCTAGCGCCGTCAGCATTATTATTGGAACATTTGAATGCGCCCTAAGATTACGGCACAAGGTTATTCCGTCTTCGCCAGGAAGCATAAGGTCCAGAACGATCAGATCAATCTTCCAATCTCTCAAGGCGGCGACCATTTCGCGGCCATCGTTAACGGCTGTTGCACGGAAACCGTGTCTCTTCAAAACTCTCGATAAGAGGTCTCGTATTTCGCGATCATCATCAACTATCAAGATATGTGGAGATTCAGTCATTACACCTGTCTGGTCGAAACAAACCTAGCTTCCTTTACCCGGCGCAGGTTTGTTCAAAATTAAAATCTGCAAGAATTCCGCGCCATCGACATTATCCTGACAGCCGGTCAGCGATTAGTTTATTTTCTTTAACAAAGTCTCACGTCTTGTTCAATGTCGCCATTCTATAAATTGTAACGATCTGTAACGGTTCACTTCGCTGTTGCAAACCGTGACTTTTCTTTATTTGCAATGCATGTGAGCGGAGAATTACTCTGACTATTCATCGGTCCATGCACTGGAGCTTAGTAAAATCATATTTGTCGAAATCTTAGTTTAAAAGAATAGCATTTCAAATGAATCGCATACATGCAACCACCTTCGGATTAAGCCTAAGCGCCTTCATCGCCATTAGTTATGTTTTTTTCGTATTATTCGACTTATGGCTACCAAATTATGCAATGCACGAAATTTGGCAAAACCTGTTACCGGGTTTTACTTGGCTGACATGGCCAAGCTTTTTTCTGGGTTTGACAGAAGCCTATGCATACGGTTGGTATATCGCACTGGTTTTCAGTTTAACTTCATATTTTCTCTTTTTTATGGAAAGAGTTATCACCGCAAAATTCCGTTGATGCAGCTTATTCTGCTGACATGTGAAACCTGTCTCTTTCTCGTATGCGGCCTTTTTCAGACGTCGGCCTACATTGCCCCGCATTCCATGCCAATCAGCTGATCAGTGGTTTTTTTTCAATCATCACCGAGCGCTTCATAAAGTTTTGTGGTTGCGGGTTTGACGGCTTTCAGGGCATCCACCATGGCCCGCATTCCATTGATGCGGGCGTCCATCCTTGCGATTGCATTTCCGTCTTGCATTGTCTTCACCACCCGCTCTGCAGGGGCTTTGGATTTTGCTTGTTTTAGTTTCATCTTCGTTCCTTCACAGAATATGATGAAACCAAAACACTCACTAATTCACAACACTATTTCTGCGGCATTGGTGCTGACGGGGAACATGTTACTTGAAATCGGCGATCATCGTGTCGATATCCTCATTCATTGAGACACTACCCGTTATTCATTCGCAGATAACTAAAGTGGCGCAGCAAAACGGCCTACCCTGTGACGAGTTGTCTATGCCAACGATTTCGCGTCTTGCAATGGGGGAAAAATACGTTAAGCAGGCAATAAATTCTGACAATTCATAATAGATATGAGCCGCTATTTGCCAATTTTCATGAAGTTAACGACTTAATGGCATATTTGTGGCATAATGATAACGTTCTTACTATTTGGCCGGGGATATCAAAGATTTTATATCCAGTAAGTGAGTACAAGGCAGTAGTGTATTTCTAACCAAAAACGGTAATTCTTTAGATAGACCTCGAAAGCCGGAGTGCGTTTCCAATTCTGCAATTTGGAAGAAACGGACGGCATGGGATGAAAACACAATTCAGCAGATTTACATTTCGAATTCCGCTTGAGCAATATTTGCGCCCGTCGACGAGGTCAGGGCACTTCCCATTGTCTGGCATTTCCCCTCCGGACGGTGACTTATGAGTAGACTCCTCGTGGTTCTCGGATGTCTGGTTTTTACAGCAATTCCTTCCAAAGAAGGCCATTCAGAAGAAATGCCGGTTCATCAGGAGCGACTAGTCGATCCGTCAGCGACATGTTATCCTTCGACCTGCGGATCTTCAACCAGACCGGACATTGGGACTGATACCTTCACCCGCTGCTGTGAGAAATTAACTATCGAACTGATGCGGGAGGTAAACAGGACAACGACAGATTTTGTTCTCCGCCAAACCGGCGGCAAAAGTTTAGTCTATTTTATCGATACTGCGACAAGTCCCGAAATTATCCGCACTGATCTTGAGTCAAAAGTTGGAAAAGCACTCAAATCATCTGCTTCCTTCCATGAACACAGTATAGCAGCAATCATTACATCCAACAAAAAAGGAGACGGCTGGCCGGCGGCCATTCATTTTAGGATAGGAAATCAGCCCGTAAGAAACGTGTGCATTGTGTTCCCCCTACCGCACAACAAAACACCCATTGAGTTTGCATCGAGCATGATGGGGAATCGAAACCTTCCGGTTGTTGATCAAACCGATGATTACGTTGTGCGGTTTCTTGCGGCAAAGCATGAAGGATTTCATTGCATTTCGGCAAGCAGGAATACTATAGACGCACGGGGAATAGCGGCGCGTGAAACAATTGCCGATGTTGGTGCAGTGAATGAAGCCCTTAAGTCCGGCATAAATGTTGATAATCTCATTGCGATGGCTGACTGGCGCGCGATCAGATTTGCCTCGGGTATTGCCGACGTTGTTGCGGGACGGGTCAATGGGAAGGAAATTTATTTCCGGGCGGCCCCTGCACATATGAGCACATTGGCGATAAAAAGGCTGTTGGCGACGGGCCCCGTTGAAAGATATGAGCAAATCCAGAAACTGGCGCTTTCAAATACATTTCAGGGTTTGTACGGTGAGAAAAAGCAAGCGCAAAGACTGCTGACGCGGATTTTGCTTCTATACAGAAATTTGGAAATTAAAGCACGCTTTCCAAATGCAACAATTCAGGATGCAGACGACATCCTTTCTCTTATCGGCGCTCCGCAGGAAATAGTGGAAACCGTGAGGGATTCTGTTTCCAGATATTTGTCGAAGCTTGATTGTCGAAGTTCCAGGAATCGCCAAAATAATAATCAAGTGCTTGATCTCGTGTGTCGGCAAAGTGACAACAGCTTTATATATTCGGATACATCGCTACTCGGACCAATTCCAAAATCAACAGTCAACAACGAAACATTTGCGACTATCTCAACTGCGCTCGATAATACGAATGAAGATAACGCAAAGCTTGCATTCATTGATGGCATAAACGTCGTTTTTCCGAACCACATTGAATATCATCTGACGCGACGATAATGCCATCATGGTTTTGTCGACGGAACATACCTTGAGCAATGTCTGTGCTGAATATACAGTCGGTTGATAAGAAGTCCTTTACATTATTTCAGAACATTACCTAAAATAATTCACTTGAAAGTTACAATGGATGCACGGCTTCCTTTGAGCATAGTCTATTAACTTTGTAGTTAGAAATTCAGCATTATTATAAACTTTATAAATCAAAACAATTTTCAACCCTTTTTCATTTTCCGCCTTTCGTCATCCAACACGATATTTGGCTGCATTACAACAGAGATGAAACCTCTTACCTGCACGTCACAATTGAAAACCTGAAAATTTAGCAATTCGAGAAATCAGGATCCACCGAAAGATTTCTAAATATTCAGTCCACTATTTATAATACTTCCATATTCAACTTCATCTTTTCAAGCAAATTCGTGCCGAGCATTTCAAATATCAGGTAGTTGTATGTACGGCAGCTTGAAAATTATTGTCACAAATAGGCGTGAACAAC
>JAIOYL010000088.1 GCA_021741195.1 Sneathiella sp. | reverse complement strand
CCCATCGTAGACGCGGGAATGCGCGAGCTTTGGCAAACCGGCTATATGCATAACCGCGTCCGCATGATTGTGGCATCTTTTCTCGTAAAAAACCTCCTGATCGTCTGGCGTCTGCGAGAGCGCTGGTTCTGGGACACACTTGTGGATGCCGACCTTGCCAATAACTGCGCAAGCTGGCAGTGGGTTGCAGGATGCGGCGTCGACGCGGCCCCTTATTTCCGCATTTTCAATCCGGTCACCCAGGGGGAGAAATTTGACGCCGAAGGAGCCTACACCCGAAAATATGTGCCCGAAATTGCATCCCTCCCCAATAAATGGTTATTCAGGCCCTGGGAGGCTCCGGAAGAAATTCTAACAGCGGCCAATATAACTATCGGGGAGAGTTACCCCTCCCCGATAGTTGACCTTAAAATATCCCGGCAGCGGGCGCTCGATGCCTTCACCAGTCTCAAGGAGAAGGCGCGTTAGGATATCTCCTGGCTGACATAAAGGCGGTTGGCGGTTGGGCTGATGACCAGTTGATTGACGCAGACACGCTCATGCAGGCTCGCGAGGAACAGGACTGTCTCGCCAAGGTCCGCCGCCTGAAGCATTTGCGCTTTTTGCGCGTCTGTCACCGGAACCGGGCGATTATCCAAAATCGGCGTCGCCACTTCTCCGGGGCAGAGAGCGCAAGCGCGAATACCATGAACGCTTTCCTCCATATTGACGCTCTCGCTCATGGCGACCATGCCATGCTTCGCCGCGTTATAGGCGGGACCCGTCATTTTCGAGACATGGACCCCCGCCCAAGAGGCAACATTTATGATAAGGCCGGACTTTTGTTTGCGCATGATCGGAAGAACCGCGCGGCAGCAGTAGAAGGCGCCATTCAGATCAATATTTACAACGCTATCCCACCCCTCGACATCGACTTCTTCCCATGACCGTTTCTTGACGTTGACCCCAGCACTCAAAACGGCGACGTCCAGCCGCCCAAAGCGCGCTTCGATCCGCTCCACTGCCTTGGCGACAGCCGCCGCGTCCGACACATCGAGCTCCTCAATGACCGGTTCCTTGCCTTCCGCGCGGACAAGAGTCGCCGTTTCCTCAAGACTACTGCGTCGGCGGCCTGAAATTACAACCTCCATCCCCGCCCCAGCAAGAGAGACCGCCGCCGCCCGGCCAATTCCCGTACCCGCACCGGTAATCCATGCGACTTTTCCGTTCAGGTCACGTAAGACTCCTGGTATGCGATGTTTTTCTTGAGTGTTTTCTCCAGTCATATGCGGTTTCCTCTTTTGAAATTATTATTGGATAATCGCGAACGTCAATCGAACCAAACGGGAGATTGCCGCCAGATCCTGTTCGACTGGGACATCTTATCGCAGAGCGGCCTTGATGTCTCTGCTGTCATTTCGCTGAACAATTTAGATTGTTTCCGCTGACACTGCACCAAGCCCAGTCAATATGAATGCGATAACCAGCAAAATCCAACCGAAATGCTTGCCGCGCGTTGCCCAGTAATTGGCGATAGCCGCAGTGAGATAAATCGCGCCCACCAATATGGCTGTCAGCAATCGACCGCTGGCGTCAAAATAGAAGGGGCTCGCGACGAGAAAGGCGCTGCCGACAAACCAGTACACGGCACTTAAAAACATGATCGCCTGCAGGATCCGCTTTGCCGATGCCGGTGATCCCTCTATCGGTCGCACAACTTTCATTTCGCCCAGATAACCATGGACAATAGCGATCATCATTCCAAGAGAGCCAGCGATAACGAGACAAGCATCTTTCATGGTATGTTCCATACAGTTATGTATGGAACATACTCGCACCATTGCCCTTTGTCAATACATAGATGTATGGTACGAGCATGAAGAAACGACTTTCGAAGACTGACTGGCTCGATCACGGACTTAGGACCCTTGCAGTCTCCGGCGCGAATTCGCTGAAGGCGGAACCGCTCTCCCGTTCTCTGAAAGTATCCCGCGGAAGCTTTTACTGGCATTTCAAGGATATCGATCATTTTCAGACAGATCTTCTTGCATGCTGGAAGAAGCGCGCAACGGATGACATTATAGCGGAGATCAAAAAAATCGACGGCGATAGCACGCGACTGGCTGCGCTGATGAAAAAAGCGATGCGCGGAACAGATGATCTCGAACGTGCCATTCGATCCTGGGCTACCGAGAATTCCGCTGTAGCGGAAACAGTATCAATTGTCGATGAAACTCGCCTTGCCTACCTTGCTGAAATTCTTATTGCGGCGGGCGTCGCGCCTTCACAAGTCAGGTCACGGACGGCATTTATTTACTGGGCGCGCCTTGGCCAGATTATGATGGACGTCAATAAAACAGAGCTCTCGGACGCTGATATTGAGGGGCTGGCGAAGCTGCTTCAATCCTAATCGGTTGTCCGGCGCCTTTCGATAAATGAACGCATTTATAGCCGTTTTTCGCTTTTCGGATCAAATATATGCAGATGATCCGGCGAGACGCGGATCGGTAGAATATCGCCGGGATTCACATATTGAGTACCATCAAGGCGGACGGTCAGGTTTGATTTACTTTCGCCAAAATGCCCATGAACAAGAGTATCTGCGCCCAAATGCTCAATTATTGCGGCCGTTAGTGGTACAGCGTCCGTGGTATCCTTTGCTAGTTCAAGATGTTCAGGTCTTACTCCCAGAATGACGTCCCGGCCTGCATGATCCGGCATACCGCCATTCCCAAGCGGCAGGGCGGCCTGTCCGGATATTTTGACAGTCCTCCCTTCCTGATCGATTTTAGCTTCGGCGAAATTCATGCTCGGCGAGCCGATAAAACCGGCGACAAACAAGGACGCTGGCCGCTCATATAGCTCAATTGGCGTGCCCAATTGCTCAACAACCCCTGCGTTTAATACCATCAACCGGTGTCCAAGGGTCATGGCCTCAACCTGATCATGTGTTACATAAACACTGGTAATGCCGAGGTTTGCCTGAAGCCCCTTGATTTCGAGCCGCATCTGAACCCGCAGCTTCGCGTCCAGATTTGAGAGCGGCTCATCGAAAAGAAATACACTTGGCTCGCGCACGATCGCCCGGCCCATGGCCACCCGCTGCCGCTGCCCACCACTCAATTGGCGCGGTTTTCGCGTCAGCTGCTCATCCGTGAGTTCCAGAATTGCCGCAGCCTTTTTCACCCTTTCATCGATTTCCGCTTTCGGCAGGCCCATGATTTTGAGCCCATAGGCCATATTCTTATAGACGGTCATATGCGGATAAAGGGCGTAGTTCTGGAAAACCATCGCGATATCCCTCTCGGACGGCTCAAGGTCATTAACTATCCGTTCGCCAATCGTGATCACGCCTTCAGTGACCGATTCGAGTCCCGCGATCATTCGCAGAAGCGTTGACTTGCCACATCCGGACGGGCCCACAAGAACAAGGAACTCCCCTTCGCCTATTTCCACGTCGACCCCGTGAATGGCCTTGAATCCATTGGGATATGTCTTGCGAAGATTTTCGAGAACAACGCGTGCCATGATCTTTCTTCTCTTCCTACTTCTCTGTTTCCGTCAGTCCCTTAACGAAGAGGTTCTGCATAAAAATAACGACGCAGACCGGCGGCACCATTGCCAGCAAAGCGGTCATCATGATGACATTCCATTCCGGTGATGCCTCTGCAGATTCCAGCATCTGCTTGATGCCCATCACCACCGTATACATATGATTGTCCGAAGTGATCAGCAGCGGCCAGAGATACTGGTTCCAGCCGTAAATGAACAGGATCACGAACAGGGCGGCAATATTGGTGCGGGACATCGGGATGAGGATATCCCAGAAGAACCGCATGGGTCCGGCGCCATCCACCCGCGCGGCCTCCAGAAGTTCGTCAGGGATTGTCAGGAATACTTGGCGGAACATAAAGGTCGCAGTCGCAGAAGCGATCAGCGGAATGGAAAGCCCCCAATATGTATCGAGCATGCCAAGATTGGCGACCACTTCATAAGTGGGCAATATCCGCACTTCCACCGG
This sequence comes from Sneathiella sp., assembly GCA_021741195.1. GTDB lineage: Bacteria > Pseudomonadota > Alphaproteobacteria > Sneathiellales > Sneathiellaceae > Sneathiella. The sequence continues at coordinate 10,261 of JAIOYL010000088.1, read as the reverse complement.
CAGCATGAGCGTGATGAAAATCATCCAGAAGAACATCATGCGAAAACGGAATCGGAAATAGACGATGGCGAATGCGGATAGCAGGGAAATAGATATTTTTCCAACCGAAATCATCATCGCCATCACCAGGCTGTTGAACATCATTCGCGCCACGCCCTGGCCATTGCCGCCGGAAAGTCCCTTGTTCAACGCGAGATCAAGGTTCTCGAAGAAATGGCTGCCCGGCATTAGAGGAAGTGGCACCTGAGTCATACGAAGCACGTCATGGGTCGCAGCAACAAAAGTTATCCAGATCGGAAGCGCAACAATCGCGATGCCGAGGATCAGCACCAGATGGGAAAACAATGTCAACAAGGGTCTGTTTTCGATCATCAATAGGACACCTTCTTTTCGACGTACTTGAACTGAATGACTGTCAGGCTTATCACGATAATCATCAAGATCACCGATTGCGCCGCCGAGCCACCAAGATCAAGGCCCACAAAACCGTCATTGAAAACCTTATAAACCAGAATAGTCGTCGCACTGGCCGGCCCGCCTGCAGTCACCACATGAATTATGCCGAAGGTTTCGAAAAAGGCGTAGACGATATTGACGACCAGAAGGAAAAAGGTGGTTGGCGACAGAAGTGGGAATATAATATCCCAAAAGCGCCGTGAGGGACCCGCACCATCGATTGCCGCCGCCTCGATAAGTGATTTCGGGATCGACTGCAGCCCCGCAAGGAAGAAAAGAAAATTATAGGCAATCTGCTTCCAGGCGGATGCCATGACCACCAGTGCCATCGCCTGCCCACCGTTGATATTATGATTCCAGTCATATCCCAGAACAGAAAGTGCATATGTCAGGATACCGAGAGTCGGGTTAAACATAAACACCCAGAGAGCGCCCGCTGTCACCGGTGCCACGGCATAAGGCCAGATCAGCAATGTCCGGTAAACGCCGGAGCCTTTGATAATCCGATCCGCCATGACCGCCAGCATTAGGGCAAAGGACATGGAAATTACGGCGACCGCGCTGGAAAATACAACCGTTCGCTCAAAGGTATCCCAATATTGTGCGCTCTGAAACAAGGCCTTGAAGTTGTCGAACCAGACAAACTCTGTTTTAAGACCGAAGGCATCCTGTACCAACAAGGACTGATATAGCGCCTGACCCGCGGGCCAGATAAAGAAAACGAGTGTTACAATAATCTGCGGCGTCACGAGCAGAAACGGCAACACGGAAGAGCCGAAATGAACTTTTTTCAGCATGAACTACCCCTGACCAACTCTACCCGCTGCAGCCAGTGGCCGCAGCGGGAGAAAACTATTCAAACCTGACTACATATTAGCCTGTTGAAACTTGCGGAGTTGCTCATCACCGAGTTTTACAGCATCATCCATGGCCTCGACAGCGGATTTCTTGCCGCTCCAGATGGCTTCCATTTCATCATTGATGATGTCACGGATTTGCACGAAATTACCGAAACGGACACCACGGGAATTCGGTGTCGGCTGATTCAGGCTAAGTTCCTTGATCGCTGTGTCCGTACCAGGGTTTTTCTCATAAAATCCCTGTTTCTTGGAAAGCTCAAAGGCAGCCTTGGTGATCGGCACATAGCCGGTTTCCTGATGCCACCAGGCTTGCACTTCCGGCGATGACAGGTATGTCAGGAACTTAGCAACACCTTTATAGTCGGCCTGTTCCTTGCCCTTCAGCACCCAAAGAGTTGCCCCGCCGATTATCGAGTTCTGCGGGCTCTTTATGACACTTGGATAATATGGGAGCATTGTTTGGCCGAACTTGAATTTCGCTTGGCTCTTGATGGACCCATAATAGGCGGAAGAATTCATCCACATGCCGCATTCGCCATTCGTGAACATCGGCAGGCTGTCGCCCCGGCGGCCGCCGTAAACGAACAGCTTGTCCTTGGCCCAGTTTTCCAAATTCGCCATATGCATCTTGACGGCGTCGTTGTTAAACTCGAACTTGGTATCCAGTCCCTTGAAGCCATTCTCTTCAGTGCCCATTGGCAGGTTATGCCAAGCGCTGAAATTCTCGATCATAACCCAGGATTGCCAGCCGAAGGAAAAACCGCATTTGTAACCAGCTTTCAGTAGCTTTTCAGAGGCCTCTTTCATTTCCGGCCAGGTTTTTGGAACGGAGGCAACCCCAGCCTTGTCCAGAGCATCCTGATTATACCAGAGGACCGGCGTCGAGCTGTTGAACGGCATCGATAGCAATTCACCGCCCGATGTCTGATAATAGCTGATTACGGCCGGAAGATAGTCAGACTTGTCAAACGGCTCGCCGGTATCTTTCATCATTTGCTCAACAGGGTAAACGGCACCTTTTGCCGCCATCATTGATGCGGTTCCAACTTCGAAAACCTGAACGATATGCGGTTGCTTTTTCGCGCGGAAGGCGGCAACCGCGGCCGTCATCGTTTCCGTGTAGTTGCCCTTATATGTCGGGACAACTTTGTAGTCTGTCTGAGTGGCGTTGAAGTCCTCAGCAATTTTGTTAACCCGTTCTCCATTGACGCCGCCCATCGCGTGCCACCACTGAATTTCCGTCGCGGCTGACGCCAACCCCGTGCTGCTGGCCAATGCTGCAAGCATCGCCGGCACAAAAAGTTTTCTGAATATTGACATTGTGATTCCCTATTAGGTTGATTGAACGACGACCGACGATAAATCGGCGTCTGCGTTAAACTTTTCTGATGGAGACAACCCTTCCCCTCACATCAGAGTAACGGTATTTGCGGGGCCTTCAATGACGGTTTAATGACAGCGTACAAAACTACCTGAAGATTTCACAAATTGTCTTATTAATGATAATCTCGCTGAATAACTCCATAACATTGTGTTATGATCTCATGGAAATTTAGGGGGTCAAGTTAATGAATCGGTTACGGCAGCTTGAAGCCTTCAGGGCGGTGATAATTGCAGGCGGTGTTACGTCGGCGGCCAATATGTTGAATATTTCCCAACCCGCTGTCAGCAGATTGATTGCCAGCCTTGAAAAAGCACTTAAAATTCCGCTTTTTGACCGGCGGCAGGGACGTCTGCATCCGACCGCGGAAGCTGAATTTCTTTACGGCGAAGTTGATCGCGCGATTGCGAATCTGGATCACGTCTCTCAATTGGCGGCGGATATCCGCAACCAGAAAGCCGGGCATTTACGCATTGCCTGTCTTCCCGGTTTTGCAACGTCTTTGCTGCCGCGCGTTGTCGCAGAGTTTCTCGCCGATCGGCCGGATGTCACGATGTCTATACAGACCCGCAGCTCCGCGCGCGTGCGGGAGTGGATTGCCGCGCAGCAATATGACATCGGTATCGCAGATGAATTTGAAGGTCACAGCGCCGTTAATCATGAATCAGTGAATATCCGAACGGTCTGCGCCCTTTCAAGCCGTCATCCGCTTGCCGCCCAACAGGTTATCACGGCCAAAGATCTCGACGGTCAGCCAATGATAATTCAGGACAGAGAGAACAGGTTTTATCATGCCGTCAAGGCAGCATTCGATATGGTCGGCGCAGTCCTCAATCACCGGGTTGAAGTGAGGCAGTTTGCTACCGCCTGTCTTCTGGCAGAACAGGGAGTCGGCATCGCGATTGTTAGTTCAATTGATGCTGCAGAATATATTGGAAAGGGCCTGGTAACGCGCCCGTTCGAGCCACAACTTCCCTTTCGCCTTGATATCCTGTATCCGAAATACCATCCAAGATCGCTCCTCATGCAGGAATTTATCCAGGACTTCCGGCAAAGCCTCAAGCCCTTCGTCCTGCCCGACTAATTTTGAATTATTATTGACTTAGTCCATTATTTTGTTGTTATATTGCAACAAAAAGGGAAGGGCGTTATGGATATGCTTGAAGGCCGTATCGATGCGGTAAGACGTTTCAATCGCTTTTACACGAAACAGGTCGGCGCCTTGAATGAAGGCCTGCTCAAAAGCCCGTTCTCGCTCACAGAAATGCGCATTCTATATGAACTGAATGCGCACGATAGACTGACGGCCGTCGATCTCGTGAAAAGCCTGTCGCTTGATCCTGCCTATTTAAGCCGCCTGCTGAAAAAGTTCAAATCGACGGGGTTACTCAAAACGGTCCGGAGTGAAAAAGACGGCCGCCTATGGGTTCTGTCGATGACAGAAAAAGGCCGCGCTGTCTTTGCGCCCTTTATCCAGGCATCCCGCGATGAGGTCGCGGCTGTGCTCGGGCCATTGTCGTTGCCGGAACAGGTTAAACTGCTCGACGCGATGGAGACTATTCTTACCCTGCTTGGCGAGATCGGCGAAAAGAAGGACCCTTTTGTTATCCGTTCCCATCGGCCGGGAGATATCGGCTGGGTTATCCATCGCCACGGCTTTCTTTATGCCAAGGAATATGGGTTTGACGAAAGTTTTGAAGCGCTTGTCGCCAAGGTGGCGGGAGCGTTTCTTGAAAATCATGACCCTAAAACCGAGCATTGCTGGATCGCGGAACGGTCGGGCGAAATTCTGGGTTCGGTCTTTCTTGTTAAAAAAGATGACGAGACAGCCCAGTTACGGCTGCTCTATGTTGAACCAAGTGCTCGCGGCATGGGCGTTGGACGGAAGCTGATCGAGGAATGCATCAACTTCGCCCGCCATAACCGCTATAAAACCATGACACTCTGGACGAACAGCATCCTGACGGCGGCCATTCATCTTTATGAAGAGGCTGGTTTTCAGCTGATGGAAGAGGAAAAACATCACAGCTTTGGACATGATCTCATCGGCCAGATCTGGGATATTACTTTATGAACGGGGAACGGCTGGCTTTGACTGCTGCTGCCGGCAGCGGGATACTGGTCGGCGCTGCCTTGGTGGCAACAGGATCAATCGTTCACGAGGCGGGCCCTATCACCATCGCCTTCATTCGCTATGCTATCGGCGTCCTGTTGCTGCTGCCGCTTGCCCTTCGCGTTTCGTGGAAACGGATACCGATCAAGGATCTCATCCCTATTTCTCTGCTCGGGATTTTCCAGTTCGCCGTCCTGATCATGCTTCTGAATTTTTCCGTCATCTACATCACGGTTGGGCTTGCCGTCCTCATTTTCGCAACCCTTCCCCTTCTAACCATGGGGATTACGATCCTGACCGGTCGCGAAACCTTCACCGCCCGCAAACTCGTCGGCATTCTATTGACGATTACCGGTGTCGGGTTCGCGGTCGGTGCGAACGCATTTACTGGAACGATCGGACCTTCGGGATGGCTTGGCATCGGGGCCGCGTTTCTAAGCGCCCTTTCGGGCGCCGTCTGCTCCGTATTCTACGGGCCCTATCTGCAGCGTTACACAACGCTTCAGGTCAGCACCCTCGCCATGCTGGCGTCCGTTGTATTCCTTTGCGGGCTGGCCTTCTTTGAGGGCATGGTGAATGTCATGGTCACATTTACATATCAGTCCTGGCTTGTTCTTCTATTTATCGGCTTTTCAAGCGCTGTTGGATATTTCTGCTGGCTCTATGCGCTTTCGCATACCTTGCCATCAAACGTCACTGTTTTTCTGGGATTAAGCCCGATCAGCGCCGCGATATTCGGTGCGCTGTTTATTGCCCAGCCCTTGACCTGGCAGGATTTGACCGGAACCGTGCTCGTCGTTTCCGGTCTGATCGTCTCACTTTGGCGGAAATCGTCGGCGGGCGCTATTTTGCCGCAATGATGATAATTTCCACCTTATAATCCGGCGTCGCCAGCTTGCTTTCACCGCAGGCGCGGGTTGGCGGGTTTTTGGGATCGATCCAGGAATCCCAAACGGCATTCATTTCACTGAAATAAGCCATATCCGAGAGCCAGATCGTCGCCTGCAGCATTTTCGACTTGCCGCTGCCAACCCTTGCCAGTAAATCATCTATTTTCGCGCAGATTGCCAGGGTTTGCGCGGTAACGCTTTCACTTGGCGCACCCACTTGGCCCGCCAGATAAACAGTGTTTCCATGAACCACCGCCTGACTCATGCGGGTTCCGGGATCAATTCGCTCAATCGTCATAAATCTTTCCTTTTCTATATTAGCTTTTCTGGCGGTCTTCGCGCCAAAAGCCCAGTTTCTGTTGTGCCACCCTATCAGAAAAGCTGAAAATGACAGCCTCTTCCATCGCTTCATGTACAATCCATTTCCAACTCGGTGCGACAAAAATATCTTTTGGGCGCCAATCAAAGGTCTGTCCGTCGATCACGCTCCACCCTGTCCCCTCGACGACGACATAGATCGTTGCATCCGTCGACCGATAGGGCGCCGTCTTGAAAGCCTTCGGTAGCAATTGCATGAAGGAGGCAATGGTGGGCATGGCAAATCCGCCATCCGCCGGATTGATATAACGCAATTTCAGCCCATGGCAGGGATCCCATTCCTCCTGGGCCTGCATTTTCCGCAAGGTCTCGCGGGTTCTTTCATAGGGATAATTGAAGATGGGCGATGCGAGCCGCTGCATTTCGAAATCAACGGGTAGCATATTCGCGCCGTAGCGCGCCAGAGAGTCACCCGTCTCGCGCGTGACAGGCTGTTCATCTGCCTTGAAAGGCTCGGCAAAAGAGGCATCAAAAAACAAAGCCATCGGAATATCAAGGCCATCAAGCCAGACCATTGGCTCGTCGCTCTGGTTTCCATGGTCATGCCAGGCCATTGGCGGTGTGATGACAAAATCGCCGATATTCATAAGCGTTTTTTCGCCGTCCACCGTCGTATGAGCATTCGCGCCCTCAAGAACAAACCGCAACGCCGACTGACTGTGACGGTGAGCTGGCGCGGCCTCGCCCGGCAGCACCAGCTGCAATCCGGCATACAGCGACGTTGTGATTTTGCTCATCCCTCTCAGACCCGGATTCTCCAAAATGAGCACCCGGCGCTCTGCTTCCTTCGCGGTAATCAGCCCTCCCGATTCCAGCAGGAAATCCCGCACCTTGCCATATTGCCAGAGATAGGGGAGGCAGGCGCTTTTCGGCTCCGGCGTGATGATATCGGACATGACAGCCCAGAGCGGCATCATATGGTCCCCGTCAATCTTGGCGTAAAAGGCATCCCTTTCGGGGTTGGAGGACGGTTTTTTAGGGCTCCTCATAGTTCCAATCTTTCATCCATGCCCCGCTTTTCCATAAAGTCCTTCAAGCCAGTGATAGTATTATTCCGGCCGCCAGGATTGCAAGACCTCATCACGCCCTTTCGCCGTCACGTCAGCGGGATGATAGATATACTCCCCGATCACGCGAGAGCTGATCTGAACTCGAGTCGTTCGGGAGACCCACTTCTCCTGATAGGCGGCGAGCACTTATTCCGTTCCCTCCCCCCACCTGCAACTATCCCGTTTCATGTCATTATTTACTCCTTGAGTGTCGCCATGGGGAGAGTTTCAAAGCTTGTAAAGACGGCCTATCCAGTCTTGGCAAGTGAAGAGCCGCAAACTATCACTGTCCGGTTTGCCAGGCTTCCCCACAGTCTTATCGCGGTCTCGAAAACATTGGAGATTTTCTGACTAATTTAAATATCAATGTGGAAACAATTGGTAAGGGTGTTGTATGTTAGAATCCGGCCGGTAGAGGTTCCTCCTTGGAACCATCCAAGTATTGATTTGCAGAGGAAACACCATTCATGACGCGATTTGCGAATATCGGCGCATCCGCCATTTTCATTTTCATGGGCATTCTTCTAATTATCAGTAGAGTCTCCCTTCCTGGCGATCATCCCGTTCTGAACATTGTCCTTTCGATAATTATCGTCTTTTCGATCCATTTAATTGTTGATGGATACAGAGCGTCAATTGTCTCGCTTTTCGCCATTGGCGGCTTTTTCGCTATTCTTTTGGCATGGGCCTTTGCGACCAGTCCTTTCTTTTCGCCCGGTGACGATGAGTACGGCTACCATATCCTCGCAGTATGGGACCTGGCAAAGGGGTGGGATCCATTTTCTACTCCTCATGACAACATATGGCTCGATTCATACCCGAGCGGCTATTACGTTCTACAATCTTATCTAGTCTCTATCACGGGGTTATTGCTATCTGGGCAATCTCTGGTCGTGGGCATGATGGCGGCGGTTGGGCTGCTTGCATATGGCTTTTTTGCCGAACGAATTTCGCCGCATCTTTCGCATTACAAACAGCTAGCCGCGTTAATATTTGCTTTAATTTTGGTGGCAAATCCGATCGTTCTGACGCAAATCATGACCCACTACGTAGATACGCCGCTTTATCTTTTCGGCTGTGCTTTGGTCTTCTTCCTGATGTCGGATGCTATTTCTTACAATCGCCTTGCCAGATGGAGCGCCGTCAGCTGCATTGTTCTGCTGATTAACACCAAGACGAGCGCCCTTTACTATACGCCCCTCATTGTTTTTGGCGGCTTCGTGATGGAATTTGTATTACAAAAAGCTGAGCCCAGATTCTTCCATCGCCTTTTCAAGTATATTAGATCTAAGGGTATTATTTTTGGCACCGCGATAACAGTCAGTGTTGTTGTGATCGGATACAAGCCATATGTAACGAACACCCTTGACCACGGCAAGTTATTGTATCCCTCCACAAAAGAAATCATGAGTTACAATATTCCTGCCAATATTGTGTCTTTACCGCCCCCTGTGAAGTTTTTCTATGGGCTATTTTCCGAGACAGGCGAAACACTTTGGCCCTCTCAATTTGACTCCCCCATCTTTTTGAAAGTTCCGGGCACGTTTCGGCTTTCGGAGTTCAAAGTTCTAAGATTCGATACGCGCCGCGGCGGGTTTGGGCCATTTTTTGGCTTGGCATTTTTAGCTTCTATTTTCGCGTATTCAGGGGCTAAGTTGGCGAGCGGCAATAAAAAGCTCTATTCCTGGCATGGAGATGGCGATGGCGTCGCAGCATTCGCCATAATATTATTAGGCACCTCCATATTTTTTCCCGAGCCTTGGTGGGCCCGTTATGTCCCATTCGTCTGGCTCAGTTCCATTTTGTTTATCGCCTCATCATTATGTCTTAACGGCAAGGGAAAGGCCCTTATTTTTCTCCGTATACTGCAGGGAATTGCTTTGGTTTCGTTTCTACTTTGTATTGTCGCGGCCACTTTGGGTGGCATCCGCCAAAACATACGAATATACAAAAGCACAATTGCAGTTGAAACGTTAAAAGATTTACCAGTGATTGAGTTTTATCTTGAAAGAGATGACCGGATAACGATTGATTATCAGTCCACAAGCATATCAAACGCAGACGCCGTCTGGACAAAACTTTTCAAAAACCGCGGTGTGAACACCAAAGTCATGAAAAACGGTGACGAGATGGAACCGCGTTATTGCGACTATATTGGATATCTGGAGGCCCACGTGGTTTGGTGCGCCCCTAAAGATCAAGCGAATTGATCTTTCCTAATTCGCAACCGTTAGCCGACGCTTTGGCAATTGATTGTGCCATGCCGTTTTCTAATAAAGCTTGGCAGTCCATGAGTGAATTGTCACCCGATCCTTCGGAATTGGGGTTGACGGTTTGAAGTATTTCGGCCTTTTTAGGTTGACACGGACAACGCTTGAATCAGCGCGGAGTTCAACTGATAAATTCGACCATATCGGAAGCAAGAATGGCCGAATGCTGATTGCAGGGGAAAATCAATTTATGTCACGATTAGTGAATAATGCTGCATCCGCCATATTTATCTTTCTGGCTATCCTGCTGATTGTCAGCAGGATTCCGATAAGCAATGATTTTCGCGTTCCTCTTTATGTCGGCTTGTCGGCATTCGCCGTCCTTTTGATATTTTTTATTATCGGCGGGCACAAAACTTCTTTTGTTGCCTTGATCTCAATCGGAGGTTTTTCTGCTGTTGTAATCGCCTGGGCATATGGTACCCGCTCGTTGTACCCTCCCGGTGACGACGGTTACATTTATCATATTAAGGCAGTTTGGGATTTGGCGGCCGGATGGCAACCGTCTTTTTCTCCCCACAATAATATATGGATCGATTCTTACCCAAGCGGCTATTGGATGTTGCAATCCTACGTTGTCTCCATTACCGGGCTGCTTCTGTCCGGGCAATCTTTGCTTGTCGGCCTGATAGTCGCCGTCGCTTTGCTTGCCTACGGGTTTTTCCTGGAGCGAGTGTCGCCGCAGCTAAAGCGCTTTCAACGCCCTGCTGCCCTGTTTTTTGCCGGTCTGGTTGTCGCAAATCCGGTCGTTATGACACAAGTCTTGACTCATTATACTGATGCCCCTCTCTATCTATTTGGCTGTGCTCTGGGTTTCTTTCTGATGTCGGATGCATTCTCTTCAAATCGCTTGGCGAGGTGGAG
>JAIOYL010000087.1 GCA_021741195.1 Sneathiella sp. | reverse complement strand
CATGCGGGTGGTGGCGACGCGGGCGATCTGCAGGGTGATATCGGTTCGAATGCCCATCATCCGGTGCGAGACCGGGTCCATGACGCGGAACATCTTGGAGGCCAGCGCCGCGCCGGATCCTTCCAGCAAATGCTCCTCGAACTCGATCAGGGGGGGCTTGACCTGCTCGTAGCCGTTGCTCGCGAATACTTCCATGAGGGTACGGCTGATCCGCGCTTCTCGCGCGGCCGCAGGAGGGAGCATGTCTGCCAAACCGGCTGGCAGCAGGCCTTTTTCGGAATAGTCATTCATTACGTGGGCCTATAAAGCATATTTCCCCGCCGCCGCCAACAGGAACAGCAAAAAAGCGGCAGTTTTTCACCGCCGCTTTTTCGCATGCGCCTGGAGGCGTTATTTTCCGCAAGTTACGCCTAGAAATTAAGCGGTTTGACCTGCGCCACATGGGGCAGATTGCGGACCGCTTCCACCGTCGCCGGGGGGAGTTCCGAATCTATCTCGATGAGGGCAATCGCCTCGCCCGCCTGCTCGTGACGGCCGAGATGGAATGTCGCAATATTGACCCCTGCATCACCCAGCACCGAACCCAGCGCGCCGATAAAGCCCGGCTTGTCCTGGTTGGTGACATAAAGCATGTGCGGCCCAAGCTCCGCCTCCATATTGATGCCCTTGATATTGACAATACGGGGCCGGTTATCGCCATAGAGCGTACCGGCGATATCGCGGGTCTGGTGCTCCGTCGTGATCGAGAGGCGGATCAGCGTCTGGTAATCCTCCTCGCGGTCATTGTAGCTCTCGGTGACATCGATGCCGCGTTCCTTGGCCACCACCGGCGCGTTGACCATATTGATGCTGTCCATCAGCGGGGCGAGCAGCCCCTGAATGATGATCGAGGTGAGCGGCTTGGTGTTGAGCCCGGCCGCCGCGCCTTCATAGTCTATCCGCACCGACTTGATGCCGCTTTCGGTCACCTGTCCGGCAAAGCTGCCAAGCTGGGTTGCGAGCTGCATATAGGGTTTCAGCTTCGGGGCCTCTTCCGCCGAGACTGACGGCATGTTGAGCGCATTGGTGACGGAGCCGAGAAGCAGGTAGTCGGACATCTGCTCGGCGACCTGGATCGCCACATTGACCTGGGCCTCGTCGGTGGAGGCGCCAAGATGCGGCGTTGTCACCACATTCTCCATGCCGAAAAGGATATTCTCCTTCGCCGGCTCGACCGCGAAGACGTCGAGCGCCGCCCCGGCAACATGGCCCGTTTCCAGCGCCGCCTTCAGGTCTTCCTCGACCACGAGGCCGCCACGGGCGCAGTTGATGATGCGCACGCCCTCTTTCATCTTGGCGATATTCTTCGCGTTGATGATATTGCGGGTGCTGTCCGTGATCGGCGTATGCAGGGTGATATAATCGGCGCGGGCGAAGAGCTCATCGAGCTCCAGCTTTTCAACGCCCAGCTCCAGCGCCCGTTCCGGCGACAGGAAGGGGTCATAGGCAACAACCTTCATCTTGAGCCCGATGCCGCGATCCGCGACGATGGAACCGATATTCCCGCAGCCGATCACGCCGAGGGTCTTGCCGTAAAGCTCGACGCCCATGAACTTCGACTTCTCCCATTTTCCCGCCTGCGTTGACGCATTGGCCGCCGGGATATGGCGTGAGAGGGAAAACATCATGGCGATGGCATGCTCGGCGGTGGTGATGGCGTTGCCAAAGGGCGTATTCATCACGCAGATACCCGCCGCCGTCGCCGCCGGGATATCGACATTATCGACCCCAATACCGGCGCGGCCAATGACTTTCAGGTTGGTGGCGGCGGCAATGATCTCGGCGGTGGCCTTGGTGGCGGAACGGACCGCGAGGCCGTCATACTCGCCGATGCAGGCTTTCAGTTCCGCGGGCGTCATGCCGGTTTTTTCATCAACTTCAATGCCTCTTTCGCGGAAAATATCCGCAGCGCGAGGGCTCATCTCGTCGGAGATAAGGACTTTGACCATGTTTCTGATCCTTCGGTTTAATTTATTTCTGGAATGTATCTTTAAGCGTCGCGTAACCCCAGTCGAGCCAGGGCATCAGCGCCTCGAGGTCGGCTTTCTCCACCGTCGCCCCGGCCCAGATCCGAAGACCCGCCGGTGCATCGCGGTAATGACCGATATCGAGCGCCGCGCCCTCTTTCTCGAGGATCGCAACGAGCTGTTTCGCGGCCCTAGACTGATCGTCCGGGGACAGCGTGGTAAACCAGTCGTCGGTGATCTTGAGACAGACCGAGGTGGTCGAGCGAATGGCGGGATCTTCCGCGAGATAGGCCGCCCAGCCGGATTTTGCGACCCAGTCGGAAATGACTTTCGCGTTGGCGTCGGTACGGGCGATCATCGTCTTGCCGCCGCCGATGCTCTCGACCCATTTGAGCGCGTCCAGCGCATCCTCGACCGCCAGCATGGAGGGGGTGTTGATGGTCTCGCCCTTGAAGATGCCATCGATCAGCTTGCCGCCCTTGGTCATGCGGAAAACCTTCGGCAGCGGCCAGCGCGGCGTATAACTCTCCAGCCGCTCAACGGCGGCGGGGCTTAAGGCAATCATGCCATGAGCCGCCTCCCCGCCCAGCACCTTCTGCCAGGACCAGGTAACGACATCGAGCTTCCGCCAGGGCAGGTCCATGGCGAACACCGCCGAGGTTGCATCGCAGATGGCGAGGCCCTCACGGGTGCCGGAAATCCAGTCGCCGTTGGGGACGCGAACGCCGGACGTTGTGCCGTTCCAGGTGAAGACGACATCGCGCGTCCAGTCGACGGCATTGAGGTCAGGGATATCGCCATATTCGGTGGTGACCACTTCGGCATCGGCAAGTTTCAGTTGCTTGACGACGTCGGTCGCCCAGCCGGAACCGAAGCTTTCCCAGGCGAGCATGGTCACCGGGCGGGCACCCAGCATCGACCAGAGCGCCATTTCCACGGCGCCGGTGTCAGAGCCCGGCACGATGCCGATCTTGTAGTCATCAGGGATGCCGAGCAGCGCCCGATGCTGATCGATCACGGCTTTCAGTCTGGCCTTGCCCTCACCCGCACGATGAGACCGGCCGAGAAACGCATTTTCGAGGTTTTTGAGGGACCATCCGGGGCGCTTTGCGCAAGGACCGGATGAAAAATTTGGAGAGTCAGAGCGACTCGCCGGACGCATTTGTACTGTCATAATAACTAAACCTTCCAGTCTAGAGCATCCCGGTGGGGGGATGTGGCCCGCCGTTCATAGACAAAATTTGGAAGCGGATGTCAACGGGAATTTTTGCACTGCGGCAATTTGTCGGATATCCGCATTTTCTTTTCCGCATCTCCGCGAAAAATATCCCGCGAGCGACCGTCTGTTTTCTCAAAGAGACAGAATCAGAATTATTATTTAAAGACTGGAAAAATATTACTTGTCTCAATAGCGCAAAAAATTTCTATTGTGAGGACATTGTGCGGGCAGTCTGTCCATCAAGGTTAAACTCTTCATTCAACATATGTAAAAGGTCAAAATTGCGTTCAATAACTAAATTTCCTTGATTTACGAACGCTTCTTTATTTGTATTCATATCCTTAAAATCTTCAGAAATTAGAAATTCAACAATCGTTTGCAAGCTTGTAGCAGCAGTAGCGGTCAAAAATATCTGCCTTACAATTTTGACTTTAAAGCCTGCAAAATATTCTTTGTCACTTTCGCAAGTAAACTTATTAAATGCCTCGGGATAAGCCTTGGTTGCGAACTGAACTTGTTTCGAAACATCTTCTAAATCAGACTTTACAACCCTTTCAATTACACGGGAAAGTGCAGCAACTTTTCCAAGTATTTCCGAATCCAAAATTGCAGCGTTATTCTTAGCAAGATGTAATTTTTCTTCTTTCAGATTTTTTCTTGTTTCATAGCCATTATAAACTGTCGCGAGAATCAAACCGCCGAAGCCAATAATGCCCACAAAGAAGGTTGCGGGCCCTTCCTCCAAAGCCATCACCCAAAGATAAACATCAGCCAGAAATTGGCGGCAGATAAAGCCAATCAGAGCTATCAGTGCTGCTAGCGCAAATAGCCGCGTATAAAAGATAACCGTGCTGTTTTCCTCGTCTTCCATGCAGACAACTATCCTCAATTTATAATTGCAACGCAAGGGCGGTTCTTATCGCCAATATTTCCTTCGAAAATTACATCTCGGTATCCGGATATTTTCCAAGGCGGCAAGGCCCTAGTTTCACGTCCGGAACCAACAACGGAGATAACGAAAAATGACAAGACTTTCCTATATTCCCTTGCCGACGGATCAGGTGCGCGCCCTTCAGAACGGCGGGCTGGATGCCCATGGCAACACGCCGGAGCGGCAGATATCGGACGGAGGCGGCAATCCCTGCCGCCATTGTCTTTCCGAAATCGCGGCAGGCGATGAATTCCTTGTCCTTTCCTACCGGCCTTTCGCGTCAGGGCAGCCCTATGCGGAACAGGGACCGATTTTCCTGCATGCGAAGGAATGCGCGGCCTATGACAGGACAGACGCCCTTCCCGATATGTACAGCGGCCGGGACGGCATTCTGCTGCGCGGCTACAGCCGGCATGACCGCATCGTCTACGGCACCGGCCAGACGGCCTCGCCGGCCAAAATCGAGGCGGCGGCGCGGGCCATTCTGGCGACCAAGGGCGTCGCCTATGTGCATGCCCGTTCGGCGACGAACAACTGTTACCAGTTCCGGATTGAGCCCGCGGAATGATCTTTGAGGCGCCTGAATTGTCCCGGTGACAATAAAGGACTGGCCAAAGGCAGCCGGGATCGGGAAAATACGGGCGAAATTAATTGTTTGAGGCCCGTCCATGATCCCCTGCCAGCGTCATCTTTTCGATATCCCGGAGACAATCGCCTATTTCAACTGCGGCTACATGTCGCCTTTGTTAAAATCGGCCCGCGCCGCCGGACATCAAGGCGTGGACCGGAAATCCGCGCCCTGGACCGTCGCGCCCGGCGACTTCTTTACCGAATCGGAAACCGCGCGGAGCCTGTTCGCCAGACTTATCAACGCCAGCGCCGATGATATCGCCATCGTCCCGAGCGCATCCTACGGTCTCGCGATCGCGGCCCGGAACATCCCGATTAAGCCGGGTCAGAAAATCCTTATGCTGGATGAACAGTTCCCCTCCAACGTCTATTGCTGGACGGAACTCGCAAAAGAGACCGGTGCCATGATTGTCACGGTCCCGACGCCCGCCGATCATGACTGGACGAGCGCCGTTCTCGCCACAATCGACGAGAAGGTCGCCATTGCCGCGCTGCCGCATAACCACTGGACCGACGGAGCCCTGCTCGATCTTGAGGCGATTGGCGGGAAGCTCCGGTCATTCGGCGCGAAACTGGTTCTCGATGTCACGCAATCCCTTGGCGCCCTGCCACTTGATGTCGCACGCATCAAGCCGGATTTTCTGGTTACGGCCTGCTATAAATGGATGCTCGGCCCCTACAGCCTTGGATTCATGTATGTGGCGCCGGAATACCACGCCGGCGCGCCGCTGGAATATAACTGGCTCAACCGGGAAGGGTCCGAGGATTTCGCCGCCCTTGTCGATTACGTCGATGACTACCAGCCGGGGGCGCGCCGCTTCGATATGGGGGAGCGGGCGAATTTTGCCCTGATGCCGGTGGCGATTGCCGCGCTGGAACAGCTTCTCGACTGGGGCGTCGCCGATATTCAGGAGACCTTGAAACACAAAACCAAAACCATTGCCGAAAGATGCGCTGAATTCGGACTGATGCCGCTACCGGATCATTTACGCGCCGGTCATTTCCTCGGCCTTCGGCGCGCGGGCGGCCTCCCCAAAAATTTGCGCGAAACCCTGCTCGCGGAGAATATCTATATCTCGATCCGCGGCTCCTCCCTTCGCGTCACTCCTCACCTCTTTAACAATGAGGCGGATAGCGATAGACTGACCGCGGCGCTATCCAGACATCTGTAAGAAAGCAAGAAAAATGAACCTGAAACGGCTGGGCAACACGGGCCTTAAAGTCAGCGAGCTGTGCCTCGGCACCATGACCTATGGCGATCCGACATGGCGCGACTGGGTGCTGCCCGAAGACGAGAGCCGCCCGTTCATCAAGCGCGCGCTTGAATATGGCATCAATTTCTTCGATACCGCCGATATGTATTCGGTTGGCGTGTCGGAGGAAATCGTCGGCCGGGCGCTCAAGGATTTTGCGAAACGCGACGAGATCGTCATCGCCACCAAGGTCTTCAACCGGATGAGCAAAAGCCCGCTCTCCGGCGGACTGTCGCGCAAGCATATCATGCATTCAATTGATGATTCGCTGCGCCGTCTTGGCACCGATTATGTCGATCTCTACCAGATTCACCGCTGGGATTACGAAACCCCGATCGAGGAAACGCTGGAGGCGCTCAACGATATCGTGCGCGCCGGAAAGGCCCGCTATATCGGCGCGTCCTCGATGTATGCCTGGCAGTTCATGAAGGCGCTCGGCATTTCGGAGAAGAACGGCTGGGCGCGCTTCGTCTCCATGCAGAATGTCTATAACCTCGTCTACCGCGAGGAAGAGCGCGAAATGCTGCCGCTCTGCGAGGATCAGGGCATCGGCGTCATTCCCTGGTCGCCGCTCGCGCGTGGCTTCCTCGCCGGAAACAAGAAAAAAGGGGCGGAAGGGGAAACCACCCGCTCGCGCTCCGACGAGATGATCCGGCGGATGCGGATCGGCGCGGACGCCGATTACGACGTGCTCTCCGTCGTTGAGGATATCGCCAGGGCGCGCGGCGTCACAGCGGCGCAAATCGCCCTCGCCTGGGTCCATCACAGCCCGGCCGTCACCGCCCCCATCATCGGCGCCAGCAAGATGTACCAGTTGGAAGAGGCCGTCGCCGCCCTCGATATCTCGCTGGAGATGGAAGAATTGGCCAAACTTGATGAGGCCTATATCCCACATGCCGTTGCCGGGCATCGCTAATCAGGAGAGTTACCCTTGACGCTCGATATCGACAAACTCCGGCAGGACACGCCGGGCGTGAAGAACCGTATCCATCTCAACAATGCGGGCGCGGCGCTGATGCCGCTCCCCGTTTATGAGGCGGTGAAGGAGCATCTCGACCTTGAGCTTGCCATCGGCGGCTATGAGGCGCAAAACCGCGCGAAGCCTGCGTTCGAGCGGACCTATGACGCCATTGCCGAGCTGATTAACTGCGAGCGCAGCGAGATCGCGCTCGTCGAGAACGCGACCGTCGGCTGGCAGATGGCCTTCTACGGAATGAAATTCGCCCCCGGCGACCGTATCCTGACAGCGGAGGCGGAATATGCCACCAATGTGATTGATTACCTGCAAATGGCGAAACGGACCGGGGTAAAGATCGATTTCGTGCCGAGCGATAACAGCGGCCAGATGGACGTCGCGGCGCTTAATGCGATGATCGATGACAAGGTCAAGCTCATTTCCGTCACCCACATTCCGACTAACGGAGGGCTGATCAACCCGGCGGCGGAGATCGGCAAAGTCGCGAGACGGCACGGCATTCCCTATTTGCTGGATGCCTGCCAGGCGGTCGGCCAGATCCCGGTGGATGTCGAGGAAATCGGCTGCGACATGCTCTCAGTGACGGGGCGGAAATATCTCCGGGGACCGCGCGGCACGGGCTTTCTCTATGTGCGGAAAAGCTTCATGGACCAGCTGGAGCCGCCGTTCCTCGATATGCATAGCGCGGAATGGATCTCCTTGGAGGCCTACGAGATGCGGCCCGACGCCCGCCGTTTCGAAAACTGGGAATTCAACGTCGCCGCCGTCATCGGCCTTGGCGCCGCCGTCGATTACCTGCTGGCCCTCGGGATCGAGGAAACCTCGGCCCGGCTCTGCGCGCTCGCCGCAACGGCACGGGAAAGATTATCAACGGTTCCGGGAATTACCGTTCAGGATATCGGCGCGAAAAAGGGCGGGATCGTCACCTTTGAACATAAGGATTTGCCCGCGAAAGCCGTCAAGGCGGCATTGGCCGAGCGGAATATCAATGTCTCCATCACCAGCCTCTCCAGCACCCGCTTCGATCTTGAGAAACGAGGTATAGATGAAATGGTAAGGTCTTCATTTCATTACTATAATACGGAAGAAGAAATTGACGGGTTTATTGGCGCGCTAAGTCATTTATAGCGCGCTGTCAGTCGAACCGTATTACCGTATGGCCGTGGTTGAGCGGGCCGTGGCCGGCGCCGTAGCCGGGCGCCTCCCGTATCGCGATCTCGACATAGCGGAGCGCACGGGAGACAGCCTTGGCAACGGGAAGACCTTGTGCGATGCCGGTGGCAATCGCCGAGGACAAGGTGCAGCCGGTGCCGTGGGTATGGCGGCTGTCGACGCGCGGATGTGTGAAGGTCTGGACGCCTTCAGGGGAAACCAGAAGATCGACGACCTCATCCCCCTCCCGGTGGCCGCCCTTCATCAGGACCGCGATCGGCCCCATATCGAGGAGCAAACGCCCGGCCTTCTCCATGTCGGAGAGCCTGGCTATCTTCATGCCGGTCAACTGCTCGGCTTCGGGAATGTTTGGGGTGAGGATATGGGTATGAGGCCCGATCAACCGTGACTTGATCGCCTGGCTCGCCTCCGCCGCGACCAGTGCCGCGCCGCCTTTCGCAATCATCACCGGATCGAGAATGACCGGCGGCAGATCCTCGATTTGATTGAAATACCCAGCCACCGCCTCGACCACCTCTTTGCGGTGGAGCATGCCGATCTTGATGGCGTCGGCGCCGATGTCCTTCAGGACCATGTCAATCTGCCGGACGACAAAATCAGCGGGGATGGCCTCAATGGCCTCAACGCCAAGGGTATTCTGCGCCGTGAGCGCGGTGATCGCCGTCGCGGCATAGCCGCCGAGCGCCGTCACTGTCTTGATATCCGCCTGAATACCCGCGCCGCCACCGGAATCCGATCCGGCAATGATCAATACACGCCCCTGCATGGCTTTCCCCCAAAATACTCTTCTCAGCCAACCGAAGCGGCAACCTCACTCACAATATTATCGACAATTTCATTGACCAGACTGTCGTTGGTCCCCTCGCCCATCACCCGGATGAGCGGCTCAGTCCCGGATTTCCGGATCAGCAAGCGACCCTCGCTGCCAAGGCGGATTTCCCCGTCGCGGATGGCTTTCTGGACTGTCGCTGCCTCCAGCGGATTGCCCGCTGCGTAACGAACGTTCTTCAGTATCTGCGGGTAAGGATCGAAGTTATGGCAGACCTCGCTCACCGGCCGTCCCTTTTCGACAATCACCGACAGCACCTGCAACGCGGCGATCAGGCCGTCGCCGGTAGTGCTATAGTCGGAAAGGACGATATGGCCAGACTGCTCGCCACCGACATTGAAGCCGTGCTCACGCATATGCTCGACCACATAGCGGTCGCCGACATTGGTTCGCGCCAGGGTGAGGCCGTGCGCCTGAAGGTATTTCTCAAGCCCCATATTCGACATCACGGTCGAGACGATGCCGCCGCCCCGGAGCTGCTCGCGGCTCTGCCAGGTGCGCGCGATAAGCGCCATCAACTGATCCCCATCAATCAGGCGGCCGTTTTCATCGCAGATCAGCAGGCGGTCGGCATCGCCATCGAGCGCAATGCCGAGATCGGCACCTTCCGCAACAACGCGGGCGCACATGGCCCCGGTCGAGGTCGAACCGCACCCCTCATTGATATTGAAGCCGTTGGGCGAAACGCCCATGGAGATCACATCGGCCTCCAGTTCCCAGAGTACGGTCGGCGCCACCTTGTACGCCGCGCCATTGGCGCAATCGACGACAATCTTGAGGCCTTTCAGCAACTGCTTGCGCGGGAAACTGCTTTTTGCAAACTCGATATAGCGGCCACGCGCATCATCAAGCCGCTGGGCCCGGCCCAACAGGTGAGACTCGGCAAGAACAATATTACTGTCGTCGATAATATCCGCCTCAATGCTTTTTTCCATCTCGTCGGAGAGCTTGTAGCCATCCGGGCCGAACAGCTTGATGCCGTTATCCTCGAAGGAATTATGGGAGGCGGAAATCATCACGCCAAGATCCGCGCGGAGCGAGCGGGTCAGCATGGCAATGGCCGGGGTCGGCAGCGGACCCACCAGGATCACATCCATGCCGACGGAAGTGAAACCGGCGGTGAGCGCGGGCTCGACCATATAGCCCGACAGGCGTGTATCCTTGCCGATGACAACGCGGTGGCGGAAATTGCCGCGCCCGGCAAACTTCTTGCCCGCCGACTTGCCAACTTTCAGCGCGATCTCCGCCGTCATCGGCTCCTGATTGGCGGTGCCGCGAATACCGTCGGTTCCAAAATATTTCCGTGTCATGGCTCAGCTCTCTGCATAAAAATTCGAAAATACCCTAACAGAAAACCCTTAAAACATGTCTAAAAAGAGGCATCTTCGATTGCCTGCCAGATTTGCAGGGCCTGACGGGTTTCCTTGACGTCATGAACCCGTAAAATCCGTACGCCCGAGTGCGCGCCATAGAGCGCCACCGCCACCGATCCGATGACACGCCTCCCCGCCACCGGCTCACCGGTCAGGCGGCCGATAAAGGCCTTTCGCGAGGCGCCGAGCAGTATATCGCAGCCAAGCGCGGCGAAGGACGGCAGCGCCCTGATCAGGGAGAGGTTATGGTCGACCGTCTTGCCGAAGCCGATACCGGGATCGACAATGATTTTTGCACGCGGAATGCCCGCCGCCTCGCAAATCGCGATACGGCCCTGCAGATAGGCCATGACTTCCGCCACCACATCATCATAGACCGGATTGTCCTGCATGATCTTCGGGTCCGCGAGGCTATGCATCAGGCAGACCGGCAGGCCGGTTTCAGCAACAAATTCGAGGCTTTCAGGATCGTACTCGAGCGCGCTGACGTCATTGATCATCGTCGCGCCGGCGCGGACCGCCGCCGCCATCACCGCTTTCTTGCGGCTGTCGATGGAGATATCGACGCCGAGATCGCGGCAGCCCTCGATCACCGGAACGACGCGCGCGCATTCCTCGCCGATGCTGATGGCCTCCGCGCCGGGGCGGGTACTTTCGCCGCCGATATCGAGAATATGCGCGCCATCCTCAACCAATTTTCGGGCATGGGCAATGGCGGCATTTGCGTCGAAATGCGTCCCGCCATCGGAAAAACTGTCCGGCGTCACATTGACGATGCCCATAATCCTTGGGCGCGCATGGCCGGTCATGCTGCCTCCTTCATGGAAGAAAGGCCCCGCGGTAAAGCGGAGCCTTTTTTCAAACTCATCCATGAGACAGCCCTTAACTGCCGGGCTGCGGTTCCGGGTTCAGGCCCGGTCCACCGGGTTTCTTATGGCCGTCGGCCTCGGGTACCGTGGTGCCCGGTCCCTTATCGACCGGAACTTCAATGTCGTCCGGACGGTTGACATTGCCGCCATCCATCAACGTCTTGATCTCCTCGCCGCTCAGTGTTTCATATTCAAGCAGGCCTTTCGCGATACGGTGAAGCTGGTCGACATGCTCGTTCAGGATCTTGCGCGCCGTCGCCTCGCCTTCCTCGACAAAGCGGCGGACTTCCTGATCGATCACCTGCGCCGTCGCATCGGAGACATTCTTCTGCTGCGAGACGGAGTGACCGAGGAACACCTCTTCCTGATTGGCGCCATAAAGCAACGGGCCGAGCTTGTCAGAGAGACCCCATTCGGTCACCATGCGGCGCGCCATATCGGTCGCCATCTTGATATCGCCGGAGGCGCCAGTCGTCACAGCGTCATGACCGAAGATCATTTCCTCCGCCACGCGGCCACCCATGGCCACGGCCAGATGCGCAAGGCACTGATCGCGGCGCAGCGAATAGCTGTCCTTTTCCGGAAGCCGCATGACCATGCCAAGCGCGCGGCCGCGCGGGATGATGGTGGCCTTGTGGATCGGGTCGGATGCCTTCATATGCATGCCCACAAGAGCATGGCCGCCTTCGTGATAGGCGGTCAGCTTTTTCTCTTCTTCCGACATCACCATGGAGCGCCGTTCGGTGCCCATCATGACCTTGTCTTTCGCTTCCTCGAATTCCTGCTGCGTTACCAGACGCCGTGATTTACGCGCCGCCAGAAGCGCCGCCTCATTCACGAGGTTGGCAAGATCGGCGCCGGAGAAACCGGGCGTGCCACGGGCGATAGTGCGGGCGTTGACATCCTGCGCCAGCGGTACTTTGCGCATATGCACTTTCAGGATTTTCTCGCGGCCGACGATATCGGGGTTCGGAACAACCACCTGGCGGTCGAAGCGGCCCGGACGCAGAAGCGCCGGATCGAGAACGTCGGGACGGTTGGTCGCGGCGAGCAGGATAACGCCTTCATTGGTCTCGAAGCCATCCATCTCGACCAGCATCTGGTTGAGCGTCTGCTCGCGTTCGTCATTGCCGCCGCCGAGACCGGCGCCACGATGACGGCCGACCGCGTCAATTTCGTCGATGAAGATGATGCAGGGAGCGTTCTTCTTACCCTGCTCAAACATATCACGGACACGGCTTGCGCCAACACCGACAAACATTTCAACGAAGTCGGAACCGGAAATGGTGAAGAAAGGAACATTAGCCTCACCGGCAACGGAACGCGCCAGCAGCGTCTTACCGGTGCCCGGAGGGCCGATCAGCAGCACGCCTTTCGGGATCTTCCCGCCGAGGCGCTGATATTTCTGGGGATTCTTCAGGAAGTCGACGACCTCCTCAAGCTCTTCCTTCGCTTCCTCGATACCGGCGACATCCTCAAACGTGATGCGGCCATGCTTTTCGGTCAGCAGCTTCGCCTTCGATTTGCCGAAGCCCATCGCCTTGCCGCCACCGCCCTGCATCTGGCGCATGAAGAAAATCCAGACGCCGATCAATAGCAGCATCGGGAACCATGACAGCAGCGTCGTCATCAGCATGCTGCCCTCTTCCTTCGGGGCGGCGTTGATCACCACGCCGTGGGAGCTCAGCTTGGAAACGAGGGTGCTGTCTTCCGGCGCGTAGGTCGTAAAGGACCGTCCGTCGTCAGTCATGCCCTTGATATTCGGCCCCTGAATGGTGACATTCTTGACCCGGCCATTCTCTACATCGGTGAGAAAGGTCGAATAGGGCATGGAGGATGCGGTACTCCGCGGGGAGGAATCATTGAAAATGTTGAACAACGCCACAACAAGCAGCGCGATCACAACCCATAGCACAACATTTTTGCCAAAGAACTGCACGAAAAATATTCCTTCCCGAACTGAACCATCTGGGATCCAGCCGTCGTTAAAGTAAGCCCGTCTAACGGAAACTATTCTAGATATAATCCGTTAACATCAAGTTCCAATAGGGCGCCATGTATTTATCGACGATAAATATCACGAATTCAGGGATTTAAATACCATCTTGAAGCGGCCTTTTGCAACGAAAGACTGTGGAATCCCGCAGGAAAAGAGCGGCACCGCCAGCAACCGGTCCCCCGACCAGAGCGCCGGCAGGGTATTTCTCACCTTCGCCGGGATATTCTTTTCCGTCCGCGTCAGGTCCAGTTCCCGGATGATTTGCCACCCCTCCGCGCCGAGGGCGCGAACCGTGAGCCGTTCTTTGGGCAGGCCATAGTCAGGCATGGTGTCCGTCACGTCAAAACGGCCGTCCCAAAGAAGTGACGCGCTTCCCGGACGCCAATCCAGTTCCGGCAGTCCCACCCGGCCCGGCTCACGGGAAACGAGCCAGCTTTCCCCATGTCTCACGATCTGACAGCCGCCAAGCGTTCCGCTCCGGCCGCTCGCGTCCCCGAACAGCCGCCTATGCAAATTTTCCAGCGCCTGCAGCTTGATCCGCTGGCCGCCGCCACCGACGAGGGTGAAAAGCGTCGTGAGAAGGCGGAGCGCCAGTTCGTCCGGGCAATCCTCCAGCGCAGCCGCGTCAAAGCGGACAAACCCGAACGGGCTGATGTGGCAGATCTCGCGGATCTTTCCCTCCGCCAGTTCATCGAGCGCGCGCGAGGCGCGGCTGAGCCGTGCAACAGTAAGTGAAATAGTCTCCAAGCTGCTCTCCGGCAATTGCCGAAGCTCCTCCAGCACCGCGCCCACCCGGGTTCGGGTGAACACCGGGTTCTCATTGCTCGGATCATTGATCCAGTCCTGTTGCCGCTGGCTCAGAAAGTCTTTCAATGTCTGCCGTCTGACATCCAGAAGCGGCCGGAGCAGGCGGAGGGCGCCGCGACGGGAGGAGGCGTGCATGCCGGTGAGCCCGTCAAGCCCGCTGCCTTTGGAGAGCCGCATCAGGACGGTTTCGAGCTGGTCCTCCATCTGATGGCCGAGCAGGAGAACGCCGATACCGTGACCGGCGCAAAAATCCGCCATCAACCGGTACCGCGCATCGCGGGCGCCTTTCTGGATGCCC
>JAIOYL010000004.1 GCA_021741195.1 Sneathiella sp. | reverse complement strand
ACGGTGAGGATATATTGGACTTAAAGGCCGGAATGTTGACGGTAGTGCCAAAATCCTGCTGGCATCGGTTTAGCGCACCAAATGGTGTGACAGTACTGACCGTCACCCCGCAGCCAACCGATCATTCTATTGCCGAGGATCCGAGATAAAAAAAGCTCTTCCGGAAAATGGAAGAGCCTTTTCGTATCGATAAATATTTACTTAGCCAATATAGCTGACCTCAATCACTTCATAGGCTTTGGAGCCGCCGGGGGTTGTGACCTCAATGCTGTCACCCTGTTCCTTGCCGATCAGCGCGCGGGCAAGAGGAGCTGAAATGGAAAGACGGCCCTCTTCGATGCTGCTTTCATCCTCGCCGACGATCTGATAGCTGGTTTCTTCGTCGGTATCTTCATCGGCGAGCCGAATCGTGGCACCAAATTTAATCTGGCGACCGGAGATGGAGGCGACGTCAATGATTTCGGCGCGGCCGAGCTTGTCGGCCAGTTCCGCGATCCGTCCTTCGATATGCGACTGCTGCTCCTTGGCAGCATGATATTCGGCATTTTCCGAAAGATCGCCATGCTCGCGAGCCGTGGAGATAGCCTGAATGACCGCCGGACGCGCCGTCGATTTCAGTTCCTTCAGTTCTTTTTCAAGCCGGGCATAGCCGACCGCAGTCATCGGTAGTCTCGTTTCCATTTAACATCTCAATTACGTCGTTAACGCAAATGCCTTTCGTTCCGCCTTCGCGAAAAGGCAATGTGATTAATATCTCATATAATTCTTGTCAAGGAATTAAGAATAAGATTGAAGCGGCTTAACTTCAAGTGTCCCTGTCATTATTTTCTCGATAGCCATAACTGTGGCGCGGGCCCCGGCCACTGTCGTTGAGTAGGGAGTCTTCATTACCAGCGCCGTATGCCGGATGTCGTAGCTGTCGCGAAGCGCCTGGGCGCCTTCGGTCGTGTTGAAGACCATGGCGATTTCGCCGTTCTTCATCTCATCGACAATATTCGGCCGTCCTTCCATGACCTTGTTGACGCGTCTGACGGCAAGGCCCTGATCGCTCAGGTATTTTGCCGTGCCCCCGGTGGAAACAATATCAAAGCCAAGTTCGATAAGCTTCGCAACCGCGTCCTTGAACAGTTCCTTGTCGAGATCCTTGACCGAGACGAAAACGGTGCCGGACGTCGGAAGAATAACCCCGGCGGCAAGCTGGGACTTCAGGAAGGCTGCGCCGAAGTCCGTGTCGATCCCCATAACCTCACCGGTCGAGCGCATTTCCGGACCCAGAATAACGTCAACGCCCGGGAAACGCGAGAACGGGAAAACCGCTTCCTTGACAGTGACATGCTTGAGCTTGCGGTATTCCAGGCCAAATGACTCAAGGTCTTCTCCAGCCATAATACGCGCGGCGATTTTGGCGATGGGATAGTTGATGCTTTTCGCGACGAATGGCACCGTACGGCTTGCCCGCGGATTGACCTCGAGGATATAGATCACGTCGCCTTTGACCGCGAACTGGACGTTCATCAGTCCAACAACATGAAGGGCGAGCGCCAGCGCTTCTGTCTGCCGCTTGATTTCATTGATTATGGTGTCGCTCAGTGTATGCGGTGGCAGGGAACAGGCGCTGTCCCCGGAGTGGATACCGGCTTCCTCGATATGCTCCATGATCCCAGCGACGAAGACTGTTTTTCCATCGCAGAGACAGTCGACATCGACTTCGATGGCATTCTGCAGATAGCCGTCGACTAGAACCGGGGTGTCGCCGGAGACTATCACTGCCTCGCGCATATAGCGATCGAGAGACTCGCTGTCGCGGACAATCTCCATGCCGCGTCCGCCAAGAACATAGGATGGGCGGACAACGACCGGAAAACCAATCCGGTCCGCAATATCGAACGCCTCCTTAACCGAGCGGGCGATGCCGTTTTCCGGCTGCTTGAGATCAAGCTTGTGCAGGAGCTGCTGGAACCGCTCGCGGTCTTCCGCGAGGTCGATGGCATCCGGCGTTGTCCCCAATATAGGAACACCTGCTGCTTCAAGCCCGGCGGCAAGTTTCAGCGGAGTCTGGCCGCCAAACTGAACGATTACGCCATGCAGGGTGCCGTTCGATTGTTCCTTGTGAATAATCGCCAGCGTATCCTCGACGGTCAGCGGCTCGAAATAGAGCCGGTCCGAGGTGTCGTAATCGGTGGAGACGGTTTCAGGGTTGCAGTTGACCATGATTGTCTCATAGCCCGCCTCCGACAGTGCATAGGCGGCATGGACGCAGCAATAATCAAACTCGATGCCCTGTCCGATCCGGTTGGGACCGCCACCGAGAATGATTATCTTTTTGGCATCAGTCGGTTCCGCTTCGCAAACCGCCTCATCCCACTCATTCCCTTCATAGGTCGAATACATGTAGGGGGTCTGGGACGGGAATTCGCCAGCGCAGGTGTCGATCCGTTTATACACCGGCTCGATCCCGAATTTCTGCCGCGCGGCGAGAACATGCTCGGCTCGCGTACCGGCAAGCTCGGCAAGACGGGCGTCGCTGAAGCCCATGGATTTCAGCTTGAGGAGTCCGCCCTTGGTGGTCGGTATGCCGCCCGCCCGTACCGCATTCTCCATCTCGACGAGGATTTGGATTTGCGAAAGAAACCAGGGCTCATACTTGCTTGCAATGCGAATTTCTTCGAGGCTGAGCCCCTCACGGAAGGCTTGCGCGATATTGAGGAGCCGTTCCGGCGTCGGTTGCGCTAGAATGGCCTGAATCTGTTGTTTGTCGACATGATGATCGCCGGAGCCCGCAAAATTCTGCTCGTTCAGGCCGGTAAGGCCGGTTTCCAACGAGCGGAGCGCCTTTTGCAGGCTTTCGGCGAACGTCCGGCCGATTGCCATGGCCTCGCCAACGGATTTCATGGCGGTGCCAAGCTTGGCCTCTGCGCCCGGGAATTTCTCGAAAGTGAAGCGCGGGATCTTGGTGACGACATAGTCGATTGTTGGCTCGAACGACGCCGGAGTTACGCCGGTAATATCGTTGTCGAGCTCATCCAGTGTATAGCCAACAGCAAGCTTCGCGGCGATTTTCGCAATTGGAAAGCCGGTCGCCTTGGAAGCAAGGGCGCTCGAACGCGACACCCTGGGGTTCATCTCGATAATGATCAGGCGGCCGTTTTCAGGATTGACGGCGAATTGCACGTTGGAGCCGCCCGTCTCGACGCCGATTTCCCGCAAAACCGCGATCGAGGCGTTGCGCATCATCTGGTATTCCTTGTCGGTCAGGGTCAGGGCCGGTGCGACAGTGATGGAATCGCCCGTATGCACGCCCATTGGGTCCACATTCTCGATGGAGCAGATGATGATGCAGTTATCCGCCTTGTCGCGGATAACCTCCATTTCATATTCCTTCCAGCCGACGATGCTTTCCTCGACGAGAACTTCCGTCGTCGGCGAGGCGTCAAGGCCAGAGGCAACAATCGTCTCGAACTCCTCCCGGTTATAGGCGATCCCGCCGCCGGTCCCGCCGAGCGTGTAGGAGGGGCGGATGATGCAGGGGAGCTTGACCACTTCCAGCACCTTCCAGGCTTCCTCTAGGCTGTGGGCGACGGCGCTTACCGGCATGTCGAGGCCGATCTTGAGCATCGCTGTGCGGAACTGGTCACGGTCCTCAGCCTTGGCGATGGCCTCCCGATTGGCGCCGATCAGCTGCACGCCGAGCCGGTCCAGCGTTCCCCGTTCCGCAAGTGCCAGCGCTGTGTTCAGCGCCGTCTGCCCGCCCATTGTCGGCAAGATAGCGTCCGGGCGTTCTTTTTCGATGATCTTCTCGACGATATCGGGCGTGATCGGCTCGACATAGGTTGCATCGGCAAGCTCGGGATCGGTCATGATCGTCGCCGGATTGGAATTGACCAGGATAACCCGGTAGCCTTCCTCCTTCAGCGCCTTGCAGGCCTGGGTGCCGGAATAATCAAACTCACAGGCCTGACCGATGACGATAGGCCCGGCGCCGATGATCATGATGGACTGGATATCGGTACGTTTAGGCATGAGCGTCGACCAGGTCTATAAACCGCTGAAAAAGATATTGGCTGTCTTGCGGGCCGGGACTGGCTTCCGGATGGTACTGCACCGAAAAGACCGGCTTGCCATCAATACGCAGTCCTTCGACGACACCGTCGAAAAGGGACTTATGCGTCTCCGTAACCCCCTTCGGCAGGCTTTCCCGCGTCACCACGAAGCCATGGTTCTGGGAAGTGATCTCGACCTTGCCGGTCATCAGATCCTTAACCGGCTGGTTGGCGCCCCGATGCCCCTGATGCATCTTCATGGTCTTGGCGCCAAGGGCAAGGGCTAGCATCTGATGGCCAAGGCAAATGCCAAAAGTCGGGATACCGCTGTCTATACATTCCCGGATCACGGGCACCGCGTATTTGCCTGTCGCTGCCGGATCACCGGGACCATTCGCGAGGAAAATCCCGTCGGGTTTAAACGCCATGATCTCAGCAAAACTTGCTGCCGCCGGAACCACCGTAATCCGGCAGCCTAGGCCGGCCAGGCAGCGCAGGATGTTGCTTTTCACCCCGTAATCGACCGCAACGATATGCCGTTTTGGTGCCGTAAGCTCGCCATAGCCAAAATGAATGTCCCAGTTGGTTTGTGTCCAATCATATGGCTCCTTGCAGGAGACTTCCCTCGCGAGATCCATGCCCTCCAGGCCCGGCCATGCGGCGGCCTTCGCGGTCAGTTCGGGAATATTGAATGTTCCGTCATTGTGATAGGCGATGATGCCGTTCGGTGCCCCGGATTTGCGGATAAAATGGGTCAGGCGACGGGTGTCCAAACCGGCGATACCCACGAGGCCGCGCGTTTTCAGCCAGTCGTCGAGATTGCCGACAGCGCGCCAGTTGGCGGGATCAGTAATATCGGCGCGGATGATCAGGCCATTGGCCGCGATGCCGCTTGTTTCAATATCCTCGTCATTGAAGCCTACATTGCCAATATGGGGGAAGGTGAAGGTGATCAGTTGCCCGGCAAAGGAGGGGTCAGTCAGGCTCTCTTGATACCCGGTCATGGAGGTGTTGAAGCAAACCTCACCGATGGTTTCGCCCTCGACCCCGATACCGAAACCGTGAAATACAGTTCCATCGCCGAGAACGAGGACCGCTGTCGCTTTCCGTTCGCTGTTTAGATCCACCGTATTGCTTGAATAAGACATGATAATAGGGACCCTTTTGCGGTATTTCCGCCGAGCCGATTTTCCTCTGGCCTAGTGCTGATATTGCGCTGGAACATAAGGAGTTTGACGGGGCACGTCAAGTTTTTCGATGGAAAAAAAATCGTTTAAAATCAATAGCTTACAAAGAATTATTGGATTGCTATAAATTGCGGTTTCGGCTAGTATTGCGCCTTTCTCCATAATAGATATGTACATTAATGATACGAACCAAAATTAAAGACTCTCTGAAAGAAGCAATGAAATCAAAGGACAAGCGAAGAATTTCAACTCTTCGCCTGATCATTGCCACCCTCCAGGACCGAGATCTTGCTGCCCGCGACAAGGGCGCTGATGAAGGAATCACAGACGAAGAGATTCTCCAAATGTTGACGACGATGGTGCGCCAGCGCCGGGAATCGATTACCGCCTATGAGAAGGGCGGCCGGATCGATCTTGCGGCATCGGAGCAGGAGGAAATCGATATCATTTCCGATTACCTGCCGAAACAATTTGATGAAGCGGAAACCAGGAAGGCGGTTGAAAAAGTGATTGCGGAAATCGGCGCGCAAGGGCTGAAAGACATGGGGCGGACCATGGCCGAACTGAAAACAAGATTTCCCGGGCGGATGGATTTTTCGAAAGCGAGCGCTATCGTTAAAGAAATGCTTGGTGCATGATAATCCAAAATCAATGGGCTTGGCGGCTATAAAAACAAATTAACCGGTTAAATATAAAAAACGGGGTTCGACGTAGAAATGGCCTTTCCGCCGCAGTTTATGGATGAGGTGCGCGCCCGCGTCAGTCTCGCCGATCTGATCGGCCGCCGTACCAGGCTGACGAAGAAGGGACGTGAATATTCCGGCCTTTGTCCCTTTCACAACGAGAAAACACCCTCCTTCACCGTCAATGAAGAGAAGGGTTTCTATCACTGTTTTGGCTGCGGCGCCAACGGCGACCTGATTGAATTTGTCAAACAAACCGAAGGCGTTTCCTTTCCCGAAGCGGTTGAGCGATTAGCGGCGATTGCTGGAATGGCGATGCCGGTCGAGCGGCCCGAGGACAAAGCCCGGCAGCAACGAGTTGCCACCCTCCATGACGTCATGGAACTGGCATCGAATTGGTTCACCGCACAGCTGTCTTCACAAGGGGGAGCAGGCGCGCGGCAGTATTTATCCCGCCGTCAGGTTTCACAGAAGGCTGTTTCCGAATTTCGCCTCGGCTTTGCGCCCGAGAGCCGAACGGCGCTGAAAGAAGCCCTTCTTGCCCGCGGGGTGAGTGAGGCGACGATGCTCGAAGGCGGGCTCGTTATCAAGCCCGATGACGGACGCGAAACCTATGACCGGTTCCGCAACCGCTTGATGTTCCCGATCACGGACCGGCGCGGCCGGGTGATCGCCTTTGGCGGCAGAGCGCTTGGCGATGCGCCGGCAAAATACCTGAATTCACCCGAGACTCCGCTGTTTCACAAAGGGCATATGCTTTACAACATGGCCACCGCGCGACAGAAGGCGTTTGAGACCGGCACCATTATCGTCGCTGAAGGCTATATGGATGTGATAGCTTTGAGCGATGGTGGTTTCGCCCAATCCGTCGCACCGCTTGGCACCGCCATTACAGAGGACCAGTTGAAGATTTTATGGCAGATGGCTGCAGAGCCGATCCTCTGCCTTGATGGGGACGAGGCGGGCTGGCACGCGGCTTTGCGTGCGGCTGTAAGAGCCTTGCCGTTGCTCAAGCCTGGGTACTCGCTACGCTTTGCCCTATTGCCAAAAGGGGTCGATCCGGACGATTTGATTCGTCAAGAGGGCGCGGCGGCAATGAAAGATATTCTGGAGAAGGCGTTGCCGCTTTCTGAAATTCTCTGGCGAAAAGAGACGGAGGATCGATCCATTGATACGCCGGAGCGTAAAGCCGCCTTTGAAAAGGCGCTCTATGGCGTTTGCGATCTGATGAGCGATCCAGCGGTTCAGGGGCATTATCGCAGCTATTTCAAGGACCGGCTATGGAATGCCTTTCACCCGAAGCGGATGCCCTCGGAGCGCTCCGTTGGCGGGCGCTCGCAGGATCGCCGATTCGGCCGATTCGCGAATCAGAGTGCTGATTCGCGAAATTTCCGGCAACCCCGGCCCGGTCCGGGTCCGTCGCCGACGACCGGTCGGCGCGAGGAACTTTTGCTCCTAACCGTTATAAACCACCCTGAAATAATGGAAAATTACTTTGACACCTTTGCTGCCCTGCAGCTTTCAAGCCCCCGGCTTGACAGACTGCGGCGGTCGATAATAGATATTGCGGCGGTCGAATCATCTCTTGACTATGCGGGCTTGGCGCACCATTTAGCAAAGCGTAAATTGTCTGAGCAGGTAAAGGGGTTACAAGGTCCGACAACAAAGGCGCTGGACAAGTTCGCCGATCCGGACGCGGCTTATGAGGATGCGTTGAGAGGCTGGTTGCATATTCTGGCGCGGCATAAGCAGGAAGCACTCGAAAAGGAGCTTGAGGCCGCGGAACGTCAGCTGGCGGAAAATACTACCGTGGAAAATAACGAACGCTTAAAACTGGCGAAGAAGGCTCTGCAGGAAGCTGCGGGAAATGAAGCGGATCTTGACGGATTTGGCCTGGTTTCCGGACACAAGCAAAATATTTAGACAATCACGACCCGGATCGCTCTCGGCGCCCGGGACAGAAACTGGTAACTAATCAGGAGTTCAATTTTATGGCGACAAAGAGTGCGGAAGCAGTTGATACGTCAGATCAGACAGAAGAGAGCCCGGATAGCCCGCTGATTGACGCCTCTCAGGCTGCCGTCAAGAAGATGCTCGCGAAGGCAAAGGACAAAGGCTATGTGACCTTTGACGAACTCAATGCCGTTCTGCCTCAGGACCAGATGTCGTCAGAACAGATCGAGGATACGATGTCCTTGCTTTCTGAAATGGGCATTAACGTTGTCGAAAATGACGAAGAAGGCGGAGAAGAGGCCTCGGCCGACGTCGACAGCGATGACGATGACGATGACCTGGAAGACAAGCCCGTTAAAGAAGTGGCGGAAAAACCGGCTTCCACCGCAGGTGACCGCACAGACGATCCAGTCCGCATGTATCTGCGCGAGATGGGCACCGTCGAACTCCTGTCGCGCGAGGGTGAAATTGCCATCGCCAAGCGGATCGAGGCTGGCCGGGGTAAACTGATTGGCGCCATCTGCGAGAGTCCCCTGACCATCCGCGCCATCCTGAACTGGCGGGAGCTGATGTTGCAGGAGAAACTGCTTCTGCGGGACGTGATCGATCTTGACGCCACCTACGGCGCGGGCGCTGCGGCCGAGAAAGCCCTGCAGGAAGGATTTAGCGAGGATAGTGAGGAAGATGAACTCCCTGCCGCGGGCCTGAGCGACGGTGACGACGATTCTGACTCCGACTCGGATTCTGATGACGAGGAGAAAAAAGAGGACGGTGAAGAGGGGGAAGAAGGAAAGAGCCGCAGCGACGAGGATGACGACGAGGATGATGCTGAAGACAACACCATGTCCCTCGCAGCACTGGAAGAAACCCTGAAGCCCGAAGTTTTGGAACGGTTTGATGATATTGCGAAAACCTATAAGAAGCTCCACAAGCTCCAGGAATCCCGTCTGACGGCCGCGCTTGAAAATGAATCCGTTTCCGGCGTCCAGGAAAAGAAATACGAAAAGCTGAAGCTCGAGCTGGTCAAGCTGATGGACGACGTTCATCTGACCAACAACCGTATTGAGGCCCTGGTTGACCAGCTTTATGGTATTAATCGCCGCCTGATGAGCCTGGAAGGCAAGCTGCTGCGCCTTGCAGAGCGCCACAAGGTCGCCCGGACGAGCTTTCTTGAAAACTATTTCGGCGCGGAGCTTGATCCGGGCTGGGTGGAGAAGATGGCGACCCTGAAGGCCAAGGGCTGGAAGGATTTTATCGCCAATGAGATAGAAGGTATTTCGGAAATTCGCGGGGAAATCATCAAAATCTCCTCCGAGTTCGGCATGCCCATGAACGAATTTCGCCGCATCGTCAGCACCGTCCAGCAGGGTGAGCGCGAAGCCAGCCGGGCGAAGAAGGAAATGGTGGAGGCCAACCTTCGCCTCGTTATTTCCATTGCCAAGAAATACACCAACCGCGGCCTGCAGTTCCTTGACCTTATTCAGGAAGGCAATATCGGCCTTATGAAGGCAGTGGACAAGTTTGAATATCGCCGTGGCTATAAGTTTTCGACTTACGCCACCTGGTGGATCCGCCAGGCGATCACCCGCTCGATCGCCGATCAGGCGCGCACCATCCGTATTCCGGTGCATATGATTGAGACGATCAATAAACTGGTGCGGACCTCGCGTCAGATGCTGCATGAAATCGGCCGCGAACCAACGCCGGAAGAACTCGCCGTCAAGCTCGGCATGCCGCTTGAAAAAGTTCGCAAAGTCATGAAGATCGCGAAGGAACCTATCAGCCTTGAAACGCCGATCGGCGATGAGGAAGACAGTCATCTCGGTGATTTCATCCAGGACGAAAATGCGGTTCAACCGCTGGACGCGGCCATCCAGTCGAATTTGCGCGAAACCACGACGCGGGTTCTGGCATCCTTAACGCCGCGTGAGGAGCGCGTGCTGCGCATGCGCTTCGGGATTGGCATGAACACCGATCACACGCTCGAGGAAGTCGGTCAGCAGTTCTCGGTCACCCGCGAACGTATCCGCCAGATCGAGGCAAAAGCGCTTCGCAAGCTCAAGCATCCGAGCCGGTCACGCAAGCTCAGGAGCTTCCTCGATACCTGATGAATGCCAGGTTTAGAGACAAAATTGGCGAAACATGGATTTCGCCAATTGCGTCCCGCGGCCTAACAGGCTAAATAGTCACGAATAACTGACATTTGCGTCCTATCAGGGGCACTTATCTTCAGGGCCTGTAGCTCAGCTGGTTAGAGCCGTCCGCTCATAACGGACTGGTCGTAGGTTCAAGTCCTACCGGGCCCACCACTCATTCTCGGGCGAACCTTGGTCCAATCCAGGTTCGCCCCTGAACCCCGCAGTTCCGGGGGCTTCGCGGTTATTCAGTGATGGCAGAGACTCTCCATAGTAACCACATTCTGTAGATTTCCCCATTCGTCTCTGCCGCCCTGTTTCAGGGTCCAGTTCATGGGATATTACGATGGACTATTGATGGAAACCGAGCCGCTTTCGTTGCTCATTCCAGTCGGTTGGTAGCGGACTTTTCCTCTTGAGGGATTTAACATTTAACATCTCCGGCTGACGGCCGGTGAGAATATCCTCAATGATGGAGGGCGCCAGGAAGGCGAGGGGAAGCACCCGGGTGATCTCCGTATCAAAGACCTTTTCGCGTTTCGCGATTTCCCTCACGGATCCGGCTTCCCCTGAGGCCAGCTGATCAAACCAGTATCTGGCCTGTGCAATCAACCGGCAGAGATCCGGATCCACTTTACGGTGCCTGTCGGCATGACCGGCAATCACCAGCTTTGCCCCAACGCCCTTGCGCTGTAAGGTGACGGAAAGCCCAAGCGGAATGATATCGTCCCGATTATCGTGGGGGGCGTCTTCATCCAGCTTCAGTAATCCGGCCAGGGCCGTGCGGCTTAGATCAATCGTGATGGTACCGGCGGACAGGCCAATCTCAGCCTTGACGGCCTTCACTTGCTCAACGAGAGAGCCAAGAGCGTCGCGGGCCAAATGCGGGTCATCTGGATCTTCGATCGTTGAATCGCCTCAGCATCACAGGCATCATTCTTGTTGGTCTTCACAAACGGTTGCACGTACTGCGGCGGAATCAGTCGTACCTCATGACCAAGCGCCTGCAACTTGCGCGCCCAGTAATGAGCACTGCCGCAGGCCTCCAGCCCGATCCGGACGAGGGGATCGCGGCAAAAAAACCTAATACCTGCCCCCGGCGCAGTTTCTTGCGCAAGACCGGCCTGCCATCCTTATCGGCACCGTGAACCTGAAACACAGTCTTTGCCAGATCCAGCCCAATTGTCGTAATATCTGTCATGGCCGCCTCCTGTCGATGAAGTTCTGCAACTTCCATTTTAGCGCAAACAACGCCTGAACAGGAGGCGCCCATAGTTGACAACGCCCCTCTGACAAAATTATTCCGCACTCCATTGATTAACATCAATGCAGAGTAGCCAACATCCCGCTAAATGTTGGCTGCTGTATGTTTGTTGCGTCGGCTCATCATGAAAAAAGGAGTAGATAACATGCAAGTTGGTAACAGCAAATCTGCTTATCCAATATATGACAAAACTGTTGCTGTTCCTTTAAACAATGATAGTCTGGGAGGGCGGTTAACTGTCCCGGCCAGAGCGAATAATATCGTTATTTTCGCGCATGGAAGCGGGAGTAGCAGATTCAGCCCGCGAAACTGGTTCGTCGCGGAAGTGCTGCATTCTCGAAATATGGCAACACTTCTGATCGATCTTTTGAGTGAAAAAGAAGGCATTGAAGATCAGCGAACAGGGCATCTGAGATTTGACATCCCATTGCTTGCTGAACGGCTTGAACATGTCACCAGATGGGCAAACGGAAACGAAGATACAAAGGATCTTCAAGTTTGCTATTTTGGCTCCAGCACAGGAGCGGCGGCGGCGCTGATCGCGGCGGCGGAACATACAGACGATATCAATGCGGTTGTATCACGGGGCGGCCGCCCTGACCTCGCGGAAAATTATTTACAGAAAGTCACAGCTCCCGTTCTTCTGATCGTTGGGGAGCTCGATCGTCAGGTTCTGGCCCTGAATGAACAAGCCCTCGGCAAGTTGAACGTATTGTCCAGCATTCACATCGTTCCGGGGGCCACGCACCTGTTTGAGGAAAAAGGAGCGCTTGAAAAAGCAGCCTATGCCGCGGCCGATTGGTTTGAACATCATACAAGGTTAGATCATGCGTTACAAAAACCGTAAGGAAGCAGGCAAGGTTCTGGCGGAGATCCTCGCAGATTATGTCAATCGAGATGATGTATTCATCTTCGCGCTCCCGCGTGGCGGAGTCCCGATCGCTGCTGAAATTGCCGATGCGCTCCATCTGCCGCTTGATGTCCTGCTCGTGCGCAAGCTCGGCGTACCGGGACAGGAAGAGCTTGCCATGGGTGCCATTTCTGTCGGGGAGTTGTGCGTGCTCAATGAGGGCATCATTGCCCAGCTCCGACTGGGCGAGGCTGACATTGAAAAAGTTCTTCATCGTGAAAAGGCGGAACTTGACCGCCGCAACCAGCTCTATCGCGATAACAGGCCGATGCCGGACCTCTCTGATAAAACTGTTATTATCGTTGACGATGGCTTGGCTACGGGCGCGACCATGCGCGCCGCCATATCTGCTTTGAAGAAGGCATACGCCGGCAAGATTGTCGTTGCCGTTCCGGTTGGGGCAACAGATACCTGCGCGGAAATAGAGCATCAGGTGGATGAGTTCATCTGTCCGTCCCGACCGGATCCATTCAGGGGGGTTGGAGCCTGGTATGACGACTTCACCCAAGTTACCGACGCCGAAGTTATTGCTTTGCTTCATCAGTTTGGGGGGCGTCTTGACGGGCCAGCTCAGGGCGACGGAATAAAGGTTTCGCGAACAGAAGGGAGGCCGTCATGACGGCAATAAAGTTCGATGAACTCACCGTTCAGGCGATCGAAAAATTTGCCATGCCCCTCGGCGGTGCTTTTGGCGATTACGACCCGATTATAAAGGCTGCACAGGGCAAGCATTTCGTTCTGATTGGCGAAGCTAGCCACGGAACACGGGAATTTTATCGAAGCCGCGCCGAAATAACCATGCGATTGATAGATGAATTGGAGTTTGATGCAATAGCCGTTGAAGCGGATTGGCCCGACGCCTATGAGGTTAACCGCTACGTATCAAATTCTGATTCTGAAACTTCAGCACTTGATGCTTTGAAGCATTTTGAGCGGTTTCCAAACTGGATGTGGGCAAATACTGAAATATTACATTTCATCAAATGGCTAGCTGATTTTAATAAACTTGCCCAGTCGGAAGGGCGCCGTGGACGTCCTGTCGGATTTTTCGGCCTTGATCTTTACAGCATGAGTACTTCCGCGCATGCCGTCGTTGAATATCTTGAAGAGCATGATCCGGATGCCGCCCTCAGGGCGATAGCGCGATATAGCTGCCTCGCGCAGTTTATTCATAAACCACAATTATATGGACAAGCGGCAGAGTTTGGTTTGACGAAGACCTGTGAACGGGAAATAGTCGCACAACTGGTCGACCTACAGAAAAATGCTCATCACTATATTACCAAAAAGGGCATCGTCGATGGGGATGAGTATTTTTGCGCCGAACAGAATGCCAAGTTGGTGCAGAATGCTGAAGCTTATTATCGGACTATGTTTCGCGCACGACACAGCTCCTGGAACCAGCGCGATAAACATATGTTTCAAACGCTTGGTGACCTCAAGGCCCACCTGGATAAACGTCTGGACAGAGAAGCAAAAATAGTTGTCTGGGCTCACAATTCACATATCGGAAACGCGGCGGCGA
The DNA here is from genome assembly GCA_021741195.1 of Sneathiella sp. Classification (GTDB taxonomy): domain Bacteria; phylum Pseudomonadota; class Alphaproteobacteria; order Sneathiellales; family Sneathiellaceae; genus Sneathiella. The sequence goes on along the minus strand of JAIOYL010000004.1, from coordinate 38,097 downwards.
CGGATATGAGCCGGCGTGGCGAATTCAATATTGGACAACTGGCCAAGGAAAAATATGGTAGTGATGCACTTTTGGTAGGGTTTTCAACCTGTCAGGGAGAAGTAACGGCGGCCTCGGATTGGGATGCTCCGGCTGAACGCAAACGCGTCCGCCCGCCATTTGAAGGAAGCTACGAGCGATTGTTTCACCAGGTTAGCCATAAGCGGTTCATGCTCGACCTGACCGTAGATAATGAAATGAACGATTTGCTTTCAAAGCCGCATTTGCAGCGCGCGATTGGCGTCATTTATCGTCCGGAAACGGAGCGCCAGAGCCATTACCTGTTTAGCTGCCTGACCGAGCAGTTTGATTTTCTACTTCATTTCGACGATACAACGGCTCTTGAACCTCTCAACATTCCGACGCGCTGGCATGAGGGCGAGATGGATGAAACATATCCAACGGGTGTTTAGAACAGGCTTGCGACAGCATGGCCGTCCATCCATGAATGTCCCTTGCTACGTTTGTACCAACGGACAACAAAGCCTATAATACGCTTAACACCACTTTATCCGCGCGTTGATTTAAATCATGGAGGCGGTGGATATCGTCACTTAGATTTTTGCTTATTGAAAACGGTTCTGGGAAACGAGAGGGCTGGAAGAATGGTATGATCAATAAAATAATTCATAAGCAATTGAATGTAATTAGGCAAACGAACATGCCTGACTATGACAGAGAGGTCGCTGGCTTTTCTTGGGATGCAGCAAGAGCGCTTTTGGGCTGGTTTCCCGACGGCAAGCTCAATATTGCTTACGAAGCAATTGATCGCCATTTGCAAAATGGCAATGGTGGAAATGTTGCCTTAAGATGGATCGCCAAGGATGGGAGTCGGAAAGATTTCACCTATCGTGATCTATCCGAAATGAGTAACCGCTTTGCCAATTTACTTCGGTCTCTTGGTATCAAAAAAGGGGATCGAATATATTCCCTGCTCGGACGTGTCCCTGAACTTTATACTGCGGCGCTAGGCACTCTCAAAGCAGGCTGCGTATTTTGTCCAATGTTCTCCGCATTTGGGCCGGAGCCCATAAAATCCCGCATGGAAATTGGCGGCGCCAATGTGCTGATTACCACAAGAAAACTTTACAAGCGTAACGTGGAAGCCTTCCGAAACGACCTCCCGGAACTAAAGGAAATCCTTATTATCGACGGCGATGGCAGTGATGGGGGCTTGCGTAACCTGACCGCCCTGATGGCGGCTGCGGAGGAGGACTTCAGAATTGAAGCCATGGCACCGGAAGATACCGCACTACTGCATTTCACCAGTGGGACGACTGGTAAACCAAAAGGAGCAGTACATGTACATGAGGCCGTTGTTGCTCATCATATTACGGGCCGGATAGCGCTTGATCTGCGACCGGATGATATCTACTGGTGCACGGCGGACCCAGGTTGGATCACTGGAACTTCCTACGGAATTATCGCGCCTTTCACAAACGGCGTTACGATGATTGTTGACGAAGCGGAATTCGATGTCAATCGCTGGTATCAAATTCTGGCGGAGGAACGGGTCACTGTTTGGTATACCGCCCCGACGGCCATCCGAATGTTAATGAAGGCGGGTTCTGATCTGGTTAAATCCCGCGATCTGTCGCATTTACGCTTTATGGCGAGTGTTGGCGAGCCCCTGAACCCGGAGGCCGTGATCTGGAGCGCCGATACATTTGGGATGCCTTTCCATGATAATTGGTGGCAAACCGAAACCGGCGGTATCATGATTGCCAATTACGCCTCAGTAGATGTGAAACCAGGGTCGATGGGCAAACCATTGCCGGGCATTAGAGCCGCGATTGTCGAAAAATCTGACAATGGTGTGCGCGAGATTACAAAGCCCCTGGGAATTGGCGAACTGGCCTTGCAGGCAGGCTGGCCATCAATGATGCGGGGCTATCTTCATGAGGATGAGCGGTATCGGAAATGCTTTTCGAATGGATGGTATTTGAGCGGCGATCTGGCAATGCGTGATTCTGACGGCTATTTCTGGTTTGTCGGACGAAGTGATGATGTTATTAAAAGTGCGGGGCACCTGATTGGGCCGTTTGAAGTCGAAAGTGCCTTGATGGAGCATGCTGCGGTCGCGGAAGTTGCCGTTATTGGGATTCCTGACGAGACGGCGGGCGAGATCGTCAAAGCCTTTGTTGCCTTAAAACCGGGATATGTACCGGGAGAGGATCTGCGTCTTGACCTTATTGGGCATGCCCGCAAGCGGCTTGGCCCTGCTGTCGCGCCGAAGGATATCGCCTTTCGTAAAAACCTTCCAAAAACCCGCAGTGGCAAGATTATGCGGCGGCTTCTCAAGGCTCGCGAATTAGGGTTGCCTGAAGGCGATATCTCAACACTCGAGAGTGATGAACAATGACAGACATAAGCCCGAAGCCTCATCTTGATCATAACCATGTGCGAAACCTGCTTGCAGGAATGATCCGTATCCGCCGCTTTGAAGACAAATGCGCTGAACTCTACACACAGGAGAAAATCCGGGGCTTCCTGCATCTTTACGATGGTGAGGAAGCGGTAGCGATCGGCATCATCCCCCTCCTCAAACATAAGGATCGTGTTGTCGCAACCTATCGTGAGCATGGCCATGCCTTGGCGCGGGGTATTTCCATGAACACGATCATGGCCGAAATGTTCGGGAAGGCGGAAGGATGCTCCGGCGGACGTGGAGGGTCCATGCATCTCTTTAGCCAGGATGCAAATTTCTATGGCGGCAATGCTATTGTTGGCGGCGGTCTGCCACTTGCCGTTGGCTTAGCTCTTGCTGACAAGATGCGTGCGCAACATGCGGTGACAACCTGTTTTTTTGGCGAAGGCGCAGTGGCGGAAGGCGAATTTCACGAAAGTCTCAATTTGGCGTCGCTATGGAGCCTGCCCGTTCTGTTCGTCTGCGAGAACAACGGCTACGCCATGGGCACCGCTCTGAAACTCTCTGAAGCAGAAACAGATATCAGCGCCAAGGCAAAAAGTTACGCAATCCAGAGTGATGTTGTTGATGGTATGGACGTTGTGGCGGTTGAGGTCGCCGCGAAGAAGGCATTGTACAATATCCGCGAAACGGGCAAGCCCTATTTTCTGGAATGCAGGACTTACCGTTTCAGGGCCCATTCCATGTTTGATGCACAGCTTTATCGACCCAAGGAAGAGGTGGAGGCTTGGCGTGAGAAAGGTCCGATTGTGCGGTTCAAGGGCTGGCTCGAGCAGGCCGGTTTAATCCATGCTGAAGAGATTAACGATATTGAAAAAGAAATTGACGCGGAAATTGCCGAGGCCATCGCTTTCGCTGATGCTGGAACATTGGAGCCGGTTGAGCAGCTTACCCAATATGTCATGGCATCTGGACAATCCAAACAACCTGCCGAACCGGCAGAGCCCGGAAAAATGGTTGAGATGACCTACCGTGAAGCAGTTCGCTCCGGGATTGTCGATGCCTTGGCGCGCGATGATCGCGTATTCCTGATGGGCGAAGATGTTGGCCGATATGGCGGATGCTACGCTGTCAGTAAAGGCCTTATTGATGAGTTTGGCCCAGGCCGGATACGTGATACGCCGTTATCGGAATCGGGTTTCACCGGGGCTGGCATCGGCGCGGCAATTGCCGGGATGCGGCCGATCGTTGAGGTCATGACCGTCAACTTCTCGCTACTTGCACTCGACCAGATTCTGAACACCGCCGCCACTTATCGCCATATGTCGAATAATCAGTTTGGCGTCCCCGTTGTCATCCGTATGGCGACGGGAGCCGGACGCCAGTTGGCGGCGCAGCATTCACACAGCCTGGAAGGCTGGTATGCGCATATTCCGGGTCTTCGGGTCCTTGCGCCCGCAACACTTGAGGATGCGCGCGGCATGCTGTGGACAGCGCTTGAAGATCCCGATCCAGTCCTGATATTCGAAAATGTCATGCTCTATAATCGATCCGGAGAAATCGCCGCCAATGCGGGGCCGGTCAATATTGAGCATGCGGCCCTGCGCCGTGAAGGCGCTGATCTGTCATTGATTACATATGGCGGATCGCTGTTCAAAACCCTTGATGCGGCGGAGGAACTCGCGAAAGAGAATATCGAGACTGATGTGATTGATCTACGCAGTCTGCGCCCTCTTGATATAGAGACAATAATTGCCTCGATCGCCAAGACCCACCGCGCCCTGATCGTGGATGAAGGATGGAAAAGTGGAAGCCTGGCCGCTGAAATCGGCATGCGGCTGGTGGAAAGTGCCTTCTTTGAACTCGATGCGCCCATTGCGCGGGTCTGTAGCGAGGAAGTGCCGATCCCCTATGCGCGCCATCTGGAGGAGGCTGCAATTCCGCAGGTGCCAAAAATAATTGCCGCAGCCAAAGCCTTAATGGACCGGGTGTAAGATTATGAGCGAATTCCTCATGCCATCCCTCGGGCCTGACATGGAGGCCGGGACACTCGTAGAATGGTTGATAAAACCGGGCGACGATGTTCACCGTGGAGATATCATCGCGGTTGTTGAAACCCACAAGGGCGCGATTGAAATCGAGGTCTTTGAGGACGGTGTTCTTGAAACCTATCTGGCTGAGATTGGAAAAACTATTCCGGTGGGAACTCCGATGGCCGTCATCCGGGGAGCTGGACAAGATGTACCCTCCCGCGACCAACAGCTCCTCGCAGCCGCCGATGCGACGACACAAAAGAAAGAAGTCGCTCCGGCGGAACCGGTCCATAAAACTGCTCCCGATACCAAGCCGGATCAAACAGTCAGTGGATCGTCACTTCCTTCAGGAAAACCCGGGATGCGCGTTCGGATAACACCGGCAGCCCGTCGGCGGGCCAAGGAATCGGGGCTCGATCTGATGTCGTTTGAAAACCCCGGTTTCGGGCCAGAAGGCGTGATTACTTTGGCTGATGTTGAAGCACGGATTGACGCTAAACCGGGGGCTCCCGGTGCGGCCGCAAACGTCGCTGGGCCTATGGAAAAGTCTGGAATGCGTAAGGCGATTGCGGCGGCGATGTCGCGATCAAAACGGGAAATACCGCATTATTACCTTGGACATACGATTGACCTCTCCAAAGCAGCGGCTTTTGTCACTCAGACCAACGCAAACCGACCTCCAGCAGAGCGGCTTTTGCTGGGCGCGCTTTATCTAAAGGCCGTCGCAAGGGCTTTGGGGAAATATCCCGAATTCAACGGACATTTTACCGGTGACATCTTCCACCCCAATGCCGCGGCTCACATCGGAATGGCGATCAGAATACGCGGCGGCGGTCTGGTCGCTCCGGCAATTCATAACACAGAAAGCCTTGATCTTGACTCCGTGATGTCGGCAATACGCGATTTAGTTTCCCGTGTCCGTGCTGGGCGATTCCGGTCATCAGAGCTTTCAGACCCGACAATTACGATATCGAGCCTGGGGGACCGGGGCGTGGACACCCTATATGGCGTTATCTATCCGCCGCAGGTTGCGCTGATTGGTATTGGTACCCCGTCTACGCGCCCTTGGGTGCAGGATGGCGTGCTGGTACCCCGGCAGATTGCCAATATCTCCTTGGCGGCGGACCATCGCGTTAGCGATGGTCATCAGGGGGCTCTATTCCTGAGAGCAATTTCCAATTTTTTGCAAGCGCCGGAGACGTTATGAACACCATCGAGATTGAAGCCGTACTGAAAGAGGAAATTCACCGCATTGCTCCAGATATTGATGTCACGACAATCGACCGTGACGCAAATTTGCAGGAGGAGTTCGACATCGATTCCATGGATTTTCTCCATTTGGTAACTGCGCTGAGCAGTCGTTTCAACATAGACATGCCTCAAGCGGACTATCCGCGGATGATGACTTACAATGCAATGACAGCCTACCTCAACGAGCACGCGTGGTCACATTAACTCAACGATTGGCATTGTCATGTGTGGACGGCGCCGGTTTTGCAAGAGATAAATTAAGGTAACTCTGATTGAAGCAGGTTGCGGTACTCTGATTGCTTAGTCCTGACGAGAGGGATCCTAAAAGGTTGAGATTGATGACAGGGAGCATGTCACCCTCCTGACATCTCTCTAACCTTATTCAATGAACGCCTGCTTTCCTGCAAATCCTATCCGTAATTACGGCGGCCGACGTCCGGTTATCGACTCCCAGCTTCTGGAATATCTGTTCGAGATGCTTGTTAACCGTGCGGGAGCTGATGGCGAGGATGTCGCCGATATCACGGTTGGTTTTACCGCGGGACAGCCAGATGAGGATCTCCGCTTCCCGCGCCGTGAGTGCGAAGGTGTTAATCAGGGCTTTCTTCGGGTCCAGAACCGATACCTTCTCGATGGAGAGCAAAATCTCCTTCGGCGTACGAATGCCCAAGAGACTAATCTCTATGAGATCGTCTTTTTTCCCAAGATGAAAAGGTTGGGATTGCGAGAGCGGGGTTTTAATGAGCTCCGACAGCCAGTCCAGCATCTTCGCATTGGTCAGCCTATTGTCGTCATCCGTGAACTTCGCGAGCCGATCCATCAGTTTCTTCGCTTCCGGCGACGCCCAGATCAGATTGCCCACCTGTGTCACCGCCATAACCGGACGGCCACCGGCATCCAGTGCATTCTGGGCGCTTTCAATCATCTTGGCGTTGGTTAAATGGATTGTCAGCCGGGCAATCAGCTCATCGGGATTAACCGGTTTTGTCACGTAATCCACGCCGCCCACTTCCAGGCCTTTCAGAATGTGTTCCGGCTCGCTCAGGCCGGTCATGAATATGATCGGTGCCTGGATCATGTCGTGACCTGATTTGAGGCGGGCGCAGGTCTCGAACCCGTCGAGACCGGGCATGACCGCGTCCATCAGAACCACATCCGGCTGTATTCTTTTGACGAGTTCAAGGGCCGTCTCCCCATCCCGCGCAACCAGAACCGTCATTCCGGCCTCCTCGATGGCCGTTGCGACCATTGAGAGCGATTCAGGGCTATCGTCGACGACCAGAACGATTTGGCGGCGATGGTCGAAATCAGACAATATCATCGGGCGACGCCTCCAAATCTTTAATTAATCCCGGCAGATCAAATTCTGAAAGCCGCTGGCGAAGCGGTTGCAGGCCGGATTGCAAGCTAGGCGCCTCCGTTTCCATTTGGTCAAGATGTGTGCGAATGGCAGAGGCGTTCCCGATTCTGGCCATGGAGATAATTCGGGCCCTGTCGCTTTCACGCAAGATGACATTATTATGCTCAATCACTGGCCGGCGGATATCCTTGGTCCAGTCGAGTTTCAGAAGCGTGCGGATTTGCTCCAGCAGGTTCGAGAAGCTGACCGGCTTTGCAATAAAGGCATCATGCAGGGCATCTTCGGGCCCATTTTTCTTGTTTCTGCCTTCAAGCGCATGCGCCGACACCATGATGATAGGGGTCGCGTGATGGACGCCGCGTCTGAGCTGCGCGGCGAATTCCCACCCCGATATATCCGGAAGATCGATATCGAGAAGGAACAGGTCGGGTTTTGACATGCTCAGCATTTCCCGGGCAATCTCGAGACTGGAAGCGAGGTATAACTTGAAACCGAGCGGCGCAAGAAGCGTCTCAATCAGTTTCAGATGATCCGTTTCGTCGTCGAGAACGAAAATGCTGCGCCGCTGTCCAGTGTAGCCGGTGATCCGGGCTTCGGGCGTCTCCGGTGGCTGGTCGCTCCTGTAAACCGCGGGCAGCATCATTCGAAGGTTAAACTTGCTCCCTTGTCCATAAATACTCTGGACCCGTATTTCCCCGCCCATCATCTCCACCAGCAGTTTCGTGATGGTGAGGCCAAGACCCGTACCACGGACGGTCTTGACGCCTGCCCTCTCGAAGGGTTTCCAGATAGTATCAAGTTTGTTGGACGGTATGCCGATGCCGGTATCGCTCACTTCAAAATGAGCAACCTCGTTCCTGTAGGATAGTATCAGTTTGACCTCGCCTGCCTCGGTATAGCGAATGGCGTTGGACAGCAAATTCATCAGGATCTGCCGCAGCCTCTTTTCGTCCGTCGCAATCCAGGCTGGCAGTTTGGTGGCGATCTGATAGGTGAATTTCAGACCTTTTTCCGCCGCCTGCATTTCAAATATGCCCGCCAGTTGCGACATGAAGAGAGCAAAATCAATGCGGTCGCGGTAAATTTCGATGCGTCCGGCCTCGATTTTCGAGATATCGAGCAGGCCTTCTATCAAGCCGGACAAATGCTCCGCTGACCGGCGGATAACGGAGACGGCTTCCTTCCGGTTGGGAGGCGTATTCGGATCCTTGTATAGAATTTGCGCATAGCCAAAGATGGCGTTGAGCGGTGTGCGCAGTTCATGGCTCAAGCCCATCATATAACGGCTTTTTGCCTGGCTTGCGGCTTCGGCCTTGTCACGGGCGTCCTGCAGTTCGGCATCTGTGCGCTTATGGGCGCGGACTTCCCGCATCAGGCGCTGGGACTGCAAATTGGATTCCTGCCACGCCGCCCGCTGGCTTTCATGAGCCAGAATAAACAGCCAGACTGAGACACCGACAATGAAGAGCAACCCGGAAAAAATCAGGGTGAGCGTAATATCGAGATATTCAGTTCCCGCCTGACTTCGGATAACCCAAAGAAGCGCCCCGATCAGCCCCGAGATTGCCGATGTCAGAACTGTAAACTGCGCCATACGCGATTGTAATATTGAAACAATTTTCTCTGGAAACACCCAATTGAGAAAGCTGCTGGTTTGCTGGTCCAGCCGTGCAAATGGCTTGCAGGCATCCCGGCAGACCGAATCCAGTGAACAGCAAAGGGAGCAGATGGGGCCTTCGTAAAAAGGACAGTCCGCCATATCCTCCGCGTCGAAGCGGTACTCGCAGATGCAGCATGTATGGAGGCTTTCGGGCATGGCCGCCGGCGTTCTCGCTATGTAATATCGGCCCTTCGTCGCATAGGCGATCAGGGGCGCGAGAAGCACGGCGGTGAAAAGGGCGATGAAGGAGGACAGGGACATCGCTGTCTGACCGAAGGCGCCGGAATAGGCGAGAAATGAGACGATACAGGCGCCGCCCATGGATCCGAGCCCCACGGGATTGATGTCATATAAATGCGCCCGACGAAACTCGATATGGGGAGGACTGAGACCTAGCGGTTTGTTGATCACGAGATCGGAAACGATAGCGCCGATCCAGGCCAGCGCGACGTGCGAATAAAAGGCGAGCGTTGTTTCCAGAGCACCGAAAACCCCAAGATTCATGAGCATGAGGGCGATGGCGACATTGAACACCATCCAGACAACCCGCCCGGGATGGCTGTGAGTCAGCCGGGAAAAGAAATTCGACCAGGCTATTGATCCCGCATAGGCGTTGGTGACATTGATTTTGAGCTGGCTGAGGATGACAAAGGCGCCTGTCAGCGAAAGCACCAGAAACGGATTTTCTATGACCTGACTGAAGGCGGCGAAATACATCTGCGTCGGATCGCCCGCGTCGTCGGTCCCGACGCCTTGCGAGATGGCGAAGGTCAGAAGATAGGAGCCTGCGAGCATTTTGGCGACCCCGAGGAGTGTCCATCCCGGCCCGGCACAGAGCATCGACATCCACCACTTTCTCGTTTCCTGCGCTGTTTTTGGCTCGGGCAGAAAGCGCAGGAAATCAACCTGCTCGCCGATCTGCGCGATGAGGGAAAAGACGACACCGGACGCGGCGCCGAGCATCATCAGGGTCATGCCGCTTGCCTCGGTCGGGCCCAGCCCCTTGAAAGCCTGCCAGCTGTGAATGTCATATCCGGCGGCGGCAAGAAGCGCGAAGGGCAGAATATGCAGGAGAATCCAGAGGGGTTGGGTCCATGCCTGGAATTTCGATATTTTGGTGAATCCATGGGTAACGAGTGGAATCACGACGAGGGCATTCAGAATATATCCTATGCCAATGGGAATCCCGAAACATAATTCCAGCGCAAAGCTCAAGATAGCGGCTTCAAGCGCGAAGAAGATAAAGGTGAAGGAGGCATAAATGAGCGATGTAACCGTGGAGCCGATATAGCCAAAGCCGGCCCCTCTGGTAAGAAGGTCGATGTCAACGCCATATTTGGCGGCGTAGTAGCTGATCGGGATACCGGTGAGGAAGAGGATTGCCCCGACCAGCATAATCGCCGTTATCGCCGTATCAAAGCCATAGCGCAGGGTAATCGCGCCGCCGATTGCCTCCAGCGCCAGAAAGGAGATGGAGCCGAGAGCCGTGTTCGTGACACGTAAATAGGACCAGCGACGGGCGCGACGGGCGGTAAACCTGAGCGCAAAATCTTCCAGGGTCTCATTTGCGACCCATTGGTTATATCGCCGACGCTCTCTCATCACGCCAAAAATTGGTTTCATTTCTCGCTTTCCGTGGCGAAAGATTATGCCGATACCCGATTAATACTTACGCGCTCTGGGAGTTATCTCCGACTTACAGAGTCTGCATTTTCACCAGAAGTTTTATGCACCGTCAAAAGGCGCATGCACATACGTTAAACGACGTATGTTGCATTGCAACATTTTTCTCCAATCTTTTGTGCAAGGCAGCGATGACCGCTGTCGTTAGGGACTGAACAGGCAGGTTCAAAGGAGAAAACTATGTCCGATACACCAAAGAAACCAAACAAGCAGATGGAAGCGTCACGCCGTTCGGTGTTGATGGGCGGAACGGCACTGGCCGCATCGCTTTTTGTGCCAAAATTCCTGCGTGCAGCCGATTATCCGACGGCAGCAGTGAATACGACCGGTCTGGCGGTTACCGATGATGAAGTGACGATCGGCATCCTTCATTCGATTACAGGCACTATGTCGATTTCCGAAACCGGTTCCGTGCAGGCAGAGAAACTGGCCATTGAGCAGATCAATGCGCAAGGCGGCATATTGGGCCGCAAAATCAAGTATATTCAGGAAGACGGTGCCTCGGACTGGCCTACCTTTGCCGAAAAGGCGAAGAAATTGCTGGTCAACGACAAGGTTGCTTCCGTCATGGGCTGCTGGACATCCGCCAGCCGCAAGGCCGTGCTGCCTGTCTTCGAGCAATATAACGGTTTCCTTTACTATCCGACATTCTATGAAGGACTGGAGCAGTCTCCGAACGTTATTTACACCGGGCAGGAAGCAACGCAGCAGATCATCGCCGGTCTCAACTGGGTGGCGGAAACCAAGGGGGCTAAATCCTTCTATTTGCTCGGATCGGACTATATTTGGCCGCGCACCTCCAACAAGATCGCCCGCAAGCATATCGAAAAGCTGGGCCTGAAAGTAGTGGGTGAGGAATATTATCCGCTTGGCCACACACAGTTCAACTCGGTGATCAACAAGATCCGCCTGAAAAAACCGGATGTGATCTACGCGATCGTCGTCGGCGGATCCAACGTCGCCTTCTACAAGCAGCTTAAGGCGGCCGGCATTGATATGACCAAGGAAAAACCGCTTCTGCTGACCATTTCGGTAACGGAAGACGAAATCCGTGGCATCGGCGGTGAAAATATTGTCGGCGCCTATGCCTGCATGAAATATTTCCAGAGCCTGGATAACCCGAACAACATCGCGTTTGTCGAGGAATTCAAGAAGATGTGGGGCGATGAGATCGTTATCGGTGACGTCACCCAGGCCGCTTATCTCGGTCCTTGGCTGTGGAAGGCGGCTGTCGAGAAAGCGGGATCCTTCGATATCGACAAGGTGCGGGCCGCGAGCCCGGGAATTGAATTGACCACCGCTCCCGAGGGATATGTGAAAGTTCATGAAAACCATCACTTGTGGTCCAAGACCCGTGTTGGTCACGCCAAGCTCGACGGCCAATATGAAGTTGTCTTCGAAACGGCGGAGCTGGTCGAACCGGATCCGTTCCCGAAAGGGTATCAATAGGCTTTGCGTAGGGGGTGGTTCGTAGCTCCATTGTCCGGACCACCCTACGCATTACCCTTTAGCTGATTGATTCATCGCAGTTAGGAGACAGGTTATGTTCGCTGATTACTCAATGGGGGAACTCGGGGCTATATTTGCCATGCAGGGTTTTGCGGGCCTCATTCTCTTCTCAGTTTTTGTTCTTATGGCGCTGGGCCTGGCCATCATCTTCGGCCAGATGGGCGTTATTAACATGGCACATGGCGAGTTCATGATTTTAGGCGCCTATGTTACCTACCTGACCTCCAATTTGTTTTCCGAATACATGCCAGCATTGTTCAGTATGTATTTTTTTCTCGCGATGATTTTGGCCTTTATCGTGGCAGGCGCGCTCGGGATGTTTGTCGAATGGGCGCTCATCCGACATTTATACAAAAGACCCCTTGATACGCTTCTCGCAACCTGGGGGCTCAGCCTGATCATGCAGCAAATCTACCGGTCTGTTTTCGGCGCCCGCGAAGTCGGTGTGACCATACCGGAGTGGATGATGGGCTCCCTGCCACTTACAGATACGATCGAAATCCCTATTAACGGCATTTTTGTTATGGTGCTGGCGACCGGAATCTCCATAGCTGTCTATATCATGATGTTCCGCTCTTCCTGGGGAAAACAGGTACGGGCGGTCACGCAGAACCGTGTCATGGCCGGGGCCGTCGGCATCAACACGGAACGCACGGACCGGCTGACCTTCGGCATTGGCTGCGGTGTTGCCGGTGTCGCCGGTTCCGCTTTCACGATGATCGGTTCAACCGGACCGACAGCCGGACAGCTTTATATCGTCGATACCTTCCTGGTCGTCGTCTTTGGCGGGGCCGCAAGTCTTCTTGGAACGATCGCCTCCGCTTTCTCGATCTCGCAGGCGCAGTCCATTATGGAATTTTTCCTGTCCGGCTCGATGGCCAAGGTCCTTACCTTGCTGACGGTCGTCGGTATCCTGATGCTGCGCCCGCAAGGTCTCTTCGCTCTCAAACTCCGTAAATGAGGTTAATCCGATGTTTTTAAACAAAAACCGCTTTTTCTCGAATACGGACCTTATCGGCTTTGCTCTTCTCGCACTTCTGATCTTCGTGATGCTGCCCGTCGGTCTGGACGTTTTTCGTCTCAATCTGTTCGGCAAATATCTGACCTACGCTTTTGTGGCGATCGGACTTGTGCTTTGCTGGGGGGCGGGAGGTATCCTCAGCCTCGGTCAAGGAGTCTTCTTCGGTCTTGGCGGCTATTGCATGGCCATGTTTCTGAAGCTCGAGGCCTCCAGCCCGGAAGCGACGAAAATCCAGTCGACGCCGGGCATCCCCGACTTCATGGACTGGAACCAGATCGCCGAGATCCCGTTCTGGTGGCAGCCTTTTCATAGTCTGACCTTCAGTCTCGTGGCCGTTATCATTATTCCGGTAATCTTTGCCTTCATTATTGGCGTCGCCATGTTCCGCAGGCGCGTTGGCGGCGTCTATTTCGCAATTATCACCCAGGCCATCGCGGCCATACTGACGATCCTGATCATTGGCCAGCAGGGATATACGGGGGGCGTCAACGGCATCACGGATCTCAGAACCCTGAAAGGCTGGGATATCCGCACGGACGACGCCAAGGTTATTCTATATTTCGTCAATGGCGGCCTGCTTTTCGCCTGCCTCTTTATTGCCCAGATAATCCGTAAATCAAAGCTTGGCCGCATTCTGATCGCCATGCGGGATCAGGAGGATCGTGTCCGGTTCTCAGGCTACGACGTCGCCAACTTCAAAATTTTCGTCTTTTGCGCAGGCGCGGCTTTCGCTGCGGTCGGCGGCGCGATGTTCACGTTGCAGGTTGGCTTTATGTCGCCGAGCTTTGTCGGCATCGTTCCCTCTATCGAGATGGTGATCTTCTGTGCGGTTGGCGGACGCCTTTCTATTATCGGAGCCGTATACGGTGCCCTCCTGGTCAATCTTGCCAAAACGACATTTTCAGAACTTTTCCCTGAACTTTGGCTGCTTGGCCTTGGCGGCCTTTTCATTGCCGTTGTGCTGGCGTTCCCGAACGGCCTTGCGGGCATCTATAAGGACTACGTCGAACCGCGTATAGCTCTGATTTTCAAGCGAAAAATGCACATCGACGAGGATGTTAGTAAATATGACCCGCTTGAAGCGGCGGCCGACTAGGAGGAAGTGGCGATGAATGCACGACCGGATTTCCTGCTCACTGTTGAGAACCTGACTGTATCCTTCGATGGATTCAAGGCGGTTGACGGCTTGAGCTTTTACGTTGAGCAAAATGAATGCCGCGTAATTATCGGTCCGAACGGCGCCGGCAAGACGACGGTTCTCGACCTGATTTGCGGCCGTACGAAAGCGACAAGCGGCAAGGTCGAGTTCAAAAATCAGGAACTCCTGAAAATGCGCGAGGACCAGATCGTCCATGCGGGCGTTGGCCGCAAGTTCCAGACCCCCACGGTCTATGAGGATCTGACAGTTTTCGAAAATCTCGAGATTTCATACCCCAAGGGACATGGAGTTTTCGGTGCATTGACGTTTCGCCGAGATGACGCAGTGATATCCCGGATAGATGAAATTGCCGCGACGGTTTTTCTGGAGGAATTGCTTGAGGAAAAGGCTGCCTATCTCAGCCATGGCCAGAAGCAGTGGCTCGAGATCGGCATGCTGCTCATCCAGGATCCGGAACTGCTTATGCTGGATGAGCCGGTAGCCGGTATGTCGGTGGCGGAACGCAAGAAGACCGCCGAACTCCTCAACCGCATCATTCAGGACCGCTCGGTCATCGTCATTGAGCATGACATGAAATTCGTTGAGGATATCGCGACGCGCGTCACAGTGCTGCATCAGGGCAAGGTCCTCTCGGAAGGGTCGATGGCGCATGTGCAAGCCGATCCCAAAGTCATCGAAGTCTATCTTGGACACTAAGGAGGTAATGATGTTAGCAGTTGAAAGTCTCCGCTCCGCCTATGGCGAATCCGAAGTGCTCCATGGGCTGAATTTTGCCATTTCTCCCGGAGAAATCGTCGCGATCATGGGACGGAACGGCATGGGCAAGACAACCCTGATGAAGACGCTTATGGGGATCGTTCCTACAAAAACTGGAAGTGTTACTGTTGACGGCGCATCCATCCAGGCACTGAAATCCTATGAACGGGTGGCCAAAGGCCTGGCCTATGTACCGCAGGGCCGCCAGATCTTTTCCTCCATGACGGTTGAGGAAAATGTCGAGACCGGCCTGATCGTCACCGGTAAGAAAAAGGTCAGCAGCGATATATATGAGCTGTTCCCGGTTCTTGTTGAAATGAAATCAAGACGGGGAGGGAATCTTTCCGGTGGTCAACAGCAGCAACTAGCAATTGCCCGTGCGCTTGCCTCCAACCCCAAAGTCCTGTTGCTGGACGAACCGACGGAAGGAATACAGCCGTCCATTATCCGTGAAATGGCAAGGACGCTGCGCCGCATCCGCGATGAGCGGGGTCTCTCCATTATCGTATCCGAGCAGGTCCTGAGTTTCGCGCTGGATGTCGCGGACCGGGTGCTGGTGCTTGAAAATGGCGAGTTCGTCCATGAAGCCCCGCGCGCCGGAATCGATGAAGAAAAGGTCTCAAAATTCCTATCCGTCTAACCAACCAAAGAAAGTCCACAAGGAGGCAATATGACTGATACAATTATCGAAGTGAACCTGAGTGAAAGTCCGCTTACCAACGAGAATATCCACAACCGCTGGCATCCGGACATTCCGATTGCCGTCTGGGTGAAGCCGGGCGATGACTTCAAGATCGAAACCTATGACTGGACCGGCGGACAGATCAAGAATGATGACGATGCCTCCGACGTTCGCGATGTTGAACTGGCGCAGGTTCACTATCTTTCCGGACCGATCGGCGTGGAAGGAGCGTCGCCCGGTGACCTTCTGGTCGTCGATATTCTCGATATCGGCACGAAAGAAGAAAGTCTCTGGGGGTTTAACGGCTTCTTTTCGAAGAAGAATGGCGGCGGCTTTCTGACCGAGCATTTCCCAGAAGCACAAAAATCCATCTGGGATTTTGAGGGTATGTTTACCAAGTCCCGCCATGTGCCGGGCGTGAGATATGCCGGGCTCATCCATCCTGGCCTGATCGGCTGCCTTCCGGACCGGAAGATGCTGGATATGTGGAACAAGCGCGAGAAGGCGCTGGTCGCGACCGACCCCGAACGCGTTCCGGAGCTTGCAACGCTCCCCGATGGCGGTCCGACTGCGCATATGGGCAGGATGACGGGCGAGGCAAGGGATAAGGCCGCCGCCGAGGCCGCCCGTACAGTGCCGCCGCGGGAACATGGCGGTAACTGCGATATCAAGGACCTGTCGCGCGGATCAAAGATTTATTTCCCGGTTTATGTCGATGGCGCCGGGCTCTCCATGGGTGATCTGCATTTCAGCCAGGGCGATGGCGAGATTACCTTCTGCGGCGCCATTGAAATGGCGGGCTGGCTGCATCTCAAGGTGTCTTTGATCAAGGACGGAATGCAGAAATACGGCGTCAAGAACCCGATTTTCCGGCCCTCACCGATCGCGCCGAAATATGATGACTATCTCATCTTCGAAGGGATCTCCGTCGATGAGGTGGGCAAGCAGCATTATCTGGATGTCCATATTGCCTACCGTCAGGCCTGCCTTAATGCAATCGAGTATCTGAAGAAATTCGGCTACACCGGTGCCCAGGCCTACGCGATCCTCGGCACCGCGCCGGTTCAGGGGCATATTTCGGGCGTTGTCGATATTCCAAATGCCTGTGCAACGCTTTGGCTGCCGACTGATATTTTCGAATGGGACATGATGCCGAATGCGGACGGGCCCAAGAAGTATCTTGACGGGTCCATCGACGTGCCGCTGGCGCCCGATCTCTAAGTCATATTTCCCTTTCTTGAACGGGCGGGCCGCGATCCCGCCCGGCTTTTGGAGAATTTCATGCCGATTTACAGATATTCATGTGAGGATTGCGGTCCGTTTGATGAAATGGCGCCGATTTCCGATTATGCGCAGCCCGGCTGTTGCCCGAGTTGCGGCTCAAACGCGCCGAGAATGATGTCCGCTCCACGGCTGGCCATGATGGAAGCGGGGACCCGCCATGCCCATGCCACCAACGAAAAAAGCGCGCATGAGCCGAAGAAATCCTCTCATGGCCCCGGTTGCGGATGTTGTGGCGGTGGCAAGAAAATCAACTCGGGCACGTTATATCGCCCTGACGGATCGAAAAGCTTTCCCGCCAAGCGTCCCTGGATGATTTCACATTAGGTTAATGCACTGCTGTCATGCGAAGACTGACCTGAGGTCCGCGGGCATGTCCGCATCGCGCCGCGCCATCGCATGGCTGACAATGAGGATGAGCAAAACGACTAGGTAAGGCGCGGTCGCCATAAGGTGGGGTGAGATGGTCCAGCCGGCAGTTTGCGCGCGGAGGACCGCAACTTCCGCCAGACCGAACATGATGCAGATCGGCAAAACGAGCGCGGGCTTCCAGCGAGCGACGATCACCAGCCCGACGGAAATCAATCCACGACCCTTGGTCATATCCTGCGCCCAGGTCTGGGTATAGTCGACCGAGAGAATAGCGCCACCAAAGCCGGACAGCAGGCCGCCGAGGAGGATGGCCTTAAAGCGGACGATTCCGGGCCGAATTCCATTTTCTGAGGAGATGCGGGCGGAGTCCCCGACCGCCTGCCACTGTATGCCAGATCGGGTATTGGCCAGCCACCAGGCTGCGAAAACAACGGCAGCCACCGCCAGCGGCACGCTCATCGTCATCTGTCCGAAAAAGACGCTCAAAAAGGGCAGGCCGTCCGTGAGAGGTGAACCCAGATCAGGAAGCGGCGTCACCTGATTTCCGACCAGCACCCTGCCAAAATAGGAGGTGGTGCCAAGTGCAATCATCCATACGGCAAGGCCGGAACCGATCTGATTGGCGTTTGCGCCCAGCACCAACGCAGTGTGGAGACAGGAGAGTGCAGCACCCGCAAGAGCTCCGGCCAGCAGGCCAAGCCAGGGGTTGCCTGTGGCGACGCCGACCGCAAATCCGACACAGGCGCCGACCAGCATTTCTCCCTCAACTCCCAGATTGATGATGCCTGTGCGCTGGGTGAAGGTCTCGCCAAGTGTCGTAAATATCAACGGCGTTGCGCTTCGCAATGTCGCGATGGACCAGGCGCCGAGAAGGGTAAGGAGGTCAGCGCTCATATCCGGGCCTCATACTTTTAATAAACCCGGGAACCGCAAGTGCCACGGCGAAAAGTAGCCCTTGCAGAATTATGGCGCTCGCCGCCGGCACCTTGGCGAAGAGTTGAAGTGCGTCGCTCGCGGCAACAAGGCCGCCAACCAGAAAGGCGACAGGAAGAATGATCAACGGTTGGTGGCGTGAGAGCCATGAAACAAGGAATCCGGTTAGTCCGTAGCCGATGGAAATCGTGGGTTGAAGCCGGCCTTGAATAGCCGATACCTCGGCAATGCCGGCGATACCTGCGATGGCGCCTCCCATCGCCATCAGCATGATGACCCATGTGCCGAAATTAAGTCCGAACATCTCGCCGACCTTTCGGTTTCCGGCAAGAATGCGGATTTTCTGCGCCGACGCGCCGCGCGTGAAGAAGAAATGCAGCGCAATTGCGAGCGCAATGCCGATCAACAGACCAAGATGAATGCGCGATGCAGGTAGTGCTGGCAATATTGCCGCTTGCGGAAAGGATATGGTCGCGGGCCACCCCTGGCTGGCCGGATCTTTCCAGGGCCCAAATACGAGGGCGTTAACCCAAAGGACCGTCACATAATTCAGCAATAATGTTGTGATGGTCTCATTTATATGCAGGCGGGCGCGCAGGATACCGGGGACATACCCGTAAAAAGCGCCGCCGAGGGCGGCAGAGGTGAGCATGGCCGGCAGCATCAGGGCGGCGGGAAGGCCGGGCGCCGCGAGGACGACGGCGGTGCCGGTGATTGCGCCCGCATAGAGTTGTCCTTCTGCGCCGACGGAAATCAGACCGAGCCGACCCGGCACGGCCGCCGCCAGCGCGCAAAGCAGTATGGGGGTTGTTTTGGCTAATGTCTGCGAGATCGAATAACCATCACCCAAGGCATAGGTCAGCAGCATTCCGATCATTTCGAAAGGCGGCTTTCCAAGCAGCATGAAAAATCCGACCATGAGCAGGAAAAAGGCGAGAATTGTTGCACTGACGACCAGAATGCTATCGCGATTGACCTGCATCATGCGACTAACTCGTCAAGGTTCATGCCCGTCATGAGCGCACCAAGTTTATCGCGGGTAAGACTGCCGTCATTGATTTTGACGGCGACGACTTGTCCTTCCCTGATTATGGCGATCCGGTGGGCGCCGGCGATCAGATCGTCAAGATCCTCCGATATCCAGAGCACGGCTGCGCCTGCCTCGGCCTGGGCGAACATTTCCAAGTATATCGTTTGTATCGCTGAAAGATCGAGGCCCATCGTCGGGTAGCAAGCGAGAATGGCGGCGCGTGGACTGCCGAACTCACGGGCGCTGACCAGCTTTTGCAGATTGCCGCCGGATAATGTGCTGGCCTGTCGGTCCTTCTCCGGTGGGTTAACATGAAATCGGGTGAGCAACGCCTGTACATCACTATTCACGTCAATGCCGCCGGAAGCGAGTGTGCGCAGGCTCAGGTTTTGCGCGAGCGTCATGCTTTCTACCACCGCATTTTCACGGGGCTGTTCAGGAATATATCCGAGGGGCGTCGCAAGCGTTTCCATTTGATTTCGCCGGACCAGGTTTTGACCGTCTAACACCACATCGCCACTGGTCACTGGATGAATTCCCGCAATGACTTCCGCCAGCAATGCCTGCCCATTCCCAGCGACCCCGGCAAGGCCAACGACCTCACCCGAAGCGACGGAAAGCGATATGTTTTTTAGGGACATCCCTGGTGCATCCGCGCAGATTTTATTGAGAAACAATCTCTCCACAGGTTTTTTGGGGAGAGCTGGCGGAGACATTGTCCGCTTCACATCACTGCCCATCATGAGCGTCACAATTTCGGACATCGACCTTTGACCGCGTATCGAGACATCAACGATTTTGCCTTGCCGCATAATGGCGATCTTGTCCGCACAGGCCTCGACATCCACCAGTTTATGGGTGATAAATACGACCGATACCCCCTCGCCGGCGATTTGGCGGATAAAGCCGTGCAGATGGCGGGCTTCGGCAGGCGTGAGAACGGACGTCGGTTCGTCCAGAATAACAATCCGCGCCGATATATTGAGGACCTTGCATAGCTCGACCAGTTGTTGTTCGCCGACGGACAGGTTGGCCACTTTCGAATGCGGATTGATATGGGGTGCCAGCCGCGTCAAATTAGCAAGGACTTCACTAGTCCCCTTATTACGCTCACTTGCCCAAAAGGGGGTTTTCGGCCAGGCCAGAAGCAGATTTTCGCGCACGGTCAACGCCGGAAAGAGTGAGAAATTCTGGAATACCATGCCGACGCCATTGCTCATTGCATCTGCCGGGCCGGTGATGGCACTGGGTTCGCCGTCTATCAAAATGCGGCCGTTGCTCGGCGGGTATACGCCATAAAGCAGTTTCATCAGGGTTGATTTTCCGGCGCCGTTCTCTCCGAGGATAGCCGTCACATCGCCTTGGAATAACTCCAGATTCGCGTCATTGACAGCGACCAGGTCACCAAAACGCCTGCTGACATTTTCAAAACATGCAATCGCCTTCGGCATCATCTACGCCACGGCGAAAATGGCATCAACTTCGACCGAGGCTCCCCGCGGGAGCTGGGCGACGCCGACAGCTGTTCGGGCGTGGGCGCCAATCTGTGAGCCGAAGAGGGCATGAAAGAGATCAGACGCACCGTTAATTACATGCGGTACCGAAAGGAAATCCGGTGCGCAATGGACAAATCCGCCAACCCGAATACAGGACCGGACTTTATTGAGGTCATTATCGAGCGCTTCGCGCAAGGCGGCAACCAGGTTGAGGGCGCAGATGCGGGCGGCGTCCTGTGCGGTTTCAAGATCTATCCCCGATCCAACTTTCCCCTGATAGACGACCTCTCCATTCCACTCACAGACCTGTCCTGCAAGATAGATAATGTCTCCCTGCCGTTTCCAGGGGATAAAATTGGCAATGGGCCGCGGGACCTTCGGTAACTCGATGTTCAGATCGAGCAAACGTTGTTCCATGTTTACAATTTCTTCCGATAAACTCATTGGTCAAGACCTGCTGATTCTTCGAGCGCCTTGATAAGCGTCGGGGACTTGATTACGAAACCAAAGAGGAGCTTGACGTTGTAGAGTACGGCTTCAACGCAATATTCAGGGGACGTTGTCGCGGTGCAATCTTCGATCAGGACAGTGTCATATCCAAGGAAACTGGCATCCTCCAGTGTCGTCATGACACATTGGTCCATATTGACGCCGGCAATAACGAGCGTTTTGATGCCGAGGTTTCGCAACACGGCGTCTGTCTCGCAGTCCCAGAAGGCGCTAAAGCGGTGTTTGGTGATCTGGTAATCCTTGTCGCCCGGATTAATTTCATCGACGACATTGGCACCCCAGCTACCCTTGGCGATAACTTCGGACCGCGTACCGGGAACAGGCTGAGCGAGGCATGTTTCATTGCCGGTCGGGTTATGGGCGTGCTGCAATGACGGTGAGATATTGAGCAAATCCTTACGTACGCCCCAATTGACCCAGACGACAGGAACGTCGTGATCGCGGCATGTCGTGACAAGGTTTTTGAGGGGCGCAATCGGCTTGCGGTTTGGACTGATATCAATGCCGCGTGAATGCAGCCATCCGCCTTCTGTGCAGAAGTCATTTTGCATGTCGACAATAAGGAGGGCCGCCTTGCTGGCGTCGATGGTAATCGACTGCGGTTCGGCCTCCAGCATAAGCGGGCGCAACTCCTTTGCCGGCCGGGTCATGTCGACATGATCAACTGTTACTTTCCAGCCCTGGCTGGGATCTTGCCCCATCAGGATGCCGTCGGTCTGCCTGAGCTTCATCGTAAGTTTCATCGGATTTTCCTTCAATGGCGGGAATGGGGCGGAGCCAAGGCTCCGCCTTATAAATCAATTGGCCGAGCCTATGACACCCTTGACGAGGAAGTTCATGCTTTCGATCTTTTCCATGTCGAGCGCTTTCCCCGGACCTACAATTTCCGTGCCATCTTGGGCAACAATCGGTCCGGCCCAAATATCCATCCCGCCGCTGACAATTTTGTCTTTCAAAGCAAGCACCTTTACCTTGGTTTCCTCCGAGACTGATTTGCCAAATGGATCGAGTACGGCTGCGCCGCCGGCAAGATCGCTGCGGACATGCGATGGGGTCCAGGTGCCCGCGTGAATTTCCTCAACCAGAGTTTCCATCATCGGCCCCCAGTTCCAGGACACACCGGTCAGCCATGCTTCGGGCGCGCGGTCCATCACATTGACGTCTTTACCAATGATAAAAACACCTCGCTTTTCGGCTGTCTGGGCTATCGTGATCGGGCTATCGACCTGCTCCGCAATGATATTGATCCCTTCATCAGCGAAGGCATTGACGGCTTCTGCCTCCTTTTGCGGCTCCCACCATCCGCCAGTCCAGACAACTGTGACCGTTGCATCGGGATTTACTGACTGGGCCCCCAGTGCATAGGCGTTGATGGACCGGAAAAGCTGCGGTATCTGGAAGGCGCCAATAAACCCCAGCTTGCCACTTTTTGACTTCGATCCGGCGACTACACCGGCCAGATACATGCCGTCGTCGCTGTCGGCCCAGTATGTACCGACATTGTTGGAGGTTTTCAAACCGCCCGCATGGAGAAATTTCACGTCCGGATATTTCTTTCCAAGTGCTATGGCGTAATCGAGATAGCCATAGCTGGTTGCGAAGATAATGCCATGACCGCTTTGGATCAGGCGCTCCATCACCTGTTCGACTTCGGCGGATTCCGGAATGTTCTCAAAAGAAGAGGTTTCGATACCTTTCATATTTTTTTCAAGATACTGGCGTCCGAGATCCATGGATGTGTTGTAACCATAGTCGGCCGCCGGGCCAACATAGACGAAACCGATCTTGTTATCATCGGCTGATGCGGGTGCAGCACTCATCGTCGCCGCGATGAAAAGGGCTACCAGGGTGTAACGTAGCTTCATGATATGCTCCTGCTGGGACGAAAATAGTAATTACTGATTTACTAAAGCAAGGCGCATGCCAGAAAATTCCGCTGCAAAGGCGGCTTGACCGTTAATAGTAAAAATATATTTACTTAAAAGGACTTGAAAGATGTGGTGTCGGCGCAGATCACGTATTTATCAAATATGAAAAGCAGACTGTCTGATTGTATCGTCCCTGAATGCATCTAAATACAGCAGGATTAGCCTAAATTTTGAGCAATAGAGGAGTGTGTTTAATTCTTGGGCGCAGGCCGTAAATAGGTTACCAGAATGTCGCGGCCAAGGCGCCTGTGTTCTTCTTGCCAGTCTGCAGAGGTAAGAGATTTGTTCCAGATAATAGACAGCGTATGTGCATTCGATTTGTGAAAATAAGAGAGGCCGACCATCACCACATATAGATGTAATGCATCCAGACCGGAGCGCACAGAGCCCGTTGCCTCGCCGCGTTTTAACAATGTATCAATATGTTCGACGACAGGAGAGGCGACAATCGGAGTCGCCACCGAGTTTTTCAGGAAAGCACCTTCAAGCAAGTTTTCCGACGAAAGTAGCCGTATGAGTTCGGGATGCTTGGCGAAATGCCCGAAAATGAAATCGAACATTGTCAGCAGGCCCTCAAAAGGTTCGCTCCTGGAAACATCAAGAGCCAGCTCTTCCGCTCTTAATTCGCCGAGAACCTGCTCAAGTACGGCGACATACAGACCTTCTTTATCCTTGTAGTAGTGATAAACCATGCGCGGATTGACGTCCGCCTCTGCGCATATGCTTTCGATACGGGCGCCAGTCAGACCTTTTTGTGCGAATTGCTCGATGGCGGCCTTGAGAATTTTCTCACGGGTTTCCGCGATATTGACGGCGCGCGGCCCGGCGGGTGCGCCTAAACGCTTTCTTTTTGCCCGCAAGATTATCCTCCGTTTCAGATTTTGGGCCAAGTTAGCGGGAAGCAATCTGAGAAGCAAGGCAAACCCGGCAGTTTATAAAATCGGCGAATTTCTTCAATTTATCTCTTGCAGAACCGGCGCCGTCCATACATGACAATGCCCCCATCAAGTGATTTTCCTCTGACAATGGCGTTGTTTTGCATTGCACAAATATTTCGCATGCGCAAAAATACGGTATGACAATTTCCAATCTCTCAGTCCTTGTAGTTGACGAAAACAAGATCAGGGCGGCCATCATCGAGGCGGGTCTGCGTGAGGCGGGTTACGAGCAGGTGCATGTGATTGGCGAAACTCTGGGACTGGCGCGGCATATCGAGCAGGTCTCTCCCGATGTTATTGTTATTGATCTTGAGAATCCCAACAGGGACCTTCTTGAGAGCATGTTCCAGCTGTCGCGGACAGTGAAGCGGCCAATCGCCATGTTTGTTGATCAGTCGGACCAATCCTCCATCGAGGCGGCGGTCGGGGCGGGCGTTTCCGCCTATATCGTCGACGGCCTGACGAAGGAACGGGTCAAGCCCATTCTCGATATGGCGATCAGTCGGTTCAATGCGTTTGCGCGGATGTCGCGTGAGTTGCAGGAAGCGCGTGACGAACTCGCCGGACGGCGCGTGATCGACAAGGCAAAAGCCATTCTGATGAAAGCCAAAAATATCAATGAGGACGAGGCTTACCGACTGCTGCGCAAGACGGCGATGAACCAGAACCGGAAAATTGCCGATATTGCGCAGAGCCTGGTAACCGCCGAAAACCTGATGAATGAGAAGTAAATGAATAGGAAGCGGGCAAATGGATAGGGTTAGGGCAGGCTTCATACCGCTCACAGATGCGGCCATACTCATTGCAGCCCATGAAAAGGGATTTGCGGAAGAAGCCGGGATTACCCTTGAACTCGCGCGGGAAATCTCTTGGGCCAATATCCGCGACCGGATGGCGGTCGGGCATTTCGAGATCGCCCATATGCTCGCGCCAATGCCCGTCGCCGCCGCTATTGGATTGTCGCCGGTGCCTGTGGAGATACTGGCGCCCATGGCGCTCGGTCTTGGCGGTAACGCAGTGACGGCTTCTACAAAGCTGTATGAACTATTGTGCGAGAACGGGTATGATGACTCGCTTAATCCAGAAACAGCTGGGAAGGCGCTTGCCGTTTTGATCGAAAAGCGCCGCGCCCGGAACCTTCCAGATTTGGTATTCGGCGTCGTTCATCCCTATTCCAGCCACAACTATGACCTCCGCTACTGGCTTGCGGCTTGCGGGATCGACCCTGAAAAAGACCTGCAGATTGTGGTCTTGCCGCCGTCTTTTATGTCGGATGCCCTCGTCCAGGGCAATATTGATGGCTACTGCGTTGGCGAACCCTGGAATACGGCTTCTGTTGCTGCGGGGACGGGTGTTATCCTGACAACGAAGTCGCGTCTCTGGCAGTCGAGCCCGGAGAAGGTTCTCGGCGTCTCCAAACGGTTTGCGATCACTAACCCCGAGCTTCTTGACCGGATCATTTGCAGTCTTGTCAGCGCCGCCATTTGGTGTGCTGATCCTGAAAATCACGCTGAACTTGCGAGTATTCTCGCGGGCCCCCAGTATCTTGACCAGCCTGTGGAGGTTATCCTGCCAGCGCTTTCTGGTAATATTGCAGTCACGAACCGACAGTTGATAAAGGATCCCGATTTCTTCACGACCTTTGCGCGCGCCGCCAATTTTCCCTGGCGAAGCCACGCGCTCTGGTACTACAGCCAGATGGTAAGATGGGGTCAGGCCTCTTTCAGCAAGGAGAATGTCGGCCGTGCAGCGGCAAGTTTTGCACCGGATATTTTTAGGCGGGCGGCAGCACGGATGGAAATCCCGGTTCCTGCTGCAAACTCGAAGGTTGAAGGTGCGCTCACAATCGCCTCGGCAGTCGGCGCGGGTAAAAATACCCTCTACCTTGGTCCGGACGGTTTCTTTGATGGTGCCCTGTTTGATCCCGATAAAGTGGAAGACTATATCCGCTCCCAATCAGGCATCGAATGACGCGGAATTGAGCCCTAATTTTGTGCACTGCACAATATTTCGGCAGCCCTGACTAACCTATTTTAGACAACGGAATTCCGAGAAATTCCATAACATATTGAAATTTAACAATATTAATCTCCTGTTAAATGTTGGCATGATACCTGCTTTGTAAATGGCAGACTAAAGACTAGTCACCCTATAAACGTCCAATGGCGGGCGTTATTTTGGCAAGGTCGCCCATCGCGATGACACCGGTTTCCTCCAGTGCATTGAGCGGTAGGCGGCTTTTTTTTGATCTGGCCCGATGTGGCAGGTGAAAGAGGAGAGATGAGATGAAACCAATAGATTTCATGCGCAGAACATTCATGGTCGCCGCGGCCTCTTCTGTGATGATGATATCCGGCCTGATGATTGCCAGAGCCGACATGCTTCCCGTCGAGAAGGACGAGTTGAAGTTCGGCTTTATCAAGCTCACGGATATGGCGCCTCTCGCCATCGCCTATGAGAAGGGATATTTCGAGGATGAAGGCCTCTTCGTTACTCTGGAGCCGCAAGCGAACTGGAAGGTGCTGCTCGACCGTGTGATTACCGGCGAGCTTGATGGAGCGCATATGCTCGCGGGGCAGCCGCTTGCCGCTACGATCGGTTTCGGGACGAAAGCCCATATTGTAACGCCTTTTTCCATGGATCTTAACGGCAACGGCATTACGGTCTCGAATGAAGTCTGGGCAATGATGAAAGAACACGTTCCCATGGACTCGGAAGGCAAGCCGGTTCACCCCATCAAGGCCGGAGCGCTCAAGCCAGTGGTTGATAAATTCAAGGCAGACGGAAAACCGTTCAACATGGGAATGGTCTTTCCGGTCTCGACCCATAATTACGAGCTGCGCTACTGGCTGGCGTCGGGCGATATCCATCCGGGCTTCTATTCGCCGACGGACGTTTCCGGCCAGATCAAGGCCGACGCGCTGCTCTCCGTGACGCCGCCGCCGCAGATGCCCTCAACCATGGAAGCGGGTACCATCGTCGGCTATTGCGTTGGGGAGCCCTGGAACCAGCAGGCCGTTTTCAAGGGGATCGGCGTTCCCGTCATCACCGATTACGAAATCTGGAAGAACAATCCGGAAAAAGTCTTCGGCATTACGCAGGAGTTTGCCGAGAAATACCCCAACACGACGCTCGCATTGACGAAAGCCCTTATCCGCGCGGCTAAATGGCTCGATGAGAACAACAACGCCAACCGCCCGGAAGCCGTGAAGATCCTGGCACGGTCCGAATATGTCGGAGCCGATGTCGAAGTGATAGCCAATTCCATGACTGGCACATTCGAGTATGAGAAAGGCGACAAGCGCGAGGTTCCTGACTTCAACGTCTTCTACCGCCATTTCGCGACATACCCTTATTACTCCGACGCTGTCTGGTATCTCACGCAGATGCGCCGCTGGGGCCAGATCGCCGATCAGAAAGATGATGCCTGGTATGCCGATGTTGCAAAGTCCGTCTACCGACCGGATATCTATCTTAAAGCCGCCCAGATGCTGGTCGACGAGGGCCATGTCGACAAGGCGGATTTCCCTTGGGGTACAGACGGCTACCGCGAACCGACGTCAGCATTCATCGACAACATTCCCTATGACGGACGCACGCCAAATGCCTATATCGACTCGCTCGCCATTGGCCTGAAATCCGGCGAAAAGGTCAGTGGCGGACTCGTCACCGGAGGATAACCTTAGTGAATGCGGCGCATCCGTACCCACAGGTGCGCCGGTATCTTATCATTGGTAAAGGAATTAATTATGTCCCAAACAACCGCGACTGAAGCCATGACCGCCCGTTTGACGGCCGCGCAAATCGCGAAGAAGGAAAAATTATTCTCGATCGTCAACCGGGCTTCGGGGTGGCTTGATGCGCTGGGTTTATCCTGGGTAACGCCGCTCATTAAGATGGCAATCGGCGATAATCCGAGGGAACAACTTGCTGAACTTCGCCGTGTTCTCTTTATTCCCCTGATTGGAATAGGTCTCTTTCTTCTCGCCTGGGCCGTTTTCGCGCCGCAGGTCAAGACTTCACTCGGCGCCATTCCAGGACCTGCCCAGGTCTGGGAGCAGACAGTTAATCTCTGGAACGATCACGTACGCGAACGGGAAAAAGCGGCCGCATTCTACGAGCGTCAGGACACGCGCAACGACAAACTGATTGCATCGGGCAAGGCCGATATGGTCAAGTATCGCGATTATACCGGCAAGCCGACCTATATAGATCAGATATTTACCTCATTGTTTACGGTCGGTCTGGGATTTGTAATCGCGGCTCTCATTGCCATCCCCCTCGGGATCGCGTCAGGCCTTTCGAAGTCGGTCAACGGCGCCATCAATCCGCTCATCCAGATTTTCAAGCCGGTGTCGCCGCTCGCCTGGCTGCCCATTGTCACCATGATCATTTCCGCTGCCTACGCGGATCCGTCAGAGTTGCTTCCCAAATCCCTGGTTATCTCTGCCGTGACGGTCACACTCTGCTCGCTCTGGCCAACTTTGATCAATACGGCACTCGGAGTTGCCTCTGTCGACAAGGATCTGATGAATGTCGGCCGGGTGCTGCAGCTCCCGACCGCGAAAACCGTCACCAAACTGGTCCTGCCCTCGGCGCTTCCCCTGATTTTTACGGGTCTCCGTCTGTCGCTCGGCGTTGGGTGGATGGTATTGATCGCGGCTGAGATGCTGGCGCAGAACCCGGGACTCGGGAAATTCATCTGGGATGAATTCCAGAACGGCTCGTCGCAGTCGCTGGCCAAGATCATGGTGGCCGTCTTCACAATCGGGCTTATCGGCTTCGCGCTCGACAGGGTGATGTTTGCTCTGCAACGCGCCTTCACTTTCTCGTCGAACCGGTAGGGGGGGGCATGTCATTTATTGAAATTTCCGGCTTGTCGAAGCATTTCAGCGAAGGGCACAAGAAAGCCGAGATACTGGACAATATCAATCTCAAGGTGGAAGAGGGAGAGTTTATCGCCATTGTCGGCTTTTCCGGTTCCGGCAAGACAACGCTCATCTCGGCGCTCGCCGGGCTGATCAAGCCGGATGTGGGTGGTATCATCTTCAAGGGCAAGGAAGTGACCGGCCCGGACCCCGAACGCGGTGTTGTGTTCCAGTCCTATTCCCTGATGCCCTGGCTTTCGGTGCAGGGAAATGTGGCGTTAGCGGTAGATAGTGTTTTCAAGAAAAAGAGCAAGGTGGAACGCGCAGGCATCACGCAGAAATATATCGAGATGGTCGGGCTGGATCATGCGCAGGGCCGCAAGCCCGCAGAGCTTTCCGGCGGCATGCGTCAGCGGGTGGCGGTTGCCCGTGCGCTCGCCACACAGCCTGAAGTATTGCTTCTCGACGAACCGCTGTCGGCGCTGGATGCCCTGACTCGCGCCAAGTTGCAAGATGAGTTCGCTGAAATATCGGAGCAGGAGAAAAAGACCATTATCCTCATCACCAATGATGTCGATGAGGCCATTCTCCTAGCCGACCGGGTTATTCCGCTGAAACCCGGACCGAAGGCGACATTGGGTAAGGAATTCAGGATTAGTCTTGCCCGTCCCCGCGACAGGGCAAAGATGAACAGCGATCCGTCGTTTATCCGCCTCCGCAGTGAAATCACCGAATATTTGATGGAACTCGGCGCGGCGCGAACCAGTACCTCGGATCAAGAGGACATTATTCTGCCTAATGTTGTTCCCATCACCCAGAAGGATATCTTGCCCGCCGCCTATATCGAGGCAGGCTCATCGCCGAGAACCGGGCGCTATGTCGACTTCAGTCAGACCAGCAAGGTTTACCCGACCAGAACCGGCCCGCTTACCGTCGTTGACGGTTTCGATCTGAAAATCGACAAGGGTGAATTCATCACCCTGATCGGCCACTCGGGATGCGGGAAATCCACGGTTCTCTCAATGGTCGCCGGACTGAACAGCATTAGCGACGGAGCCATTGTGCTCGACGGAGCCCATGTGACCAAGGCGGGCCCGGACCGCGCGGTCGTGTTTCAGGCGCCGTCGCTGCTACCATGGATGACAGCCTATGACAATGTCGCGCTCGGGGTTGACCGGGTTTACCCGAAAGCCAGCAAGGCGGAGCGGCGGGATATAGTCGAATATTGTCTCTTTAAGGTCGGCCTCGCGGATTCCATGCATAAATCCGCCGCCGGACTTTCGAGCGGGATGAAGCAGCGGGTCGGCATTGCCCGCGCCTTTGCGCTCTCGCCGAAGCTTTTGTTGCTCGACGAGCCCTTCGGCATGCTCGACAGCCTGACCCGGTGGGAACTGCAGGACGTATTGATGGAGGTCTGGAAGCGGACGGAGGTGACCACTCTCTGCGTAACCCATGACGTTGATGAGGCCATTCTGCTCGCCGACCGCGTCGTCATGATGTCGAACGGCCCCAACGCCCGCATCGGTAATATCATGAAGGTGGATCTGCCGCGCCCGCGTTCACGGAAGGAACTGCTCGAGCATCCCGACTATTACGCCTATCGCGAGGAGCTTCTGGGCTTCCTTGAAGCCTATGAAGGCGGTGCAAATCCGAGCGAAGAACAGCTAGATTCCATTCGCCAGAAACGCGCCGAGCGGATCGCGCGCCAGCAGGCGGTGGCTGACGCCCCTCTATGTTCAACGGCAAACTGACGGAGCGAGAGATGAAACAAAAACTCGTGATCATAGGCAATGGAATGGCGCCGGGGCGGATGCTGGAACATTTGTTCGATATGGACCCGGAGGCGTGTGACGTCACCATTTTCAATGCGGAACCGCGCGTGAATTATAACCGCCTGATGCTGTCACCTGTCCTGTCGGGTGAAAAAACCTACAGCGATATCGTCACCCATGATGATGACTGGTATGAAGAACACAGCGTTACTCTTCACAAGGGCGCGCGGGTTGCGAAGATTGACCGGGAGGCAAAGAAAGTCACGGCGGAAAATGGGGTGACTGCCGATTACAACAAGCTTGTCATTGCCACCGGCTCTCTGCCGATCATGATTCCGCTGCCTGGCCATACGCTGGACGGCGTCCTAGTCTACCGCGATCTCGACGATGTCGACAAGATGCTGGCGGCGGCGAAAGCAGGCGGTCGTGCCGTAGTGATCGGCGGCGGGCTTCTTGGCCTTGAAGCCGCGGCCGGGTTAAGAGAGCAGGGGATGGAAGTGACAGTTCTTCATCTCATGCCGACCTTGATGGAACGCCAGCTTGATCCCACAGCCGGACATTTGCTGGAAGATGCCATCGCCGGTCGGGGCATCGAGGTCATTACCGAGGCCAATACCGAGGAAATCCTCGAAAAGGACGGACGGGTTGCCGGCGTTCTGCTCGATGACGGACGCAAAATAGTGGCCTCCATCGTTGTCATGGCTGTTGGTATCCGGCCCTCGACAGCGCTTGCGGGAAGCGCGGATATCGATTGCAACCGTGGCATCGTTGTTGGTGACGACATGCGGACGTCTGATCCGGATATCTATGCCCTTGGCGAATGTATCGAGCATCGCGGACTTTGTTATGGCCTCGTTGCGCCCTTGTATGAAATGGCGAAGGTGCTGGCGGAGAATTTGCTCGGCGGCAGGGCCGAATATAATGGATCGGTGACCGCGACGAAGCTGAAAGTGACGGGGATCGATCTTTACTCCGCAGGGGATTTTGCCGATGACGAAGACCGTGAGGAAATCGTCCTGCGGGACGGTAAGGCTGGGATATACAAGCGCCTCGTGCTCAAAGACAACCGCATCATCGGTGCGGTGCTTTATGGCGAGGCCTCGGACGGCCCGTGGTTTTTTGATCTTCTCAAAAAGCAGACGGATATCGCGCCAATGCGCGACACGCTTATTTTCGGTCAGGCCTATCAAGGGGGTGCTCCGCTGGACCCTACGGCGGCCGTTGCAGCCTTGCCAGATGATGCAGAAATCTGCGGCTGCAACGGCATTTGCAAATCCCAGATCACGTCGGCGATCGCCGAGAAGAGCCTGACTACACTTGATGGCGTGCGGGCCTATACGAAGGCTTCCTCTTCCTGCGGGACGTGCACGGGGCTTGTCGAGCAACTGCTGACGGTCACGCTTGGGGATGGATACAAACCCGCTGCCGTGACGCCCGTCTGCGGCTGCACCGATCTCGGTCACGATGATGTCCGGCATCTGATCCGGGCGAAAGGTCTGAAGACCCTGCCTGCCGTCCTGCAGGCGCTGGAATGGAAAACCTCCTGCGGTTGCGCCAAATGCCGCCCGGCGCTCAACTATTATCTCGTCTGTGATTGGCCCGATGTGTATCGGGATGACTACCAGTCCCGCTTCATCAATGAACGCGTTCATGCCAATATCCAGAAGGACGGCACTTACTCCGTGGTTCCCAGGATGTGGGGCGGGGTCACCTCTGCCGCCGAGCTGCGTAAAATTGCTGATGTCGTCGACAAGTTCGATATTCCAACTGTCAAGGTTACTGGCGGTCAGCGGATCGATATGCTGGGCGTTCGGAAAGAGGACTTGCCCGCAGTCTGGGCCGATCTTGGTGAGGCCGGGTTTGTTTCGGGTCATGCCTACGCGAAGGGTCTTCGTACGGTGAAAACCTGCGTCGGCACGGACTGGTGTCGGTTTGGGACGCAGGATTCAACAGGTCTTGGCATTAGAATCGAGAAATTCATGTGGGGCTCCTGGACCCCGGCGAAAGTCAAAATGGCGGTCTCCGGTTGCCCGAGAAATTGCGCCGAGGCCACCTGCAAGGATATCGGCGTTATTTGCCTCGATTCGGGCTACGAGATCCATTTCGCGGGTGCTGCGGGCCTTGACATCAAGGGCACGGAGATCCTCGGTCGGGTGAGGAGCGAAGATGAAACCATTGAGCATATCTCGGCGCTGACCCAGATGTATCGCGAACAGGGCCATTATCTTGAACGCATCTATAAATGGGCGAAGCGCATTGGGCTGGAAGAAATCCGCCGCCAGATCATGGAAGATACGGAGGCCCGCAGGGGATATTTCGACCGCTTCGTCTTGTCGCAAAAGTTTGCGCAAGTCGATCCCTGGTCAGAGCGTGTTTCGGGCAAGGACAAGCACGAATTCGTGCCAATGTCGGATTTAACTCTGGAGGCGGCGGAATGAATGCCATGCCAGAAAACTGGGTCCGCGTTGGCCGCCTGTCGGATATTCCAAGGCGGGGTGCGAGGCGGGTTCAGAGCGGTGCGATCACGATTGCCATATTCCGCACCGCCGAGGACCGGATTTTAGCCCTTGAAGACAAATGTCCGCATAAGCAGGGTCCCCTCAGCCAGGGCATCATCCATGGGGATTGCGTAACCTGTCCGCTGCATAACTGGGTAATTTCGCTTGAAACCGGGCAGGCCCAGGGCCCAGACGAGGGGGCAGCCATGTCGTTCCCGGTGAGGCTCGAGGGCGACGATATCCAGATTGATTTCAATTTTCAGTCCGATTTGAGAAAAACCGCATGAAGGAGCCCGGTGAGATAACTACCGTCAAAACCACCTGCCCCTATTGCGGTGTAGGGTGCGGTATCCTCGCTTCCCAAGGCGCGGACGGCTTTGTTTCCATTAAAGGCGATCCTGACCATCCGGCGAATTTCGGGCGTCTCTGCTCCAAGGGGGCGGCTCTTGGCGAAACGATGAATCTCGCCGGACGACTGCTCTATCCGGAAGTAGATGGAGCGCGCACGAGCTGGGATCAGGCGCTGGATCTCGTCGCCTCGAGATTTTCCGAGACGATCGCCTCTTACGGCCGAGAGTCGGTCGCCCTTTATATTTCGGGTCAGTTGCTGACAGAAGACTATTACGTCGCCAACAAGCTAATGAAGGGCTACATAGGCAGCGCGAATATCGATACCAATTCCCGGCTATGCATGGCTTCCAGCGTCGCCGGTCACCGCCGTGCCTTCGGTGCTGATACGGTGCCCGGAACCTATGAGGACCTGGAACTTGCCGACTTGGTCGTATTGGTTGGATCGAACCTCGCCTGGTGCCATCCGGTCCTGTATCAGCGGATTGTCGCGGCAAAGGCGGAACGGCCGGAGATGAAGATTGTCCTGATCGATCCCCGCCGCACCATGACCAACGATCTCGCGGATATGCATCTTGCGATTAATCCCGATGGGGATGTCGCCTTGTTTCAGGGATTACTGGTGCATTTAAGCGCGGACGGCGCTCTGGACTGGCGTTATATTGATGCTCATACGACCGGTTTTGAGGAGGCGTTGGCCTCGGCGGCGCCTCTTTCATTGACGGGTATTTCCGAAAAGACTGGCATCGAGATCAATGAGTTGAGAGACTTCTACCGGATTTTCTCGGAAACGGAAAAAACCGTCACCCTTTATAGTCAGGGCGTTAACCAGTCAGCCGTCGGAACGGACAAGGTAAACGCCATCATCAATTGCCATCTGGCGACGGGACGGATCGGCCGAGAGGGCATGGGCCCATTCTCGGTGACCGGCCAGCCGAACGCCATGGGTGGACGCGAAGTTGGCGGCATGGCCAATATGCTCGCCTGCCATATGGATATTGAGAACGCGGAGCATCGCTCATTGGTGCAACGGTTCTGGGGCTCGCCTGTTATGGCGGACAGGACCGGACTTAAGGCTGTCAATATGTTCCAGAGTCTTCGCGAGGGCAGGATCAAGGCCATCTGGATCATGGGAACAAATCCTGCCGATAGTCTGCCCGAAGCCGACCTGGTCAGAGTGGCGCTCGAAACCTGCCCCTTTGTTGTGGTCTCCGATATCATTCAGGAAACCGATACCACCCTTTATGCAGATGTGAAGCTGCCGAGCGAGGGTTGGGGAGAGAAGGAAGGACTGGTCACCAATTCCGAGCGCCGAATCTCCCGTCAGCAGAAGTTTCTACCGACGCCCGGCGAGGCGCGCGCCGACTGGAGGCAGCTTGCAGAAGTCGCCAAAAGAATGGGGTTTGTAAAGGCGTTCGATTTCGTCGACGCTGCGTCGGTCGCGCGCGAATATGCGGCGCTGTCCGCCTTCGAAAATAATGGGAACCGTGATTTTGATATCGGCGCTCTTGCGGATATGGCGGCAGAGGACTTCGCTAAATTCGTGCCGGTGCAATGGCCCTTCAAGGCGGGGGAAAGCCCTAAGAAGACGCGGTTCTTTGCCGATGGCCTGTTCTATACACCGAATGGCAGGGCGCGGTTTTGCGCGCCTACAGAGACGAAGGTTGCTATCCATTCCCTCGAACTTCCCTTCGCGCTTAACACCGGGCGCATCCGCGATCAATGGCACACCATGACGCGTACAGGCAAAAGCCCACGATTGTCCCAGCATCTGGCCGAGCCCTTCGCGGAAATTCATCCTGCGGACGCCGCAGAGCTCGGCATAGGAGAGGCTGGTCTCGTCGAAATTTCCAACGATTTTGGATCCGTCACTCTGCGGGCCATGCTGACAGACACTGTCCGCCGCAAATCCGTTTTCGTTCCCATGCATTGGACTGATCAGTTCGCGTCAAATGCGCGCGTAAACAGCCTTGTTCCCGCCGTGACCGACCCGATTTCCGGCCAGCCTGCAACCAAGAATATCCGCTGCACCGTCCACGCATATGCCGCACAATTACAAGGCTTTATGGTGATCCGCAATAAACCGGATGTTATGGCGGCCGACTACTGGGCGCTCGCAAAATGCGAAAGCGGCTGGCGCGTCGAGTTTGCGGGCCTTCAATCGCCTGCCAAATTTTTGGATCTGGCGACGGAACTGCTTGGCGGTGGAGAGCTGATTGCGTATCAGGATCAAACAGCAGGCGAGTACCGATATGCCGTTTTCGACGGCGAGCAACTAAACGGCGCCGTTTATATGTCGTCCACTCCCGTCCTGGTCTCTAGAACCTGGCTGGTCAATCAGCTTGGAATGGCCCATGCAAACCGGTTGAACCGGTATCAGCTTCTGGCGGGCCGGTCCGGCGGCACCGAGATAGATATTGGCGCGATCGTCTGCTCCTGCTTCTCGGTCGGCCGCAACCAGATATTAAGTGCTATAACGGAAATGGGCTGCGCTGATTTAACGGCGATTGGCAACTGCGTTCAAGCTGGTACGAACTGCGGTTCCTGCCGTTCTGAAATCGCGGAGATTTTGAATGATGCGATTGTTCGACAGGCAGCCGAGTAGATGACATGTCGTCAATTCCCTACATTCTGAATAACATTTTTCCAGATATGGCGCCCTGCCCACACACGACAAAGCGATGGCAACGCCTTTTCACCCGTATATCACGTCTTCAATGAGTGGCAGACGTACGATAAATTGCTTGCCCTCATCCTCAGACATGAACGAGAGCGCCGTCGAAGCCATATCCGCATGCGTGGCGGACGGGGATAGGACGGAAACGGACCGTTTAAACTCCGCACATCTGCCCGTCAGCGGATTGAGAAGATGGTTTGCCGTGGAATGTGTGGAAAAGGGGCTGCCATAACCGCCAGAGGTCGCGAGCGCTTTATTCGTCAGATCTACAGTCGTTGCGATAGTTTTTCCGTCCTCCGGCGACAGGATGCCGACGCGCCACGGGTTTCCATCGGGCTTGCCGCCCAACGCATAATTTTCACCAAGAGAAACCAGCACATTTTCAAATCCCGCCGACTTGAGAAGCGCCGTGATGCGATCCGTAATATATCCTTGCGCAACACCGTTTAGCGTAATTGCCATTCCCGGTTTTTTGAATCCGATCCGGTCTGTCGTCAAATTGATCATCGATGATCCGACAGTTTCTAGAACTGCCCCGATTTCGGAAGGGTTGGGACCGGCCGGGACTGCATTTTCCCGGGAAAAATGATCGGCATATAATTTCCATAGCGGCTGTACCGTCACATCAAACAATCCATTCGTTTGTTGTGAGAAGGACTTTGCCAACGACAGGAGGTTCAAAAACTCGATATCGGGATTGTCGAGATGACCCTCCGCGTTCAGCCTGCAGATCGCCGAGTTCGGTTGATAAAGGCTGAACAGATTTTCAAGCCGGTAGATTTCCTGCTGGCATCGATCGAGCTGTCCGCGCGCCCATTCTGGATCACGATGGAATAACTGGATGGAGGCCTCTGCGCCAAGTGCGGCGCCGGTCCAGTTGACTGCTTGCATCCGGCCATCCAACGCAGATGCGGTGGCCGGTATTGCGGGCAGGGCCCCCAAGGCGCTCGCCATGATCATAAAACGGCGGCGGGTGACTGTCGGTTTTGAATGTTTCTGCATCATTTCGGCGCACCTTCTCCTGACGGTTTATCAGCAATAGTATCGCTGTTTTCATTGTCACCGGGCAACAGGACGGAGTCGGGAATTTCCTCGAACCGCATCACCTGTCCACCATGTTTTGCCGCGAAGGCCTGCGCCGCCTCGATCGTTCCGAAAGGAACGGTTTCAGGCATGCCCATACCACCGCGCATCTCGCTGCCGACGACATAGAAGGCGGTTTCGGCCGTGATCCAGATACCGTCTGGCTGCGGTTTCTCCCAACTCTCCGCGCGGGCCATATCCTGAACATAAATGGCGACAGTGCTTTGTCCTTCTCCGGGCAACCGCGTATAGGCAATCGCATCCCGGACCGCGGTAAACCAGAGAGGGGCGTCGCGGCCTTTCTCGAACACCTGTCCTTTCGGGCCGGCATGCTCGGTGAGGATCATTCCGCAGTAAACACCGACAGCATCATCGGTAAGTGCTTGCGGCGGCGGCACATGGTCCCCGTCGTTATCGCAGGCTCCGAGAAGACCGAGACATAACAAGGTGAGAGCAAGGTTCCGGATCACCGTCATGACGATCTCCGCTGAAAAAGAACACATGAAGCGGTCAATGGAACAATTATCCAGGCGCATAGAAGAGAAATAAGGACGGGTGCGGGCACCCCCTGATCTTCTCTCAGTCCGGCCATTCCCGAGAGGAGCGCCGTTTCCGCGTTGGTTGCCAAATTGAACATGCGATAGGCGTCTGAGGGGCTTGCCAGCATGATCCATTTAACCGCATCGTCACGGATCAGACCCGCGGCGCCGGACGAGAGAAACCCCAGCAAGGCCATATCGAACAGCACGACGAAAACGAGCCAGAGCCCGATCGCCCCGGCGGCGTCCGTTCCGCGGTCGCGCGCCAACGTGCTTAAAAGCAATCCCAGTGCGAGAAAGACA
>JAIOYL010000086.1 GCA_021741195.1 Sneathiella sp. | reverse complement strand
AACAGCTTCTTTCTGCTGCTCCCGCCAGATGTCGACGGCCCGGGCAATTTCCTCATTATTAAGGGGGAGGATCTGGGCGGCGAGGAGAGCGGCATTGATGGCGCCCGCGCGGCCGATGGCGAGGGTGCCGACGGGGACGCCGCCCGGCATCTGCACGATGGAGAGGAGGCTGTCCATGCCGTCGAGCGCCTTGCTTTCAATCGGCACGCCGAGGACGGGCAGCGGGGTCATCGCCGCGGTCATGCCCGGCAGATGCGCGGCGCCGCCAGCGCCGGCAATGATGACTTTCAGCCCGCGGCCCCTGGCATGGGTGGCATATTCATAGAGCCGGTCCGGGGTCCTGTGGGCGGAGACGATTTTCGTCTCGAACGGAATGCCGAGAGCCTCCAGCGTATCGGCGGCATTCTTCATGGTCTCCCAGTCGGACTGGCTGCCCATGATGATACCGATTTGGGCATCCTCTTTACTCATTGCTGACTTTCCTGATTTCCCGGTAAGGGCCTGATCGAAAAGGCGATTATAGGCAAGCTTTTTAAAGACGCAAGGGAAGCCTGACAAGCCGATCAGGCAGGAGTTGTAAATCACGGCATTTTCACGGAAAGCTTTGAATTCCAGCGTCAATTACCGTAAACTCCAAACCGGTTTAGAGGGTGACAAGGGGTTGGGGGGACGACATGAAAATCGGCTCAGGCGGCGTTCCGCGCGCGACAGGTGCGGCGGGAGGCGCGAGGAAAAGCGGTGAGGGCGGGGCCGGAACAAGCGCTGCCGCGCCGCGCTATGTCAGCGATAGCACTTCCATCATGGGCATTCCCGAGACGGAACTGACGCCGCGTGTGCGCGATGCCATCATGACGCTGATGGCGGAAGTGGACAGTCTGCGCCAGTCGTTAAAGGAAATGACCCGGCGCCTGAATGACGCCGAGCAAATCGCCGACCAGGATCCGCTGCTGCCGATCTATAACCGCCGCGCCTTCGTGCGCGAACTGACGCGGGTGCAGGCCTCGGTCGAGCGTTACCAGACGGAGGCGAGCCTTGTCTATATCGATCTCAACCGGTTCAAGTTTGTCAATGACACACTCGGTCATGAGGCGGGAGACTACATGCTGTCGCAGGTGGCGCTGCGCCTGAAAGACAGTGTCCGTGAGACGGATATCGTCGGCCGTCTCGGCGGCGATGAGTTCGGCCTGATCCTGTCGCGCACCCGGCCCGACGACGCCCGCAACCTGATCGACCGCCTGCCAAAACTCTTTGCCGAAAAGCCGATCATCTGGAAAGGCGCGACGCTGGAGACGAGCCTTGCGACCGGGATTGTCCCCATCCATGCGGGCACCGACGCCGAGCAGACGCTCAGCGCGGCCGATTTCGCCATGTATAATGATAAAAAGAACGATGACCGACCCGGCGCGTAACTGCGTCAGGCAATAATATCCGGCAGCAGCGAATTCTTCGTCTTGAAAATCTGGTCCTTCAGGACCAGCTTGCGCTTTTTCAGGCGTTGCAGCTGCAGCGTATTGTAATTTCCCGATTCGATCAGCGCGTCAATCGCCCGATCCAGATCCCCATGTTCCGTTTTCAGATATTCCAGTCTCACCTTGAGCATTTCCTGCTCATCAATCTCCGCCATAGTCCAGGGCACCCCGATAACGAATTTTTCCAATGAAGCGACAGGTATGCTACCCTTTTCGGGCTTTGCATAATCATGAACGGCATAGTAGCAGTTTTCGCGTAAAAATCCTAGAGTCGGGACCAGTAAATTATTTGTGTCTGGGAGGTATTTTATTTGGCGATTTATTCCTCTGCGGTTTTTCCGCCCAGCCAGCTTTGGGATTTCGCGGTCAAGCTTTATAATAACAGCGATGTCTCCGCCGCCTGCCTCCGGTTGCAGGACCGGCGCGGCCTCGATGTCAACCTGCTGCTTTTCTGTGTCTGGGCGGCGGCAAGCGGGCGCGGGCGGCTCTCGGATCAGGAGTTGGTGGCGGGTATAGACGCGGCGCGGGTCTGGCAGGCGGAAGTCGTCGCGCCACTCCGTCATGTCCGCCGGTTCCTGAAGGGCCCCATCGCCCCCGCCGACAACCGGCTTGGCGCGGAGCTCGGGCGCGGCGTTTCCGACAGCGAGCTCTTCGCCGAGCATATGGAAGTCCAGATGCTGGCGGAAATCCTCAGGCGCCCGGCGACCGGCTCATTCGATCCGCAGGAGCGGGGGATCGAGGCGGCGGACAACCTTGCAGCCTATTTGACGCAGGTAACCCGCGATCTGGATTCCGACGATCTTGCCGACCTGCGGATAATCTGGCAGCAGGCATTTCCCGGCGCGGATCCCCGCGGGACAGGACTGTTCGCGGGCTGAAGCGCCGTAAATTGATTTCGCCACGCTATTCAGGAGACAGCAGGCAAGGTTCGACGTAAACTTGGCCGGACTGAACCGTTATGGATGGGGCCCGAATGCAAAATCAGCGTATCCTGCGTCGTCTGGCGGCAATACTGGCTGCAGATGTCGTCGGTTATTCCCGGCTCATGGAAAGGGATGAGGCGGGCACGCTCGCGCGCCTTCAGGCGGCGAAACGGGATCTTTTCGATCCGGCTGCCGCAAGCCATGGCGGGCGTATCTTCAAGACAATGGGAGACGGGTTTCTGGTCGAGTTTCAGAGCATCGTCTCGGCTGTTGAATATGCGCTCTTCATCCAGCGGCAGATGCTGGCGCGGGAACCCGAAATGGAGGGAGACAACCGCCTCGCTTTGCGGATCGGGATAAGTCTGGGCGATGTCCTTGTCGAGGGCGATGATCTCTTCGGTAACGGGGTCAATATCGCGGCCCGGCTGGAGCAACTGGCCGACGCCTCCGGTATTTGCGTGTCGGGAAGTGTATTCGAGCAGGCCAACCGGGTTGTCGATGTCGAGTTTGAGCCGCTTGGCCGCCAGCAGGTCAAGAATATGCAGGAGCCGGTCGTCGCCTACCGGATCAATCTCGCAGGCGCGTCGGCGGGCAAGGTGCGGCCGGCGCCGAAGGTGGCGGCGCCCGTGCGGCCGGCCATTGCCGTCATGCCCTTTGATAATCTCAGCGGCGATCCGGCGCAGGAGTATTTCGCCGACGGCATGGCGGAGGAAATCATCACCGGGCTGTCGCAAATTCACTGGCTGACGGTGATCGGCCGCAATTCCACCTTTTTCTTCAAGGGCAAGTCGCCGGACCTTCGTCAGGTCGCGGCGGAACTGAATGCCCGCTATCTCCTGAACGGGAGTGTCCGCAAGTCAGGCTCGGCGCTTCGTATCTCCGCGCAGCTGATCGAGGCGGAGACGGGACGGCAGCTCTGGGCGCGGCGGTTTGACGGATCGGCCGCCAGCGTTTTCGATCTGCAGGACGAGATTACCCTCTCCGTCATCGGCGCTATCGAGCCGAACGTCCGTCTTGCCGAGATTGAGCGGGCGAAACGCAAGCGCCCCGGCGATCTCGATGCCTATGACCTCTATCTACAGGCCATCGCCCATATGTATGAGGTGACCCCGGAGGCGCGGGTCGCCGCACTTGATCTGATCCGGCAGGCGCTGGCGCTGGATCCCGACTATGCGGAAGCCCATGGCATCGCCGCCTGGTGCTATTTTGCGCGCTCGCTCTGGGAGGGATCCCTGCCGAAAGAATATCTTGAGGCGGCCCTGTTCCATGCCAGGGCCGTCCAGGCGCTGAGATCGGAGGATGCCAGCACGCTTGCCCATGCAGCTATTTCCCTCGCCGTGGCAAGCCGCGACTATAAAGCGGCGCAGGAGATGATTGCGCGGGCGCTCGCCATTAACCCGAGCTCCGTCCATGCCCATGGCCATGGCGCGGTGATCAGTGTCTGGGCCGGAAATTACGATGAGGCCATCAGGCTCGCCGAACAGGCGCTGCGGCTTTCGCCGTTTGAGCCACTCAGCGTCATGGCCCATGCGGCGATTGCCGGGTCGCGGCTGATGACGGGCGCCTATGAAGAGGCCGCCGCCGCCGCCCGCCGCGGAATCCAGATCTATCCCACCCATGTACCCTCGCATCTGATCATGATCATCAGTCTGGTGCGGCTCGGACAAAAGGAAGAGGCGCGGGCGGCGGCGGCGCGCTTTATGGAGATGACGCCGACCTACCGGATTAATCTGCGGGTTCCGATTTTCGGGCATTTCGGACCCGAGCTGGAGGAGGCGGGGTTGCCCGGGCCGGAACAGCCGGCGTAAATCTAGCCGCCCTTCAACCCGGTCCATTCCCGCGCGCAGTCATTCCCAACGCCGAGCAGATTAAGCACATGGCCGGTGAACTGGTTGACGAGATCATCAATGCTTTGCGGTTTGGTATAGAAGGCGGGCACCGGCGGGGCGATGATTGCGCCCATCTCGGAAAGCTGGGTGAGGGAGCGGAGATGGCCCGTATGCAGGGGCGTTTCGCGTATTGCCAATATAAGCTTGCGGCGTTCTTTTAAACAAACATCTGCGGCGCGGGTGAGCAGGCTCGAGGTCACTCCGGTTGCAATTTCCGACATCGTGCGGATCGAGCAGGGCGCGACCACCATGCCCATGGTCTGAAACGATCCCGAGGCGATGGCCGCGCCTATATCCGCCGACTTGTGACAGTGGCGCGCGAGCGCCCTGACGTCGGAAACCTTGTGGCCCGTTTCCTGCGCAATGGT
This sequence comes from Sneathiella sp., assembly GCA_021741195.1. Classification (GTDB taxonomy): domain Bacteria; phylum Pseudomonadota; class Alphaproteobacteria; order Sneathiellales; family Sneathiellaceae; genus Sneathiella. The sequence continues at coordinate 9,768 of JAIOYL010000086.1, read as the reverse complement.
AATTTCGCCCGCCTTGCTGATGACCAGATGGGTATCGAGATTGAGCTCTTTGCAGGCCTCCAGCAGGCGGATGCCATAGGCCGCGCCGGAAGCGCCGCTGATACCGATGACAAGTCGTTGATTTTCCGCCGTCTTAATATTTTCTTTCAAAAATTCGGCCTTTCGGACATTGAAACATAGTCAGTTCGTTCATAAATCTGTAATATAATGTTGTCTACCGCTGGCGTGCCAGCACCCTGTCGTTTCTAGCAAAGGAGATACACTATGAGCACAGCAGATCATGTTACACAGCTGACCGAAAAGCACCACCGGATTGAAGAAAAAATCCAGAATGAATTGGCCAGCCCGTCAGCAGATCATGTGCATATCAGTGAACTCAAGCGCGAAAAGCTCAGGTTGAAGGAGAAGATATCCATGCTCTCGGCAGAGGAGAAAGTGACCCATTAACCAGCGGGTTGACGCGATTATCTCATCCCCTCAAGAAGGGTATTTCGGGCGCTGAAATTCGTTTCGGCGCTTTTTTTGTGGCGCTTTTGCGACCATGTTTCAGGGCTGAAATTTATTCCGTTCACATCAGTGAATTCGGTTTGCCAATTGCCTCTACCGGGGTAGGATAGGAGAGGCGCCGGGCAGTTGAAAAACGTGAATCCCGCGAATATTCACCTTTACCGATTCGTCAAGCGTATTTTTTTCAAAAAGTTTTCCACAAGCAGTTGACGGCCCGGCGGCCTTTATACAATATGTAGTGGTTAACGGTCCGGTTTGGGACCGTGACAAGTTCAGTTAACGACATAAAAACGGCGGATTTTTGTAATTTCCGGGATAATCGACCAGCATACCGGGCAATTATTACAAAAATAAGGCAAATTGAACGAAATTTTATTATCAAGATCGGTAAGGGCCGATTCTGGACTGAACGAGAATTAGAAGGGGATTAGTGGAATGCTGGATACGGTCGATATGCTGACGGATATCGTGCAGGTCAAGGGCGGCGCACGGGTTCATATAGATCACAGCCGGGATAAATATCTGACCGAGTTTGGCAAGGCGGTGCTGAAGGACCGCTACCTGCTCCCCGGCGAGAGTTTCCAGGACCTGTTCGGCCGGGTCGCGAGCGCCTATGGCGAGGGTGATTCCCATGCGCAGCGGATTTACGAATATATCAGCAAGCTCTGGTTCATGCCGTCAACCCCGGTGCTTTCGAACGGCGGCTCGACGCGCGGCCTGCCGATCTCCTGCTTCCTCAATGAATCGAACGACAGCCTGAAGGGCATCGTCGATCTCTGGACGGAGAATGTCTGGCTCGCGGCGAAGGGCGGCGGCATCGGCAGCTACTGGGGCAATCTCCGTTCCATCGGCGAGGGCGTCGGCGCGGTCGGCAAGACCTCCGGCGTCGTGCCGTTCATCCGCGTGATGGACAGCCTGACTCTCGCCATCAGCCAGGGGAGCTTGCGGCGCGGTTCCGCCGCTGTGTATTTGCCCATCTCGCATCCCGAGATCGAGGAATTCATCGAAATCCGCCGCCCGACCGGGGGCGATCCCAACCGCAAGACGCCGAACCTGCATCACGGCATTCTCGTCTCCGACGCCTTCATGCGCGCGGTGGAGGAGGATGCGGACTGGGCGCTGACCAGCCCGCATGACCATGCGGTCGTGCGCAAGGTGAAGGCCCGCAGCCTGTGGATCCGGATTCTCACGGCCCGCGTCGAGACGGGCGAGCCCTATATCATCTTCAACGACCGGGTGAACGCGCTGGTGCCGGAGCATCACAAGCTCGCCGGGCTAGAGGTGAAAACCTCCAACCTCTGCGCCGAGATCACGCTGCCGACCGGCACCGACCATCTTGGCAATGAACGCACGGCGGTCTGCTGCCTGTCGTCGCTCAATCTCGAGAAGTTCGACGAATGGCAGGGGCAGGAGGGCTTCATCGAGGATGTCATGTTGTTCCTCGACAATGTGCTGCAGGATTTCATCGACCGCGCGCCGGACGAGATGGCGCGGGCGAAATACGCCGCCGCGCGCGAGCGCAGCGTCGGCCTCGGCGTCATGGGCTTTCATTCGTTCCTGCAGGCGAAGCGCGTGCCGCTGGAATCGGTCATGGCGAAGGTGTGGAACCGCAAGATATTCACCCATATCCAGAAGGGCGTGAATGCGGCGTCGAAATCCCTCGCCGAGCTTCGCGGTGCCTGCCCCGATGCGGCGGATTACGGCTTTAACGAGCGGTTTTCCAACAAGACGGCGATCGCGCCGACGGCCTCCATCTCGATCATCTGTGGCGGCGCGAGCCCGGGGATCGAGCCCGCCGCCGCCAACAGCTACACCCACAAGACGCTGTCGGGCAGCTTCAACGTGCGCAACCCGCATCTGAAGGCGCTGCTAAAAGAGAAGGGCCAGGATAACGAGGATGTCTGGAGCTCGATCACCGTGAAGGAAGGCTCGGTCCAGCATCTCGACTTCCTCGACGATCACGAGAAGGACGTGTTCAAGACCGCGTTCGAGCTCGACCAGCGCTGGATTATCGAGCTTGCCGCCGACCGCACGCCGATGATCGACCAGTCGCAGTCGGTCAACATCTTCCTGCCCGCCGACGTGCACAAGCGCGACCTGCACCAGATCCATATGATGGCGTGGAAGCAGGGCGTGAAGAGCCTCTATTACTGCCGCTCCAAATCCATGCAGCGGGCGGAAGTCGTGGCCATGCGGGAGGAACTGCCCGAGGAGCTGCGCGAGCTCGCCGCCAGCCTCGCGCCGAAGGTGAGTGCCGCGCTTACAACCGCCGGTGAAGCCATTGATTACGATGAATGCCTCGCCTGCCAGTAGGGCGGGGCACCCCGGAACCGATTTTGATTGAATAGATTAGAAAAATGTCCCTGCTCGATGCCAAGCCGGTCTACAAACCCTTTTCCTACCCCTGGTGTTACGACGCCTGGTTGAAACAGCAGCAGATTCACTGGCTGCCGGAGGAGGTGCCGCTCGCCGATGACGTGAAGGACTGGCACAACAACCTCTCGGAGTCCGAGCGCCATCTGCTGACCCAGATTTTCCGCTTCTTCACCCAGTCGGATATCGAGGTCAACAACTGCTACATGCGCCATTACACCCGCGTCTTCAAGCCGACCGAGGTGCAGATGATGCTCGCCGCCTTCTCGAACATGGAGACGGTGCATATCGCCGCCTATTCGCATCTGCTCGACACCATCGGCATGCCGGAGACGGAATATTCCGCCTTCCTCCATTACAAGGAGATGAAGGACAAATACGATTATATGCAGCAGTTCAATGTCGAGAACAAGTCGGAGATTGCCAAGACACTCGCGGTTTTCGGCGCATTCACGGAGGGGTTACAGCTGTTCGCGAGCTTCGCCATCCTGCTCAACTTCCCGCGCACCGGCAAGATGAAGGGCATGGGGCAGATCGTCACCTGGTCCGTCCGCGACGAGAGCCTGCATTGCGCCTCGATCATCAAGCTGTTCAAGACGTTTGTCTCGGAGAACCCGGAAATCTGGACGAAGGAATTCTGTCAGGAGCTGTATGCGACCTGCCGCGAGATCGTCATCCATGAGGACGCCTTCATCGACCTCGCCTTTGGCGAAGGCCATATCGAGGGGCTGACCGCCGCCGAGATCAAGGCCTATATCCGCTATATCGCCGACCGGCGGCTCTCGCAGCTCGGCCTCGATGAAATCTACCATGTCGAGAAAAACCCGCTCCCCTGGCTGGACAGCATCCTCAACGCCGTCGAGCACACCAACTTTTTTGAGAACCGCGCCACGGAATACTCGAAGGCGGCGACAAAGGGGACGTGGGAAGAGGCGTTTGGGTGAGAGGAGCGCGGTATCTCTGACAGTATTTGGAGACGAAAGACGTCAAAATGGTCTTAAAGACAGCCACGGAATTATCTCTACCTGATAATCCGATCCATTCTCTCGAAGAAGATGAAATGGACCGCGAGCAATTTGTACGCAGGCTTTGTAGCGCATTAATTAATCCAAATACTAAACAAGCGACGGGATTAAAAATTGGTATTACCGGTGAATGGGGTTCCGGTAAATCATCAATCCTGAATATGCTTGAGAAAGTAATTAATGAAACCTATTCCGACGGCGCTCTCATTGTTCGATTCGATCCATGGTTAGTCTCCGGTCGCGATGACCTGATAGTACAGTTCTTTAAGCAGCTTTTGGGTACTATCGGCAGAAGTAATTCTTTGAAAGATAAGTTATCTGGACTTACAGAAATTGTTCTACTCTATGCAGACGCGCTAGAGTCCGCAGGTCACACAGTGTATCCTGGCTTAGGGTTCTTCGTAAGGTTGTTTCATCTATTCAAGCCAAAAACCAAAGATATTTTTGCTTTACGAAACGAAGTCGAAAAGTTCTTAGAAGAAATTAAGTTACCTATTTTGGTCATGATTGACGAGCTTGATAGAGTAGATGACAAAGAGGTACATGCTGTTGCTCAGCTTGTTCGTGCTGTAATGGATTTTCCTAATATTTCCTACGTATTAGCGTATGACGAACAACGTGTTGCGGAAGCCTTGGGTGGTAAAGGTAAACAAAAGCTGAAACGCGGTCAGGCATACTTAGAAAAAATTGTTCAACTCCCCATAGCAATTCCTCTCGTTCTAGGGGATGAAATTCAACATCTATTCGAAGTTCAGCTTAAACCAATTGAATCTCAATTTTCTATTGTGCCTTCTTTAACAGAGCGGGACGGTTACGAAGAATTATGTAGCATTCTATTTCCCGAACTAATTGCCACACCAAGAGATGTTAAACGCTTCATTGGCAAATTTAACGTACTGGTTGGACTAATAGGTCACGAAGTGGATAACATCGATTTATTGGCTTTTACCGCTCTAATGACTAAAGCACCAAGAACGGTGGAGAAAATCAAAAGAAATTATGGGGATTACGTTGAAAACCCTTCAGAAGAACGCGCCATATTCCAAAAGATGATGCTTAACCGAGAAAAAAAGGAAACGGACGAGTTATTTAAAGAGTTGAGCGATGAAAATGAGCATGATGAACCTGTAAAAAGTTTATTTAAATTTATATTTCCAAGTGTATTAGATATTAGCCGCAACCGTGAGAGGAATGATTACTCTTTATGTTTTGAGCGGCCATTAATGACCGTATTAAGAATGGGATTGTTGCCTGGCGATATAGCAACTTCCCAAATCTTGGAAATAATTAATTCATCTGAATCAGAGGTCGCGGATTTCGTTAAAGAAAAATTAGAAACCGGAAAATTTGGAGTGTTTTGGAAGCGAGTTTCAGAAGTTTATTTATCCAATGAATTTGACGACCAAACACATCGAAAATTTTGGACCGCAGTTAGTGAAGCAATTCGAAAAAGAGATGGTCAATGGATCAAAAAATACTCACCAATGCGTACATTTGCGCGAGAAATTTCCAAATTGCTAATGAAGAAATTTTCCGGGAGCGACAATAATACTCGAAATTTGGGAATAACTATTCTTAATAGTCTCTTTGATAAAAATGATGTTGAAATTTTGCCTTATGTAATTCGGCGACATATTATTGCGCTTGGGCTATTTGGTTGGACTAAAAGTGAAGAGACTTCATTTCTTACCGAAGAACAGACGCAGAAATTTGCAACTTCTGTCGTTAATCGGGACGCAATTCGTTTGTTGAAGGGAGAATTGCTCAACTTCTTATGGAGTCCAGATTCGATTTATCTTTTGGCCGACGTAAAAGGTGAATTAGATGACCAAATACAACTATATTTCAATCGCTTAGTTGAAGATGATGAGACGCTACCTACAATCGCGCTGATTTTCAATACACCAAATTCAGGTAATGATAATAAGATAGTGGCAAAATATCTTGATATTGAGAAATTAAAAGAGCGCATTAAAAGCCAGCTTGACTTGAATGAAGCGGATAAATTGGATTTGGATCCATCATTAGTAGGCTCCTACAAGAAATTTCTTGAGCCGTGGCCGTAAACTGTTCCCCCTAATGACTCCCATCAAAAATTTCTCCAAACTCGCCCACGGAAAAATTTCAATGGCAGGATGTTTCAGGATGCGCAAGTTCGGCTTTTTTCTTGTTCTTCTGGCGGGGCTTTGGGGTGTGGCGGAGGAGGCATGCGCGATGGAGCGGTCATTGGAGAGGAAAATCGATGCGGCGTTCGCGGACGGGAAACTTTCGGGCCTGCGCGGGGTGCGGATCACGGCGCAGCCGCCGCTCGGGTTCGCCAACGGTGCCGATGCGGTCCTGTTCGGGCGCGGCCTTTATCACATGTATCCGGTCATTCACTCCGCCTTGCCTGTATAGCATGAACAGCCGATAGAAAAATTTCTGGCGGAACATCATTTTCGAATAAAGACATCTTGAATTTGACTTGCTTCCAAGCGGAGTGTTAAGTTTTTTTACTTCATTGCGGCAATAGAATTAATTATTTCGACGCGAGTTGAGATGAGTTGATTTGATTGGGGGAGGGAACGTCATGAGACTTTTTCTTGTAACGTTATCATTGATAGTACTTATCTCGGCGCCGCCGGCAATGGCGGGCTTTCTTGATGATCTGAAAAAGCAGGCGGCAAAGGCGGTTGAAGACGGCGTCAAGCTGCTGGAGCAGGACGAAACGCCGTCAGAAGAAACGACGGACAAGTCCGGGAGTTCCAGTGCCGTTGAAACTCCGGCGCCGCAGCAATCCGCTCCCAAGGTTGCCGTAACGCCGGCAAAGGATACAAATCTTGTTCTGCGAATACAGCAAAGACTGAACGCGCTCGGGTATGACGCGGGAACGCCGGATGGTATCTATGGCAACGGAACGCGCAAGGCGATCGCGTCCTATCAATCCAGTGCAGGTATTCCGGCCGATGGCCAGCCGTCGCAGGCATTGCTGGACCGTCTGGAAAGCACGGAAAACCAGATGGCGGCAACGTCCGCACCACAATCTCCTCCCAAGGCCACGAAAAGCGCTTCTTTAAGTAAAACAGAAGAATATCCCGAGCCGACGCTGGGCGCTGTGATGCTGGCCGCGATACATTTTCGCCCGGAATTCATTGACAGCGAAGCCATGTTGAAGCGGGCCATCCTGACCATTTACCCCGGCAAGCAACAGGTTGTGAGTAATGAGTTCAAATGGCACAAGGAGAAAAAACAGCTGGAGGCAAGGCTTTTTGAAGACGCCAAAAATGCCCCGCTTGTCTTCGATGTCGTGCCCTGGCGGAATTTTGAGCAGGCCCGGTCCATCCAGGTCGAGCTGATGAAATATGATTTCGATAAATCCGCCTTTCTTGCACAATTCGGCATCGGGACATCCAGGAATATCACGCCCAAAAGATTAATGCCCGGGGAGCCCGCGCAAAAATACGCGGCTGATATTCGCTGGGCGCCGGTCGAGCCTGAAAAGGCGGAGAAGATTGCCAGTTCCTTCGGCAAGGGTGAAGCCCGGATCGGGTTCTTGCGCTACCGCCTGTCCGTGGTAGGCGCTCTTCCCGTTGCCTCCCGCCCAACGGCGGTTGTCGAAATCGTGGACGATAAAATTGATCTTTATGCGCGCCGGATCAAGAACAAACCGGCGATTACGGAAGGTGATTTTGAATATTTCATGACCATGCCCCTGCCGCTGAACGATGTGACGGAGAAGGTTGCGGCAAAATCAGCGGCGGACAGTTCGCCAGCGGTTAAATCCGTTATCGCCTCTTCGAACAACAAAGAGACGGCGATGGCGGCCATGCTCGGCTTTACCATCGACGGCGTGGGCCTTGACAAAAGTTTTCAGGAAATGAAAGCGGTACTGGAAGATGCCGGATACAGCGGCCGCCTCTCTCCCTCATCGGTGACCGGGGATAATATCGGAGACTTTAAAAAAGCCCGCGCGGTTTTCAAGCGGGAGCAGGCCCATGAAACCGGCAATGCCAAGGACCGGCGGCAGGTCATAATCGAATTCAAAAATGGAAAGCCGAAAACAATCCAATATCTGATTAGTACGCCTGTAAATTTCGACGCGGCTCAATGGATCGATAAAGTAAATGGATCGCTCGGCGAGGCCGTGAAGCAGCCTTGCGTGCCGTCGGCGCTTGTAAAATGCGCCTGGCAGGTTGTGGAAAATGGAAAGGCCAAGATCCTGTTTGTGCTCGATTTCTCGGACAACGCCCAAACCTACAACTTCATATTCAAGCGACAGGATATCTGAAGGCGGATTTCGTTAAATATCCGCCTGGAGCGTGCGGCCGCCTTCGATCAGGATAAGCGTTTTGCCGCCTAAAGCAAACCTCCCCCCTTGCCGCTGGATTTTCCTAAGCTATTATGCCGGACCTAATGGAGGAAGAGGCACGGATGAAGCTCTGGAAGAAAGTCAGTATCGGTATCAGCTCAGGCGTCCTTGTCCTGATCCTCGCGGTGGTCAGTATCGGCTACGCCTTGAGCGCCCATATATCGGGGGTACGGCTCGCGCGCGCCGAGGCATCGCCGCAGTACCGGGACGGCGGCTTCGTCAATATCGAGCCACAGGCCCCGTTTGAGCTGACCTGGGACTATGTGCAGGAGCAGCTGTTCGGCGATCAGCAGCGCGAGCCCCGCTGGCCCTTGCCGGTCGTGATGATGGAACCGGGCTATCTCAGCATCGACGCGCCGACGGAACTCCGGGCGACATGGCTTGGTCATTCGAGCGTGCTGGTCGAGATGGATGGCTATCGCATCCTGACCGACCCCATGCTGTCGGAGCGGGCGTCGCCGTTTCAGTTCTTCGGTCCCAAGCGCCATCATCCGCCGCCGCTCGCCCTCGAGGCGCTTGAGAATATCAACGCCGTGGTGATCTCCCATAACCATTATGACCATCTCGACGAGGCGACCATCCGCCATCTGGCGGGTCAGGGCACGAGATTTTTCGTCCCCCTCGGCGTCGGCGCGCATCTGGAAGGCTGGGACGTGCCGCCGGACCAGATCATCGAGCTGGACTGGTGGCAGCAGGAGAAGCTCGGTGACCTGACCATCGTCGCGACGCCGACGCGGCATTATTCGGGGCGCGGCCTGTTCGATTTCAACGCGGCGCTCTGGGCCTCCTGGTCGATCCTCGGGCCGACATCCCGCGTCTTCTACAGCGGGGATACCGGCTATTCGAAGGTTTTTGGGGAGATCGGGAAGCGCTTCGGGCCGTTTGATCTCGACATCATCAAGATCGGCTCCTACGGACCCGGCCAGTCCTGGCGCGATATCCATATGACGCCCGAGGAGGCGGTCCAGGTGCATCTGGATGTCGGCGGCAAGGCGATGCTGCCGGTGCATTGGGCAACGTTCAATCTGGCCCTCCATGACTGGGACGAGCCGATATTGCGCGCCGCCACCGCCGCCATAGAAATGAACGCCATCCTGCTTACCCCGAAGCTGGGAGAGACGGTGCTGGCAGACCGCCCCAACACCAATGATCGCTGGTGGGAAGAGGTCAGGTAGCCTGATGCGGCGCAGCGGCGCTTGCCTGGAGCGAGCAGCGCTTTCGCGATGTTGCCGAAAGCGCCGGCGACTGGATCTGGGAGATGGATGAGGCGTTGGGCCGTGCCGCACCGGAAGGGGCGATCCGCTCCGTGTCCGTCCGGAACAGGCCGAGGAAAGTGAAAGCCGGACAGTGAACCGCCCGCCCGGCCGGTGTCGCCTATTTGACTTTTTTGCCAGCAATCTTGAGGGGCGCCCTGCCTGCATTGGAGTCGGCTGTGGCGAGCAGTTTGATCTTTACCTGCTTGGGCTTTTTAGTCTCTTTGTTTCCGCGCGTATTGTTGCCTTTGGACATTGGATT
>JAIOYL010000085.1 GCA_021741195.1 Sneathiella sp. | reverse complement strand
CCCCGCCGCCTTGATCGCATCATGGAGCGCGATGGAAGTATGGGTATAGGCGCCCGCATTGGGGATGATGCCGCCATGAACTCCCGCCGCCTTCTGGATGGCGCTCACAAGCTCGCCCTCGCTATTGCTCTGGAAGAACGCGGTCTGAATCCCGAGTGTGTCGCCATGGGCGGCGCAAAGCGCCTCGATATCCTTGAGCGTGACCGAGCCATAAATCTCCGGCTCGCGGCGGCCCAGCAGGTTCAGGTTAGGACCATTAATAACAACAACAGACTTAGCCATACTCATTCTCGCTTTTCCGGGCCACCCGCCCAAACTGCGTTTCTTATACTGAAGTTTGCCGGGAGTTTAAAGCAGTTGTAGGAAAAGCGCACATTTTAAATATTTCCTGTTTTTCTATTTCAGTTTCAAATTTAGGGTTTGCGCTCGATATTTCTGATTGCATTTTAGTATCCGGGATTCCTTGTTAGTTATCGGCTCGCGCAAGTTTGATTTAGTAAATCAGGAATTTGCCTCTAAGATTTATACATATGAACGGCATGAAAATATCTCGGAGAATCCTGATTATCCTCCTCTGTACGATTGTTCTGTTCGGGTTGCCGCAGATGCTTTCAGTCGCGTTCGGTAATTCGTCCGAAGGGAAAAACTGGTCGTCCGCACGGCGGGACTCAACCGGGCTCTCTCCGGCGCCCGAGATCCATCAAGACGCCATTATCCAGATATTCGGCGCACGCACATGGGGATGGCGCGGGAATTTTGCCATCCATACCTGGATTGCGATGAAAAAATCCCGGGCCGAGGCCTATGAGCGCTATGAGGTGATCGGCTGGCGCGCAAGAAATGGTGGCAACGCACTTGTCCAGAGCCGCGGTTCGCCAGATAATTACTGGTTCGGTAATTCCCCTGAACTATTGGTAGAAATCAAGGGGCCGGAGGCGGAACCGCTCATCGAAAAAATTAAGACGGCGATCGAAGCCTATCCGCATAAATATGACTACCGCATCTGGCCCGGCCCCAATTCCAACAGCTTTATTGCCCATATTGGCCGACAGGTGCCGGAACTTGCGCTTGATCTGCCGCCAACGGCGATCGGCAAGGATTTTATCACTGGCGGCGCCGTTGTCGGAAGTCCAGTGAGCGGAAAGGGTTTTCAGCTCTCGCTCATGGGCTTCGGTGGCTTCACCGTCAGCCCCGTCGAAGGGGTTGAACTGCATCTCGTTGGCCTGACCCTCGGTGTCGATCTGGATGATATCACGCTGAAATTGCCGGGGTTCGGCCGGATTCCCTTATCGTAAATTCAAGACCTTAAACCGCGCCCTTCATCGCGGCCCTGAGCTCATCCGCCTTGTCGTCGAGGCGGTTGAGGAGGGTGTCGAGGGTTTCGATCTCGGTGGGGGTGAAATCTTCGAGCAGTCGCTCCTCGTAGCTTTGCGCAAGCGGGATGATTTCTGCCAGCATCGCACTCCCGGCCTCGGTGAGGTAAAGCGCGGCGGAGCGGCGGTCGCCTGCAAGCGTTTTCTTCTCCAGTCGGCCCGCCTTCGTCAATCGGTCGATCGCCCGGCTCATGCTGGCCTTGTCGTGCGGAGCGAGGGGGCCGATCTCGCGCGCGGTCAGGCCGGGCTCATACCCCAGGATTGCAACAATCCGCCACTCATGAATGGTGAGGTCGAACATGTCGGAATAAAGCGGGGCAAGGCTGCGGCTTACCGCCCCCGCAAGCTTGGTCAGCCGGTAGGGGAGAAAACGCGGGAGATACAGCGTTCTAGGGTCAGGACTCATCAATTTACTCCATTCTGCGCATCGCCTCTGGTTGCTGGCCAGGCACGGCTTCGCAGGAAACCCGGATGGTTTTCAAGAAGGCGTAACGCCGCCAGCGGCCATAGGCGACGTGCCCGAAGGGTTTGAAGAGGAGGCGAAATCTGCCACGGAAACCGTCCTTGAATATGTGCAGACATGTCCTGCGTCCGTTTTCCTTGCATCTTTCACCTCCTCTTCAAACAGAATTGCAGTAAATTGATGGGTCCTGACCCTAGGTGCTTTTTTCATTAAATCAGTCTTGACTTTGCGGTTACTTACGATCATTTTACCCGATAAAGTTTCAAATGAAACTACTTTTTGCGGGAGAATATAAAATGGCTGATTTATGGGACAACCCGATGGCAACCGACGGCTTTGAATTTGTCGAATACGCCGCGCCGGACCCGGAAGCGCTGGGTGCGCTTTTCATTTCCATGGGCTTTCGCCCGGTCGCCCGGCATCGCTCCAAGGACGTGACATTATATCGGCAGGGAGACGTGAATTTCATCGTCAATGCGGAGCCGCACAGCTTTGCCCAGTCCTTCGCCCGTATTCACGGCCCCTGCGCCTGTGCGATGGCCTTTCGCGTGAAAGATTCCGCCAAGGCGATCAAGCGGGCTGAAGAACTCGGCGCCTGGGTCGTACCGTCCGACGCGGGCCCGATGGAGCTGAATATCCCCGCCATCAAGGGGATCGGCGATTCCCTTATCTATCTCGTCGACCGTTATGGCGGCAAGGGCTCCATCTATGACGTGGATTTCCTGCCCATCGAGGGCGAGGAGCGCAACCCGGCCGGAACGGGCCTCACCTATATCGATCACCTGACCCATAATGTCCATCGCGGCCGCATGGCGGAATGGGCGGAGTTCTACGAGCGTTTGTTCAGTTTCAGGGAAGTCCGCTATTTCGATATCGAGGGCAAGCTAACCGGCCTCAAAAGCAAGGCGATGACCAGCCCCTGCGGCAAGATCCGTATCCCGATCAATGAAAGCTCCGACGACAAGTCGCAGATCCAGGAATATCTCAATGCCTATCATGGCGAGGGTATCCAGCATATCGCGCTCGGCACCAGTGATATCTATGCGACGGTGCAATCCATGCAAAGCGCAGGGACGCTGTTCCAGGGCACGCCGGATACCTATTATGAGCAGGTCGACGCGCGGGTGAAGGATCACGGCGAGGATCTGGCGAGGTTGAAGGAACTGCAAATCCTCATCGACGGCGCGCCGACGGAGGGGCAGGGGCTGCTCCTGCAGATATTCACCCAGAATGTCATCGGCCCGATCTTTTTCGAGATCATTCAGCGCAAAGGCAATGAGGGTTTCGGCGAGGGCAATTTCCAGGCCCTGTTCGAATCAATCGAACTCGACCAGATCCGCCGCGGCGTTATCTAGAGCGCAAAATTCAGGATTTATTGTCGGCGGCCGCGCGGATTTTTTCGCGGGCGTCGGCGACAAGCTGCTGCATCTGCTCGGCGGAAATGACGCCGGGGACGAAATGCTCCTCGATCACGAAGGCGGGCGTGCCGTTGATGCCAAGCTGCTTGGCAAGCGCATAATTCCGCTCGACGGTTTGGCGGACCTCATCCTTTTGCATGTCCGCCTGGAGCTTCTCGACATCCAGCCCGACCTCCGTCGCGATACTCAAAATCCGTTCCTTGGAAAGCCCGCCGCGGGCTTCCATGAGGGCGGTGTGCAACTCGATATATTTTCCCTGTTCGAGGGATGCAATCGCCGCCTGGGAGGCCATGATCGATTCCTCTCCCAAAATTGGAAATTCCTTTAAAATCAGACGAATATTACCGTCCTCCGCCACCGTCTTCATCACGTCTGGAAAGCTTCTCTTGCAATAGCCGCAACGGTAATCGAAGAACTCGACGATCGTGACATCGCCATCGGGGTTACCGGCGACATAGCTGAAGCCGTCTTTCTTGAGGTCTTGCCCGAGGGCGGATACGAGCTTTTTCTGCTCGTCCGCCGACGCCATTTTTTCCTGCTTGGCCAGTTCCGCAATCACTTCACGGAGAACTTGCGGATTGGACAGGAGATAGGCGCGCACACGGGCGCCGAATTCTGCATCCGCCGCCTCCGGCTTCGCCATGACATACTGGTAGCTGCCAAAGGCAATAAGGCCGGCCAGGACGCAAAGTGAGGCAATGCTGAGGCTGCTGAGTTTTCTTCGTTCGGACATCAAAATGGCTTTCATCAAAAAATTTATCCAATTATGCGCATAGGGATCATAAAATCAAAGGAACTTTCCCGTGAAGAGCATCGCCGATCACCATGCCATTCACGGCAAACAAACGCGATTGCTGAAAATACCCATGGTGCCTAAACTGGCAAAGGCAAGTTTCGTGGGTAAAACCCCAGTAAACTTGCCGGTCAGGACAAGTGCAGTTTTAAATACTTATAGTAAGGGAGAGGCCAATGTTAAAGGAATTCAAGGAATTCGCCATGCGCGGCAACGTCGTCGACATGGCGGTCGGTATCATCATTGGGGCCGCTTTCGGGACGATCGTGAAGTCATTGGTGGACGATGTCATTATGCCCCCGATCGGGCTGCTGCTGGGCGGCGTTGATTTTACCAATTTCTTCCTGACGCTCTCCGGCGGGGACTACCCGACGCTGGAGGCGGCGAAGGCAGCCGGCGCGGTGGCGCTCAACTACGGGGCCTTCGTCAATACGATCATCAGCTTCCTGATTGTCGCTTTCGCCGTATTCCTGCTGATCAAGCAGGTCAACCGTTTCACCAAGAAGGAAGAGGAAGCTCCGAAAGCGCCGCCACCGCCGCCGCGTGAAGAGGTGCTTCTGGAAGAAATCCGGGATTTGCTCAAAAGCCAGAAGTAGGGTGCAAAGAAGTTCCGGCTCTAATTCCGGGACGCCTGACCGGCCAGGGTAATAATGTCTTCTGTCCTGAGGTAATTAGGCGTTCCGGGCTTGAAAAAATCCTGTGCCCGTTTGGCATGGAATATCGCCTTTTGCATGTCGCCTTGCAGCAGGGAGCGCTCGGCGGTCGCGAGCGACACCATGCCGGTATCGCCGTTGCGGCTGTAGGCGATCGCCAGCTGGTCCCAGGTATTGCCATCATTGGGATCATAGCTCAGGCTGTCATTTAACACGGCGATGGCTTTTTCCGAATTTTCCGGCTGACCCGTCGCGTTCAGGATCGTCCCGTAAAAGGTGAGAAGCAAAGGCTCGTCCGGTGCCAGCCCGACCGCTGTCTCCAGTGACGGCAGGGCGCCAAAGATATCGCCGTTCTCATAAAGAGCCTGCCCTTTAAGTTCGTAAAAATACGGATCCATCGGATATTCAGCAATCAGGCTGTCAATCTCGCTAAGCGCCTTGGGAAGATCAGGATACTTGAAATAGCCGATTGCCCGGGCGTAGCGCCCGTAAATGCTCTTGTCGCTCAAGGGATATTTATGCAGCGTCTTGGCAAGCGGCCGCGTAAACCCGTAGAGCTTCGCCTGCATGCGCTTCAGGGCGGCGACATCGTCCGGTGAAGGCGGTACGTCCTTGTAGGGCGATTTCTTCACCCGCTGCTCAAGAGCGGCGACGCGTTCGCTGCTGACAGGATGGCTGCGGTAATAGGAGGAAATGGTGGTTTGCGGCTGATACTCGTCTTTGCCGATGATATCCAGGAACTCAACCATCCCGCTACCCGACTGATGTGTCCGGTCAAGATAGGTAATCGCCGCCTGATCCGCCGAGGATTCCTGTGTCCTGCTGTATTGCAAGTAGGACTTTGTCGCGGCATCCTGTGATCCCAGGGTCACGGCGGTGCCAGCGGCTCCGCCGCCCGCCGCGGCAGCAACCACGCCGAGCAGCATGCCAACGATCTGCTTGATGCTGGCATTCTTGATCGCATCCTGCGCGCGCGCGAGATGGCCGCCGGCGATATGGCCGGTTTCATGGGCGATGACGCCTTTCAGCTGGCCCGGCGTTTCCACGCGCTCAAGCAATCCGCGGAACAGGAACAGTCTCTGCCCGCCTGCGACAAAGGCGTTTAAAACATTGCTGTTGATGATATAAATCTCGACATCTTCGCCGTTCAATCCGGCCGCATTGAACAGTGGCCTTGCGTAAGACCGTAGGGTATGTTCAATTTCGGCGTCACGAATGAAGGACGGGCCCGTCTGTTTAGCAAAGGCTCCCTGCATGGACAGAAACAGGACCAGGAATATGGAAACCGGCGTTACTATGCGTTTTATCAATAAAAAAATCCCTTTTTTACAACGTAAAGTTAGGAACTGCGCACCTCCACGTCAATGGAAGCTTCCGCTGACGGCGCTTTTTATTCTCGCGCCGATGGCGCTGGCTGGCTGCGGCGGCGGCCCATCGGTTCCGCTTGGGGAGATTGGCAATGTCGAGGGCGCCCTTGGCGGAGCAGCGGCGGACGAGCCGCGCGCGACGCTGGTGGCCGAGGATATCCTCTCCTCCGGCGGCACCGCGGCCGACGCAGCGGCGGCGCTCTATTTCACGCTGGCCGTCACCTATCCGGTCGCAGCCTCCCTTGGCGGCGGCGGCGAATGCATCGTCTATGATACCGCAACCAACAAGCTTGAAAATCTTCAATTCCCGAACAAGGCTCCTGCATCAGGGGGATCCATTGCCATTCCGGGCAACATCCGCGGCATGGCGGCGCTTCAGGCCCGCTACGGCAAGCTCGACTGGTCTGCAATTGTCGCGCCGGCGGAGAAGATTGCCAGTGCCGGCGAGCCCCTGTCGCGCGCCCAGTACATGGCCATGCTCCTCAACAAGAATAATTTCCTGCTGGACTATAATCTCGAGGCCATGTTCAAGGATGAAAAAGGTGAGTTTGTGGCAGAGGGCACAAAAATTCGCCAGATCCGTCTCGCGAGCCTCTTGTCCGCGCTGCGTTCCGAAGGCGGTGCTTCCTTCTACAGTGGCAACTGGGCGCGCACCTTCATTGAGGATGCCAGCAATGCAGGAGGGAAGGTCCAACTCTCGGATTTGCTGAACTACAAGCCGGTCTGGGTGGATGCCCGTACATTCCGGGTTGACGACAATATGGTCGGCGTTTCCGCTGATGCGTCCGGCGACACCTACGCGAAACTCTGGAAAGCCCTGTTCGAGGGCAAGGGCTTCCTCAGGATCGACGTCGCCATTCCAGAGGTTGATATCGCCGAAGCGACGGCGGGCGTATTTCAGGATTTCAACACCTCGTCGCCCTTTATCAGCCACGGGGCAACCTCATTCGTGACCGCTGACAGCAAGGGCGGGGCGGTCGCCTGTGTCGTCGGCCTGCGGCGGCCGTTCGGAACCGGCAATGCCGGCGAGATCACCGGCATGGTCATGGCGCCCAATATCCCGCCGGAGAAAAGCGAGTTCCTGGCGTCCCCCATGCTGGTCGTCAATATCCCGAACAAGGACTTCTATTACGCAAGTGCGGCGACGGGCGGCGCGGCGGCGACACCGGCCTCGGTCGCAACGGCGCTCAATATTTTCGCGCGCGGCGGAAATCTCGACAGTTCGATAGAGGCGCCGCGTCTGTTCACCATGGGGGAAACGCTGCCGCTCCTTTATGAAACCTCGATGCCGCCCGCAGATATTGCGGCGCTGCGCGAGAAATTTCCGGTGATCCTCGAAGTCGATCGGCTTGCGGTCGTCAATGCTATCTATTGCCGGAAGGGCAAGGTGGCGAACTGTATCTCCCGCAATGATCCGCGCGGCTATGGCCTGTCGCTGGTCGAGAATTGATTTAACCGGGGAATCGAATATGAACAGATTACCACGACCGGAAATCAGCCCCTTCATCGCCATGGAAGTGTTGAAAGCCGCCAATATCAGGGAGCAGGGGGGCGAGGCGGTCTTTCACATGGAAGTTGGCCAGCCCGCGACGCCCGCGCCCAGCAAGGTAATCGCCGCAGCGAAGGACGCACTTGACAACAAGCAGATCGGCTATACGGATGCGCTCGGCATACCGCCGCTCCGCGCGGCGATTGCGGATCATTACAAGTCCTTTTACGGCGTTGATATCCCGCCGTCGCGCGTCATTGTCACCACGGGATCGTCCGGCGCCTTTCTGCTGTCCTTCCTGAGCGCCTTCGGGAAGGGGGACCGCATCGTCCTCGCGGAGCCCGGCTATCCCGCCTATCGCAACATCCTCACCTCGCTCGATCTCACGGCGGTTGGCTTGCCCTGTCATGATGAGACAAATTTCCAGCCGACGCCGGCGTTGATCGACAAACTGGAAGGCCCCTTGCACGGGTTGCTCGTCGCCAGTCCGTCGAACCCGACCGGCACCATGCTCCACCGGGATGAGCTGGCGGCGCTGATCGACTATTGCCGGGAAAGGGAGATGCAGTTTATCTCCGACGAGATCTATCACGGCATCTGTTACGGCGAGGCGGCGACAACCGCGCTTGCCCTCACGGACGAGGCGATCATCATCAATTCCTTCTCGAAATTCTTTTCCATGACCGGCTGGCGGCTTGGCTGGATGGTCGTGCCCGA
Organism: Sneathiella sp.; assembly: GCA_021741195.1. Lineage (GTDB taxonomy): Bacteria > Pseudomonadota > Alphaproteobacteria > Sneathiellales > Sneathiellaceae > Sneathiella. The sequence goes on along the minus strand of JAIOYL010000085.1, from coordinate 6,390 downwards.
ACATCTGGTGCCGCCGATCGAGAAGCTGGCGCAAAACCTCTTTATCTCACCGCCTTCCCTCAGCCAATATGCCGCCGTCGCCGCCTTTGACTGCATGGATGAACTGGAGGAGAATGTGAAGGTTTACGCCCGCAACCGGGAGATTTTACTTGAGGAGTTTCCGAAGCTGGGCCTCTCGAAGCTGGCCTCCGCCGATGGCGCCTTTTACATCTATGCGGATGTTCGCGACTTCACCAATGATACAGTGGATTTCTGCCAGCGGATGCTGCAGGAGACGGGCGTCGCCGCGACGCCCGGGCTCGATTTCGATCCGGATCGGGGCAACGTCTATGTCCGCTTCTCCTTCGCCGGATCGACGGCCACCATCAAGCAGGCGATTGCCCGCCTGAAAGACTGGCCGTTCTTAAAAAAAGGGAGCCGTTAAGCTCCCTTTTCATTATCTCGCTTTTAGCTGGATCAGCCTCGCCGCCACCAGCCGCTGCGCTTGGGCTTGTTATCGACGGCAGCTTCCTTTTCAGGCGCCTCTTCCGATATGACGGTCACCGTCACCGGCTTTTCCGCAGTGACATTGTCTGGCGCCGGTTCTTGTGTGGCTACCGGGGCGGGCTCTGCATCAGGTTTTTCAGAAACCTCATCAGTTTTCCTTGCGGGCGATTTCCGGCGTCGGGGTCGCACCTTTTCGCCAGTTTCTTCTTCAACGGGGGCCTCGGCGGACTTCTCCACGGCAGGCTGGTCTGCTGCGGCTTCTGCAGGTGCGGCGCTGTCAACGGCGTCCGCTTTCTTGCGGGACCGGCGCGGCGCTTTCCTGACCGGCTCTTCCGCTTCAGGAACCGCCGCCTCAACGCTATCCGCCGCCACCGTAATTGGAATGATGACGGCATCCGTGCTGTCGCCTACGAGGGCAGGCGCAGTTGTTTCGCCGACGTTTTCATCCTCCGCAGCCTCGGCTCCGTTTGTCTCGGTTTCGTCAGAGGTTACAGGACGTGACCGCCGCCGACCGCCGCGTTTCCCGCGCCGACGGCGTTTCGGTTCGCCATTCTCATCTTCATCTTCCGCCGCAGGCGCGCTGCTGGCGGTATTTTCTTCGCCGGATGCATCGCGCGGCACGGCATTTTCATCGCGAGGCTCCCGCCGCCCCCGCCGCCGCCGCCGTTTCGTCGCGCCTCCGTCTTCTTCGCTCTCTGACTGGCCGCCTCTTGAGGGCGCGGCTTCGCTATCCTCGTCCTCGACCTCTTCCTCGTCGTCTTCGTCCATTTCAATAGCCGTTGAGACGTAGGGTTCGCGGACAATCGGCGCAATATCTCCGGGCTTGCCTTTTTCCCGTTCAATCGTGTGATCGTTGAGATTTGCCGTCGGATCCGCCAGGATCATGATCGACATGCCGTAGAGATTTTCCAGTTCCTGGATGACAGCCCGTTTCTGGTTGAGCAGGTAAATCGCCACATCCGTATGGACCTTCACCGTGATCCTGGCGACGCGTTCGCGAACGCCTTCCTCTTCCAGCGTGCGGATGATCAGCAATGCCGTGGATTCAATCGATCGCACGAACCCGGAGCCGCCGCAGGTATGGCAAACATTGGTGCTGGTTTCCAGAAAACTTGGGCGCAGCCGCTGACGCGACATTTCCATCAGACCGAACGGGCTGATCCGGCCCACCTGAATGCGGGCCCGGTCAGATTTCAGGCAATCCTTCATCCGCCGCTCAACGGCGCGGTTGTTGCGGTTATCATCCATGTCGATAAAGTCGATGACGATCAGCCCCGCGAGATCGCGCAGGCGCAATTGCCGGGCGATTTCCTCAGCCGCTTCGAGATTGGTCTTGGTCGCCGTATCCTCGACATTGCGCTCACGCGTCGCCTTGCCGGAGTTGACATCGATGGAAACGAGCGCTTCCGTCGGGTTGATGACGATATAGCCCCCTGACTTCAACTGCACTTCCGGGTTATACATCGAGGCGAACTGCTGCTCGACCTGGAAGCGATGGAAGAGGGGGATCTTGTCCTTGTAGGGCTGGACCTTCTTGGCATGGCTCGGCATCAGCTTGCGCATGAAGTCCTTCGCTACCTTGTAGCCTTCATCGCCCTCGATCAGGATTTCACTGACATCCTTGTTATAGAGATCGCGGATGCAGCGCTTGATGAGATTAGCTTCCTCATAGACACAATAGGGCGCAATCGACTTCAGGGTCAGTTCCCGGATATCGTCCCAGAGCCGCATCAGGAATTCATAGTCGCGCTTGATCTCCACCTTGGTGCGGCTGAGACCCGCGGTGCGGATGATCACGCCTATTCCTTCGGGCACGTCGAGCTCGGCGGCGATTTTCTTGAGCCGCTTGCGGTCCGCCGGATTGCTGATTTTGCGGCTGATGCCGCCGCCGCGGCCGGTATTCGGCATGAGTACGCTGTAACGGCCGGGGAGTGAAATATAGGTTGTCAGCGCGGCGCCCTTGTTGCCGCGCTCTTCCTTCACGACCTGGATCAACAGAATCTGCCGCCGTTTGATGACTTCCTGTATCTTGTAGTTGCGCCGGGTCGGGGCCTGCCGCCGGGGTTCGACATCGTCTTCCCCACCGAGATTTTCAACATAATCCTCATCGCCGCTGTCAACGACCTCAATGCCGCCAACGGTATCGTCGACGTCGTCGATAACGCCTTCGTCGTCGTCAGGGTCGTCGGCAAGATCGCGCATGGATTCCGCATCCTCCGTCTCATCCTGAGTTTCCTCGGATTTCTGGCCAGATTTCGCGTCATATTCCGCTTCCTCGCGAACATGAGCCTCGCGCTCAGCGGCAGCTTCCTGTTTCAGCAGGATTTCCCGGTCTGAAACCGGTACCTGGTAATAGTCAGGATGAATTTCATTGAAGGGGAGGAAGCCGTGACGGTTTCCGCCGTATTCGACAAAGGCCGCCTGAAGGGACGGTTCGACCCGGGTCACCTTTGCGAGATAAATATTGCCTTTGAGTTGTTTTCGTGCGGCCGTCTCGTAGTCAAATTCTTCGAGACGGGTACCTTTTACTATTACGACGCGTGTCTCCTCTTCGTGAGACGCGTCGATCAGCATACGCGTAGCCATATTGTAGCTCCGTGACTGGATATCTCCCTTATGAGTGAGGCGATATCAGTCTGTTTCTGTGGAAATCGTCGGCGCCTCACATCCTTTTTTTAAAAGACACATCAGGCCTGATACCATCAGGCTGATTTTCTGGCTGCCGGAACCCGCATTCAACATTGAGGGCGGGAACGATTTCTGTTTCAATTATTTTCACTGCATTGTCTTAAGCGCTGCTGCCTGACGCTCCGGGGATTGACTTGTAAATCAATGCCTGCAAAAGCTGTCGAAAGCGGCGCCGCCCAATCTCATATATATATGAGGATGGAACTGACCACAGGAACTCACATGTCAATGATAGCTTCATTATTCCCGACATACCAAACGAATAATGAAAGCTGTGTGAAAAATAATCCCCATTCCGGCTGCGATGGATTGATTACCCGCAGTTAAACCGTTAGTTTAGGCCCGCTCAACGCCCAGCATATGACGAAAAATGGTGAAATAAAAATTTCGTGAACCCGGATATGGATATGTTTAATCGCTTTTTCCGACACAGTTTGTTGGTTTGTATGTTCGGGGCAGCGCTGTCCGGGTTGGCACCTGCAATGGCGGCGACAGTCATCGACGTCTCTTCCGTACGTCTTGGCCTTCATGCAGACAAAACCCGTTTCGTGATGGAATTGAGCGAGAAGCCAGCCTTCGATATTTTCCTGCTCGCCAACCCCTACCGGATTGTTATCGACTTGCCGCAGGTAAACTGGCAGGCGGATGACAATACCGAGCGCAAGAAAGGCGTCGTCGAAAACTATCGATTCGGGCTGTTCAAGAAAGACACCTCCCGCGTCGTCCTGGATGTTGACGGACCGGTGAAAATCCTGCAGGCGACCGTCCTGCCGCCGATATCGGGCAAACCCTGGCGTGTCTTTATCGATATTCAGCGGACGGATTTTGGAAGCTTCATGACTGCTCTCGCGGCGCGGCGGCAGGAGAAAGCTAAAAATAACGTGGTGTTGACGGCTCCCCCGGTGCAACCCTCAGAGAGCAAAAAATTCACCGTTGTTATTGATGCGGGCCATGGCGGGATCGATCCGGGCGCCATCGGCAAGAGCGGCGTCTATGAAAAGAAGATCACGCTGGCCGTGGCGCAGAAACTTTACGCGGCCCTAAAAAAAAACAGGCTGTATAATCCCATCCTGACGCGGGACGACGATACGTTTTTAAGCCTGCGCGAGCGGGTCAACGCCGGGCGGCAGGCGGGGGCGGACCTTTTCATCTCCATCCATGCCGATTCGATCAGCCGCTCGGATTTCCGGGGCGCAGCCGTCTATACGCTTTCTGAAACCGCTTCCGATGATGAAGCGGCGGAAATCGCCAACAGCGCCAACAAGTCGGATCTGATCGCCGGCGTCGATCTCGCGTCTCAGGATGATACGGTCCAAGGGATATTGATTGATCTTGCCCAGCGGGAAACCAAGAATTTTTCTGTGAAATTTGCTGAAATGGTGACGCCTGAAATCGCCAAGTCGGGCATGACGATCCGCGGCCGTTCCCACCGTTTTGCCGGTTTCCGGGTGTTGAAGGCCCCCGACGTTCCCTCCGTTCTCGTTGAGCTGGGGTATCTGTCGAACAAGCAGGATGAACGAATTCTGAAGTCGGGCAAGGGACAACAGCTGCTCGCGCAGGCGATTGCCAATGCCGTCGATGCCTATTTTGAGGCAAGCCAACCATAATCCCGCCACAAGCTTTCGGCATCTTTCGGACGCTAACAGATATTTTTGCCTGAAATCCTGCAATTTCGTTCTATATTCAGTAACTGGTAATTTTTTCCTGAGATTAGTTGGCTTATGAGGCGCTTTTTTAAATTCCTGTTCCTGTCCTTCTCGCTTCTCATCTTTCTGGGTGTGGTGGCGGCCGGCGCGATCGGTTACGGCTTTTATCATTTTGGCAAGGGATTGCCGGAATTTGATCAGTTGTCCGTCTATGAGCCACCCGTGATGACGCGCGTGCATGCGTCGGACGGCAGCCTGATTGCGGAATATGCGCATCAGCGGCGGCTGTTCGTTCCCATCGACACCATTCCGCCGATCGTCAAGGAAGCCTTTATCGCCGCCGAGGACCAGAATTACTACAATCATCCCGGCATCGATTTTCAGGGAATCCTGCGCGCCGCCATTACCAATATTAAAAATCTTGGCCAGGGTCGGCGGCTCGTCGGCGCATCGACCATCACGCAGCAGGTCGCCAAGAACATGCTGCTGACCAATGAAGTCTCCTACGAGCGAAAAGCCAAGGAAGCGCTGCTCGCCCTCCGCATCAACAGGGCACTGTCGAAGGACCGGGTGCTGGAGCTGTATCTCAACGAGATTTATCTTGGCCACCGCGCTTACGGGGTCGCGGCGGCGGCGCTCTATTATTTTGACAAGCCCCTCGACAAGATCACCATCGCCGAGGCGGCCTATCTCGGCGCCTTGCCCAAGGCGCCCAATAACTATAACCCCTTCGAGCATCCCGAGCGCGCCATTGGCCGCCGCAACTGGGTCATCAGCCGGATGCTGGAGGAGGGATATATCACGCCCGAGCAGGCCGAGGAGGCGACAGCGACCCCCTTGATCGCCCGGAAGGGCGGTGACGCCCAGGTTATAAGTGCAGAATGGTTTGTCGAGCAGGTCCGTCGCGAACTCTATGACCTCTACGGCGAGAAGGCGCTTTATGACGGTGGCCTTTCGGTCCGAACCACCATGCAGACCTCAATGCAACAGCTTGGCGAGAAGACGTTGCGCGGCGGGCTTCGCGAATACGATCGCCGCCATGGCTGGCGGGGTCCGCTTTCCTCTATTAAGGTCGGCGAGGACTGGGCGGTTCAAATGATCAAGTTTCCAAGGCCTAAGGGGCTCGGCGACTGGAACATAGCGGTTGTCCTCAAGCTGGACAAGGACAAGGCTACCATCGGTTTTCCTGATACTTCCGAAGGCACCATCCTGCTCGAGGATCTGAAATGGGCGCGTAAACTGATCGATGTGGACGAAAAGGGGCCGCAGATCGAGAAACTGTCGGATGTCCTGGGTGTCGGCGATATCATCGCCGTTTCGCAAAAAGAAGGCAGCAAGGCCACCGAACAACTCTACAGCCTCGAACAGATTCCGGCGATCTCCGGCGGTCTTGTCGCCATGGACCCGCATACCGGCCGCGTCTTCGCCATTGTCGGCGGCTGGAGCCCGGATGCTTCCGAGTTCAACCGCGCGGTTCAGGCCTACCGGCAACCCGGATCGGCCTTCAAGCCATTCGTCTATGCGGCGGCGCTCGACAACGGTTTTACTCCCGCCGACAAGGTGATGGACG
>JAIOYL010000084.1 GCA_021741195.1 Sneathiella sp. | reverse complement strand
CTCTTGTACGGGTTTGCCTCCGCTGTCGTTGGCGGTATCAGCAATCCCGGAGGCGCCGTTGTCGGTGGTTTTCTGGTCGGTATCATCGAAAATCTGGCCGGAACCTATATTCCCGCCATTGGCAGTGAATTGAAACTGACGGTCGCACTTATCCTGATCGTCACGGTCCTATTGTTTAAGCCGAGTGGATTATTCGGCAAGAAAATTGTAACCAGGGTGTAATCGCATGGCGGTAGATGTAGAGACAATCACAGATTCAAAACTGACTGCTGGCGCGAAAATACCCGTTAAATGGGTAGCCTTTTTTATTGTTATAGGAGCGATATTACCTTTTGTGGTTGGTGGGTATACGGCCTTTCAGGGCACCCTGATCATGATTTATGCGATCGCCATATTAGGGCTTAATCTTTTAACCGGCTTTAACGGGCAATTCTCGCTGGGACATAGCGCCTTTTATGCCATTGGCGCCTATACAGCTGCGATACTGGTTTACCATCTTAACTTTCCCGTATATGTCACCATTCCAATCGGCGGCATAATCTGCTTCGTTGCCGGATTTCTTTTCGGGTTGCCCGCCTTGAGGCTGGAGGGTTTGTATCTGGCGCTTGCGACTTTTGCTCTGGCGGTTGCAGTCCCGCAGATTTTGAAATCCTCACATCTGGAAGAACTGACCGGCGGCGTTCAGGGCCTTGATATTTTCCGCCCCGATGTTCCGGCATTCCTGGTTGACAATTTCGGCTTGACGATGGATCAATGGTGGTACCTGATCACGTTTGTCATCATGCTGTTACTGTTTTGGGCTGCATGGAACCTTATCAATAGCCGTTCCGGCCGGGCCATGATGGCGATCCGGGATAATCCGATTGCGGCGAAATCCATGGGGATCAACACGGCTCTTTATAAATCCCTGACCTTTGGCGTCAGCGCGTTTTATACTGGCATTGCCGGAGCCATTGCGGCGATCGTCATTGAATTCGTCGCTCCGGACAGTTTTACCTTCCAACTTTCCATTCTCCTTTTTATTGGATTGGTGATAGGGGGAACCGGGTCGATCTGGGGCGCCATTTTTGGAGGTTTCTTTATTTTGACCGTGCCAAACTTCGCGGAAGAAATATCGACAGGTCTTTCTTATGCCATATTTGGCGTTATCCTTATTCTTGTCATCTATGTCATGCCCTCTGGTTTCGCGGGCTTGGTGAATATGCTGAGAGTTCGGCTCAGAAAAATATTTCGAACAACCAGTTGATTGAGTGGAGTAACCTCGTATCATTGATACGATAACAATAAACAGGAGGTACTTATGAATACCGGGAGAAAACTAACACTGGCTCTTGCCGCTGTTGCCGCAATGGGAATGGCTGCAGGTTCGGCTTTGGCCGATAAAATGTATGGGCCGGGTGTCACCGACACCAGCATCAAGATAGGCAATACCAATCCGTACAGCGGCCCTGCTGCTGCATATGGTGCTATTGGTAAAAGCATCAGCGCCTATTTCGACAAGATCAATAAGGAAAATGGTGGCGTCAATGGCCGGAAAATTGAGTTCATTTCTTTGGACGACGGCTACAGTCCTCCAAAAACGAAAGAACAGGTCCGGAAACTTGTAGAACAGGATAAGGTTCTGCTCATTTTCCAGAGCCTTGGGACGCCGACCAATTCGGCAATCCACGCCTATATGAACCAGAAAAAGGTGCCGCAGCTGTTTGTTGCGACAGGCGCCACGAAATGGGGTGATCCTGAACATTTCCCCTGGACCATGGGCTGGCAGCCAAGCTATCAGACCGAAGGTAAATTGTTTGGTTCCTACATCCTTGAAAATGTTAAGGACCCTAAAATTGCCATCCTGTACCAGAATGACGATTATGGTAAAGATTATGTAACGGGGCTAAAAGAATTTCTGGGTGACAAAGCGGATAAAATGATTGTCGCTGAAGAAAGCTACGAAGTAACGGATCCGACGATCAATTCCCAGATGATCAAGCTGAAAGACAGTGGCGCGAACGTTTTCTTCAACGTGTCGACGCCGAAATTTGCGGCGCAGGCGATCAAAAAGTTCCGCGAGCTGAACTGGGATGCGTTGTTCCTGAATAACTCAGTTTCCAACTCCGTCGGTGCTGTTTACAAGCCGGCTGGTCTTGACAACTCAAAGGGCATTATTTCCCTGCAGTATTATCAGGATATTACTGATCCGAGCATCTTCGATACGGAACCATACAAGAAATGGAAAGCCTTCATGGCTGAATATTATCCGGATGGTGATCTCAGTAGCTCCTTCACGGCTTATGGATATCTGGTTGCCCAGACATTGGAGCAGGTTTTGAAGCAGGCAGGAGATAACCTGACTCGCGAAAATGTCATGAAGGAAGCGGCCAATCTGGATCTTGATCTGGATATGATGCTGCCGGGCGTCAAGATTAAAACCAGCCCGACAGACTTCTTCCCGATTGAAGCGATGATGCCAATTCGCTTTGACGGAGAGAAATTCGTTTCACTTGGTAAAGTTGTTTCTGTGAACTAATTAAGATCCAACGGTTTCTCTTCTAGAAGAGACAGAAAAGGCAGAGGATGTTTCCATTCTCTGCCTTTTTCTTTGCCTGCTCGGTTTCTGTTATGCCGTTGGGCTGAGAACGACACGGCCCTTGATCTTGCCAGCCTGAAGATCAGTTAGAGCGCTGTTCGCCTTGTCAAGGGGCCGGACTTCGTAGGGAATGGGCGCTATTTTTCCGGCGCGGACCAGCGCCATCATTTCATGCATTTCTTCAAGCGATCCGACGTAGGATCCCTGAATGGTGCGCATCATCAAAGGTAGCATAGCGAGCGAAAGCGGCATGGAATCTCCAAACAAACCGACCGACACGAGATGCCCGCCCTTGCGCAATCCGTTGAAGCCAAGCAGTCCGGTCGTCGGAGCGCCGACGAAGTCTATAGCCCCGGCCGCGCCGCCATTGGTGATTTCAAGGATCTTGGCCAATGCTGCTTGCGGATCACTGTTATCAATGGTCTCATGGGCCCCGGACTGACGGGCGATGGCGCGTTTCGTGTCGTCAATATCGGCGACGACGATTTTCGCCTTTACCACGGAAGATGCAAAATGAACGGCTGACAGGCCCACGCCGCCCGCGCCGATAATCACCAGATGATCATTTTCACGAAGATGGGCGAGTTTCTTGAGGGCGCTATAGGCGGTAAGGCCGGAGCAGGCATAGGTGCAGGCAAGCTCGGTCGGGACACCATCGTAGGGGATAAGGTATTTCGGATGTGGTGCGATGACTTCGTCTGCATATCCGCCGTTGTAGCGGGTGCCGACTGTCTGTGGCGCCATGCAGAGCAACTCATCGCCAGCGAGACAAACAGCGCATTTCCCGCAGCCGATCCAGGGAAAGACAATCCGCTTTTCACCAATTTCCATGCCTTCCGCATCCGGTCCGACTGCTGCGACAACGCCAACGACTTCGTGACCCAACGTAAAGGGGAGCTTCATGCGCTGCAGCAGGTCCATCTTCTGGCCACCGCCCAGATCGAAAAAGCCTTCCCATATATGAAGATCACTATGGCAAACGCCGCAGGCAGTAACATTCAGGAGAACTTCCGTTCCCTTTGGTTCCGGTGTCGGATAATCGCGCGCTTCGAGTGGTTCACCAAAATGGATGATTTGCTGACAATGCATTTCTGTTCTCCCTGTCATTTTTATTTTTTACTTCAACGCATATGCTAGCGGCTTTCCGTCATTCGGGCCAGTGATTACGTTCCATGAATATTGACTTTAACAGGACGGCGTCATCCGACATTATTCCGTCGACGCCAAGATCGAGAAGTCTCTCGATTTCTGTTCGTTCGTTTATGGTCCAGGCATGAACTCTCAGCCCTCTCTCGTGGGCCTTGCTGACGAAAGCCTGATCGATAACGCGGATACCCCGGTAGGAAGGTGGTACCTGCACACATGCCGCATGGAGGCGACTTGCAAAAAAACCTGGCCCTGGAATGCGGCTTGCAAATCTCAGTTTTGCGACCTCCAACGGTCCCATGGCAAGGCAGATATTACCCTTTGACGCATTATGTATTTCGCGGAGGCGTGAGGTAGAAAAGGAGCCAATGCATACCCGCTCTTCGGCATTCATATCCTTTAGTAGTTGTATCAGAGGCCCGACAGCCGCATCGGATTTAGGATCGATATTGAAGCGCAGGTCTGGCCAACTTCTCAGTAGTTCCGCAAATTCCGGGATGGGTTCGCGGCCCAATACGCGCGCTTTACGGATTTCTAGCCAATCCATGCGGGCAATCACACCTTTAAGGTTTGTGACGCGATCAAGCCGGTCGTCGTGAAAAGTAATTAATCGCCCATCGCGGGTAAGGCGGACATCTGTTTCGATATATCGGTAACCAAGCCGGACGGCCGCTTCAAACGCGGCCATGGTATTTTCAGGCTCAAGAAGAGAGGCGCCGCGATGAGCCATCGCTATTGGCCCGGCAGTATCAAGGTAAGAGGTAAGTCGGGTTGCCATCCAAATGCCGCCTGATTCAGGTGAAAACGGCACAGCAACCGAAAGATATCACGATTGCAGCCGGTTGGAATAGAGGTAGCGGCCGTCGCGCAACTCCGAAAAAAACTCCTTTACCGCCGGGTGAGAGATTGGCTTGCCGCTGTCATCGATTAGCAGGTTCTGCTCGGAGACATAGGCCTCATAGGTCGTCTGCGCGTTTTCTGCGAACAGGTGGTAAAACGGCTGGTCTTTCTTGGGGCGGACCTCTTCGGGAATTGATTGCCACCATTCCTCGCTATTATTGAAGGTCGGATCGACATCATAAATCACGCCACGAAACGGATATATCCGGTGCTTCACGATTTGTCCGATAGCGAATTTGGCGGCTCTCATTTGTGGATCCTTGTTCATACTACAGATATAATAATGCAGTCTGGATCACGGGCAAGCCTTGAAAGGCTGCTGAATGACATAGGAGTGAAACATATAGGTGAGAAAGGAGCTTGGGGCACGACCTTAGAGTATCCGGCTTTTTTTGTCTCCCCAATACCGGTCCCGCAGGATACGCTTATAGAGTTTCCCCGTGGGGAGGCGTGGAAGCTGTTCTTCAAAATCAATAGAACGCGGGCATTTCTGCGGTGAAAGATGCACATGACAGAAGGCGCTCAGTTCTTCCGCCAGTTCGGCGTCTGGTGTTATCCCGGGTAGTGGCTGGATGACTGCCTTCACTTCCTCACCGAAATCCTCATTGGGGACACCGAATACAGCTGCGTCGGCTACCTTTGGATGGGTAATGAGCAGGTTTTCGCATTCCTGCGGATAAATATTGACGCCACCCGAAATAATCATGAAGGTTGACCGGTCCGTGAGATACAGAAATCCGTCTTCATCTATGTAGCCCATATCACCCACAGTGCTCATGGTGCCGTCCGGTGACATAGCCTCCCTGGTTCTCTCGGGATCATTGAAATATTCGAATTCCGTTGCTGTCTTGAACCAGATGGTACCCGCGGTACCGGTCGGGCAGGGTTTCATTTCTTCATCAAGGATATGGAGATCACCGAGCAGAACCCGGCCGACAGTGCCGGGATGCGCAAGCCACTCGGCGCTGTTACAGGCGGTAAACCCGAGGCCTTCCGTCGCACCGTAATATTCATGGATTATCGGTCCCCACCAGTCGATTATCTGTTGCTTGACCTGAACCGGGCAGGGGGCAGCCGCATGGATGACGACTTCAAGCGAGGATAAATCGGCTCGTTTTCGAATTTCCTCCGGCAGTTTCAACATGCGCGAAAACATGGTCGGGACAAGCTGGCTATGGGTGACTTTATACTTTTCTATCAGGCTGAGGTAATGCTCTGGATCAAATCGTTCCATAATAATGACAGTCCCGCCGAAGCGGATGGCGAAACTGACCGCGGCTTGCGGCGCCGAATGATAGAGCGGGGCGGGAGACAGATACACCATATCTTCACGGTACTGCCAAAGCTTCTGCAGGAAAATATAAAGGGGTATCTGCTCAGATGGCAGATTGTCGGGCATCGGGCGCAGAATACCCTTGGGCTTGCCGGTTGTTCCGGACGAGTAAAGCATCGACAATCCCAGCTTTTCGTCCTCCAGCGGCGTCGTGGGGAACCCTGCCGTCGTTTCAGAAAGGTTGATAAATTGATCGTCGCTTTCCCCATCTACGACGATAGCCATGATCACATTCGGGCATTCTTTTAATGCCTCACGCGCAACCTCTCTTTTCGCCTCGGACGTGATGAGGATCCTGGATTCGCTGTTATTGATGATATAGGCAAGCTCTTCAGCGGTGAGATAGGAATTGACGCAGGTATAATAGAGGCCCGACCGCTCACCTGCGCCGCAGCATTCAAAATACCAGGCGTTGTTCTCCATGAAAATTGCGTAGTGATCCCGTTGCTTCAGGCCCTTTTGCCTGAGCAAATGCGCGAGCTTGTTGGTTCTCGCCTCATATTCCCTGTAAGTAACCACTTCACCGGTAGAGGCCATGATAAAAGCCGCCCTGTCCGGATGGTCTAGCGCGTGTTTTCCTGAATACATACTATGATCTCCCAATCATATTCCCTCTTCAGAGGGGATTATTTTTAATTAAGGGAAAGGATAGGTTTCTCGAGTTGTGACTTCAACTCTTTTGTGCTTCGCAGGTTAAAATCGAGACACTTTACCGCTGTCAGTTTCATGCAGATCGCCAAATAAAAGCGGTACGGCAGTGGTAAGACGATAAATGCTCCACCAGCCTCAAGGTCAATGGAGCCGGGTTTTTAACAAGTTATTTCGTAAGCCGAAAGAAATCTTCTAGCAATTGCTCGTCGGTCAGAAGCGCAACATTCGGATGACATGGAATGTTTACCAGCCGGGAATAAATGTCCATGCAGGCAGGTGTATCCGCAAGCGGCAGGTAATATTTTGAAAGCATCAGATGCTTTGCGTTGTCAATATCGTCTTCCTGAACCGGTGCGGAGGCACAAAAAGGCAGACTGGTCGCCGGAATATTACCGTCGACCGGAAACAAAGGCTGCAGGCCAGCTTTTGCAGCAATTTCGGTAACTCTGGCGGCTTGTTCAAGATAGCGGGGCTTCCATTCGGGGCATTTTCCCAAGCGTTCCAATTGAAAGGCGCAGGCAATATCTGACACTTTCCCGTTATTGATCCAATGCTTCTTTTCCACGTCGGTCAATGGCACATAGTTCAAAAGATTGTAAATCGACTCCGCTTCTTCTTTAGGAGAAAGTATCAGGCCACCCTCTCCAGAACCATAGGGTTTGGTGTGATGCAGGCTGAAACTCTGATACGGCCATTCCGGTAAGCGCTCGCTCAGTCCGGCAGCGTTGTCAATCAGCATAAACTTGCCGGTTTTCCTGGCATAATCGATGTAGGGCCCAAAATCGCGCCAGGCACCAAATACATTGGTTACAATGAAGCCGTCAAAGCTCGATCCATCAAGTTTTTTGAGCTCTTTCAAGCTTAGCATTCCCTGATCCGTGCAGTCGACAAACTGCATATCATTGAAATATCCACGCCCCAGATTGCTAAAACTAAAAGAACTGGATACCCAGCGAATTGGCTTTGTGAATTTGATTTCGAGGAATTTCGCAATTGCCTCCAGACCTATACCGCCGTTTGCACAGGGTGTAATAGAAAGGTTATCAGATACATTCATATGCTTTTCGTACTTATCCGCCAGCAGATGATATAGGGGACCGCGGTTAGCCCATAGATTGGTTTGGATACATTGCTCCAGCAAGCCGGCAATATAATCCATGTCCGGCCTTTTGCTTTCGACGAAAGGCATTTTCGCGGGGTTTTCTGAAATTTTTGAAATCTTCATAACCTTGATACTATCTTCAATAGATCGTTTCGGAAAAAAGCCACTAAATAACGCGTAAAATAAAATATATGGCAAAATACTAAATTTTTAGTTTACCAACAAAAATTTCGCGTGAACCACATAAATCAAACTTTGGGCCACATAAAACAAACTTAAGAGAAAGCGATAGTCGGAAGATCAAAGCCGGATTGGAACGTCCGATGGTAATACTAATTTAGCCAGAAACCGAAGCAATGCGCAGGATTTAGACTATCTATTTGGACTACGGATAGTCAATATGTTAGTGGCATCGAATAAAATAATTGGACGGAGAAGCCGATATGGAAGCCAAATCTGCAAAAAGGTTTATAGCATTCAAAAGTGGCGATTTATTCCTGATCGGTGCCGTTTTCGCATGGGGTGTCAATTTTCCATTCGCCAAATTCACCTTGCAGTTCATGGATCCGATCGTCTTTTCAGCAACACGCTATGTGGCGGCGTCCTTGCTGCTTTTTTGTCTGCTTTGGATAAGAAAGACGTCAATAGCAGTGTCACCGCGCGAGATACTGATGCTTATTATAATCGGCCTGTTTGGTGTTACGTTGTTTCAGGGCGGGTGGGCCTATGGACTTAATTTAACATCGGCGTCGAAAGCATCTGTTCTGATAACGACATCGCCCATATTTGGAGCATTGATCTCCGCATTTCGTGGAAGCAGGCCAAGCCTTAAAGCCTGGCTTGGAATATTTCTCGCCTTTTTCGGTGTTGCCGTGGTGATAAATAACAGCCTCACGGAAATCACGATCGGTGTCGGGGCGATCACCGGGGATCTCCTGATCGTTGGCGCGTCCTTCATGTGGGCCTTGTATACATTCGTCTCCGAGCCAATCGTCGCCCGCCGTGGACCCATACTGGTGACCGCATATGCGATGCTGTTTGGTGCCGTTATCCTGATACTGGCAGGCATTCCGAAACTGGGCGCGCAGAATTGGAGCAGTGTACCGGTTGAGGGATGGTTGTCATGGGCCTTTACCGCCGTGTTCGGGGCTGCGCTCGCATTCGTCTGGTATTGTTCCGGCATTTCCCGTCTCGGCATTACGAAAGGGATGGTTTATAGCTTCTTTATTCCGGTCGTTGCCATCCTGACCTCTGTCATTTTCCTGGGCGAAGTGATTACCGTCGTCCAGATATTCGGCGCCGCCATCGTATTGCTTGGTGTCAAGCTGACGCGCTCCGGCTGACCGAACCTGATTGCGATTTCATCCAGTCATTGAGGGCGTTGATTTGCTCCGGCGTTGCTTCAATCCCGAGTTTGCTGCGACGCCACAGGACATCTTCAGCCGTCAGGGCCCATTCGGCGGTCATCAGATATCGAACTTCCCTTTCGCTGAGGCCTGCGCCAAAATCAACACCCAGATCATCACGGGAAGCTGCATCGCCCAGCAGGGTGAAAACACGGGTGCCATAGGCCCGTACAAGGCGGGTCGTCTGCCGCGCCTCAAGGAAAGGGTATTTTTTTCGTGTCTCGGCAAGCAGGGCGGGGAAACCTTCCATCGGAAAGTCACCGCCCGGCAGTGGCGCGTCCTTGGTCCATGCAGGATTCCTAGCCCCGAGATTTCGCTCAATCATCTCCAAGGCATCTTCGGCGAGATGTCGGTAGGTTGTGATCTTGCCACCGAAAATATTAAGGAGCAATGCATTGTCCGTTTCCTCTTGCCATCTGAGCACATATTCCCGCGTTGCCTCTTGCGCCTTGGACGCGCCGTCATCGAACAATGGCCGAACAGCGGAATATGTCCAAATAACATCAGTCTCGACTACTGGATTCCGAAAGTATTCACTCGCGGCGTTGCAGAGATAAGAAATTTCGGCATCCGATATAGTGACCTTCGCTGGATCCCCCTCGTAATCCTGATCCGTCGTGCCAATGAGCGTATAATCCTGCTCATAGGGAATGGCAAAAATAATCCGATCATCCTTGTTCTGGAAAATATAGCACCGGTCATGCTCAAATATACAGGGTACGACAATATGGCTGCCCTGGACGAGCCGCACATTATGCGCATTACCGACATTGACGGATGTACCCAGCACCTCGTCGACCCAGGGTCCCGCTGCATTGACAATGAGGCGCGCTGTTCGCGTCTTCTTTTCCTTGGTAACCTGATTTTCGGTCGTAATATGCCACGTTCCCTGTTGATGGACAGCGGATATGCATTTCGTACGGGTTTCAATTAGAGCGCCGCGAGCGGCTGCGTCGGAAGCGTTGAGAACAACCAGCCTTGAATCATTAACCCAGCAATCCGAATATTCAAATCCCTTTAAGAACTGCTCTTTAAGAGGTTTGCCGACAGCAGCTGTTCGGAGATCAAGAGTTTTGGTCGCAGGCAGTTTTTCCCGCCCGCCAATATGGTCATAAAGAAACAAGCCAAGACGCAGAAGCCAGGCCGGACGCAGGCCCTTGTGGTGGGGCAGGACAAACCGCAATGGCCAGATAATATGCGGCGCATTCGCCCATAGTACTTCCCGCTCCGACAGGGCTTTCTGGACCAGGCGGAATTCGTAATATTCAAGATAGCGAAGGCCGCCGTGGATGAGTTTCGTTGAGCCAGAAGAAGTTCCGCTCGCCAGATCGTCCATTTCGCACAAGGCAACAGAATAACCTCTGCCGGCGGCATCGCGAGCAATGCCGCAACCATTTATGCCGCCGCCAATAATAAGCAGGTCAAAATCCGCCGACATTTAGCCATATCCTTGTTATTTTTCGAATATGGATGATGTATCCAATACCGATATATCGAAAATATATATCCATATATGAAAGTCAAACGAAATAAAAATGAAAATATGATTATATGAAAATTGGTATCGAACCCGTGAGTTTATAGCGCTACCTCGATGATGTTAACATCTCCCTCTTCACATATCTGGCGGATTGTAGGTTCCGTGATTCGATCCGTGACGAATGTGTCAACTTGCGTTAGGCGGCCTATCTTGACGGGAGCGCGGCGTTCATACTTCGTCGAGTCTGCAACGAGAATAACGTGACGGGCGTTGGCGATAATGGCTTGGGCGACTTTTACCTCGCGAAAATCAAAATCGAGGAGCGAGCCATCGGTATCAATGGCCGACGCGCCGATCACCGCGAAATCGACACGGAACTGATTAATGAAATCGACGGCCGCTTCGCCGACGATGCCGCCATCAGACCGCCGCACAACGCCGCCGGTGATTGCGACTTCTATAGACGGAAAAAGCCGTAAATGGTTGGCGACGTTGATATTGTTCGTAACAACCATTAATCCGTTGTGATTGACGAGGGCCTGCCCGACCGCTTCCGTCGTCGTGCCGATATTTATAAAGAGTGATGAATGATCCGGGATAATTTTCGCCGTTTCCTGACCAATCGCGATTTTCTCGGCAGCGGCGATCTGTCGCCTGGCCTCATACTCGACATTCTCGTTTCCGTCAGGATAAAGAGCGCCGCCGTGAAAGCGGACAAGGACGCGCCCTGCGCAAAGGCTGTTGAGGTCCATGCGAATGGTTTGCGGCGTAATGGCAAAATGAGCGGCCAGGTCGTCAACCAGTACGCGGCCCTGGGATTTCGCCAGTTCGACAATTTCAGACTGGCGGGCTGTAAGATACATCTATTGATCTCCGGTTTTAGATCTTTTCACTATAGACTGTCTTACTGTAAATTCGAAAAAATTTGAAAATGAAAATCGCTTGTTTTCACGTCTCGCCGATTTCATCCAATGCACACTGGCTTTCACCGCCATCATGGATTAGAAGTTTTAGAAGGGAATCCCGGTCGGATTCAGAACCTATAAATCGCAAAGCGGGTTAGTCTTCGTGTCCAGTTCAGATAAAGTGTTGATGGAATGAACGATCTGCTGGCAGGCTTGAAATCCGCTTTCGGGTTGATAATCCATCTCGATCATGATCTGGTTGAAGTTTCCCTGCGCTCGCTTCAGGTGACCGTTTCCGCTGTTATAATAGCGGCCGCTATTGGTCTTCCCTTCGGAGCCTGGTTATCGGTAACGCGGTTTCGTCATCGCCGTGCCACGATCGCCATATTGAATGCCTTGATGGGTCTACCGCCCGTTGTCGTCGGACTTGTTGTATATCTCCTGTTATCGCGCTCCGGGCCTTTCGGTGTCCTTGATCTCCTGTTTACGCCGACAGCAATGATCATCGCCCAGGTGATTATCGTAACGCCGATTATCGCGTCGATTTCCCATCAATCGATGCGCGAACTCTGGTTCGTCTATCATGATTTGTTGATTTCCATAAAAACCAGCAAATGGCAGCGTATGAAGGCTCTCCTCTGGGATGGGCGTCGCGGATTGTTGACGGCGGTACTCACCGGATTTGGGCGCGGTATTGGTGAAATCGGTGCTATCATGATCGTTGGCGGTAATATTGATCACCTGACCCGCGTGTTGACCACGGCGATTGCCCTTGAGGTTGGCAAAGGCGATTTCCCGCTCGCACTCGGGCTAGGCATTGTCCTGATTACCCTGGCGATTGTGGTCAATCTTGCCATCCATACTCTATCGAGAACGGAGCGAGAGGGGACATGGTAGATTCGACGATCCTTCCGCTTACTCTGGACGGCGCAACGGTGCGAAAAGGCGGACAGCAGATTGTCGGCCCGTTGGCTTTAACGATGGGCGGCGTCGGCTGCAGCATCGTGATCGGTCCGAACGGTGCCGGCAAGACGACTTTATTGAGGTTGATGCATGGCCTGGAGCGGGCCAGTAGCGGGAGCGTTAAATGGGCCTTAAAGCAGAGTGAGGTTTTTACACGGCAATCCTTTGTCTTTCAAACACCAGTTGTCATGCGGCGGTCCGTCATCGAGAATATAGCCTACCCCCTGCATGTGAGGGGTATAGACCGGAAAATTGCGATTGGTGAAGCTGAAAAATGGATAGACAAAGTGGGGTTGATGAAATCCACCCATAAAGACGCGAACGTTCTTTCGGGCGGCGAAAAGCAGAAATTGGCCATTGCCCGGGCTTTGATCACAAAACCTGATGTACTATTCCTCGACGAACCCACGACCAATCTGGATGGATCGTCAACGCAGGATATTGAAAAACTGATCAGGCGGGCTCGTGACGCGGGCACCAGAATTGTCATGGCGACCCATGATTTCGGGCAGGCCCGGCGGCTTGCCGATGAGGTCCTGTTTATGCACCATGGTATTGTTCATGAGCGGGCCGCCGCTGAAATTTTCTTCGCGGACCCCGGCACGACGGAAGCACAGGTTTTTTTGAGAGGAGACCTATTATTATAAGATTGCGAACCCTTATTTCCGCACTGGTATTTTCGTTGCTGGTTACGACATTGTCGTTTGCCGACGATATGAAACTGGCGGTGACGACGTCCTTCCACAACTCTGGCCTTTCGGACATTCTTATCCCGGAAATCAAGAAAGATCTTGGACTTGACGTCTATCTTCTCGTTGTTGGAACAGGACAAGCGTTTAAATTGGGTCGCGCCGGGGATGTCGATGCCATCCTAGTACATTCACGCGGGGCAGAAGATCAATTTGTCGCCGAAGGCTATGGCACGCATCGGCGGGAGATCATGTATAACGATTTCGTCCTGATCGGTCCGAAAACAGACGAAGCAGAGATTGCAACCGCCAAGTCCGCCTTCGAGGCGCTCAAAAAAGTGGCAGCCAAGCAGGCAATTTTTGTCAGCCGGGGCGATGACAGTGGCACTCATAGAAAAGAGCTTGCGCTCTGGAAGACGGCCGGACTGGATCCGGATAAATTTGAGGGAGGCTGGTACCGGGCGACCGGCTCAGGAATGGGCGCCACACTTAATACAGCGAGCGGAATGAATGGCTATGTTTTTGCTGACCGGGCGAGTTGGCTGAACTTCAAGAACAAAGGTGACATGAAATTACTCTTTTCTGGCGACCCGACCCTGTTCAACCAATATGCCTATATTCCGGTGAATCCGCAAAAACATCCGCATATCAAGAAAGACCTCGCGGCCAAGCTTGAAAACTGGCTGGTCAGTCCGAAAGTGCAAAAAATGATTGGCGATTATAAAATCGCGGGCGAGCAGCTGTTTACGCCAAATGCCGGAACATTGAAAAGCGGCAGTTAAACACCAAGCCTGTGGGCGATGAGTTCAAGATGGTCCTGCCCATAGAACATATCGCCGTCGACAAAATAAGTGGGGGAGCCAAAAACCGAGCGGTTGATGGCTTCTTCCGTATTTTTGGCGTAAATTTTCTGCACGCGGTCTGACGTCGCTGCGGCGAGCAAGGGAGCGGCATCTACACCAATATTTCGGCCGATTTTCATCAGGTCGTCGCGGTTATCAAGGTCATAGTCATCCACCCAATGGGCTCGGAGCATCTCGTGCGCGAGTGCGTCGATATTCATGCCCTGGGCCAGCCCGGCGATCAGCATGCAGTTGGAGAGCGTAATATCATTGCCATGATGAGTAGGGGTATGCCGAAGGACAGGTATCTCTCGATATTCTGCCCAACGTCTGATCTCCGTTCCAAAAAAATACTCCTTATGGGCTGTCGTTCGTTCGGCAAAAACCGGCGCTCCGGTTTTCGTCAGCACCTTTCGCAAATCGAAGGGCCGGTGATCGATTTCGCGCCCGGCGGCTTTGGTAATCCGCACGAACTCAGCATGGCCAAGATAAGCGAAGGCGGAATAACCTGCGTAAAAATATTCAATTTTCGCCATGGTTTTCTTTCTGGCTCCTTAAATTGCCATTAAAAGTTTGAGAGGGTTCGTCGTACGGCGTCCTGCCAGCCCGCATAGGCCGCGTCTCTTTCTTTCTCCGCCAGCGTCGGAGAGAAGCGCCTGTCGCGCCGCCAGCTTTGGGAGAATTCCTCGACCGATGGATAGAAGCCGACATGAAGTCCCGCAAGATATACCGCGCCAAGCGCTGTGGTTTCCGCCGAGACTGGCCGGTCGACAGGCGCGCCAAGGAT
>JAIOYL010000083.1 GCA_021741195.1 Sneathiella sp. | reverse complement strand
ACGGGTGAGTTCCCGGCGATAAGCCCGGGCGCTTGCAATCGGGTCGACATAGGCGTCATGCGAACCGAATGGCGCCAGTACTGGTACGTCGACGGCACGAAGATGAGCTCGGACATCGGTGCGCCAGTTGCGTTTCACGGGACCCCAGAAAGCCTCGCTCATCGGCCCCGGATCAGGCCTTGAGCCCCCTACGATATGATCCAGATAGGTGTCATAGGATGCATCGCTTTGAATGAGGGCATTGATGCCGGCTGCGGCACGGTTCGTCATAGATTGTGACCACCAATCCCCTTCGGAGCCACCGACACCCGGTTTGTCCCATGAAAGCGAGCACCAACCTTTTCTGGCAAAAGGCGCCAAATGGGGCCGTAGTAGCCGTATGCGTCCCGGGGCATGTCGCCGGAGCCATGAACGAAAACCACGCATGAGGCTGGCTTATCCACTCCGGTTGGCAAGGTAAGTACGCCTTGCAAAGTGCTGCCGGCGTGGATAAAACTGATTTCCCGGTGCACCAGCCCGTCCTCATCGGTGAGCATGATCATCGTCCCCAGAGCCAGAATCGCGATCACCAGGCCGGTGCGGAAAAGGCGAGCGGCAGCAAGCCGGCAATGGTCGTTAGCGAGGTGGTGAGGATTGGCCGCAGCCGGTCCGATGCGCCAAGCGCCGCCGCTTCTTGTATGCTTTTGCCCTCACGCCACCGTTCATTGATCACCTCGACCATGACGATGCCGTCGTTCACGACGATGCCGTTGAGGGCGATGATGCCGATCATCGCGGGGAACGACATGGGGATGGCGAGGAGATAAAAGCCGGCAAAGGTTCCGGTGAGGGCGATGGGGACCATCGCCATGATGATGAAAGGTTGCAGGAAAGAGCCGAACAGCAGGATGAGGGTGGCGGTAACGAACAACCCTGCCAGGATCAGTGAGACGCGGGTCTCGCTGAAAGTTTCATCAGCGGCTTCGATTTCTCCCGCCCAACGGATATCGTAACCCGCCGGCAAGGTACTTTGCAGTTCCGCGATTAGCGGCGACAGTTGTTCGGCTACACCGCTTGCCGTCGCTCCCTCGGCGAGCCGCGCCTTGACGGTGTTGGTCCGGCGGCCATTGCTGTGAAGGTAGAGGCGCGGACTTGTGACGGTTGTAATGCGCGCCACGAGGGGCAGGGACAGGACCGTTCCGTCTTCGGCCACAACGGGCGTCGTTTGCAGTTCATAAAGACGGCGCGGCCCGCCCGGTTTTCCTGCACGGCCTGGATGCTGCGCACCGAGATTGATATCGAGATCGGGCTTGGTCCCGGAACTTTTGAACGTATCTATCTTGTCGGTTGTGAGTGAGAATCGCACCTGTTGCATGACCTCCGCTTCGCTGAGGCGGTGATATGCAAGGACATCGCGGTCGAGGGTAAAACGGGTTTCGGTCTTTGCCGGACCGATCGTGTCGCGCATATCGGTCACACCGGGACTCGCGGCGAGCGCGCCTTGTATCCGCCGGGAGAGGGTGCGTAAAAGCGCGGGATCGTCACCGGTGAGTTCAAGCTGGATCGGGTCGGCCGATGTCGCGCCGCCAAGGTCCGGGCTCAGCAATATCCTCAAACCGGGCTTATCGGCAAGTGCGGCGGTCAGCCGTTCGCGGATTTCGGGCAGGGCCGCATAGGCGGCGATGTTGCGGGCATCCTTCGGCTTGAAGAGCACAGAAATACCGACCATGTCGGTGCCAAACAGCGGCAGGAGATACGCATCTATCGCTTGTAGCGCGAACGGGCTCTTTTCGGCTGCATGGGTGGTCACGCTGGCGAGGTAGGGCAGGTCGCGGAGTGACTGTCCACCCTTCAGCGCTACACGCTCCGCATCGGCCAGGGTCGCGGCGGGCGGGAGTGACACTGTGATACCAAGCATGCGCCGGTCTTCCTTCGGATAAAGGATCGAGGGCAGAGAGTCCGCTAGGATCGCCGATGCGGCAAAGCCGACGAATGCCAAGGTAACTGCGGTCGCGGCGCGTTTTTTGGAATGCAGGGGACCGCGCAGGAGCCAGCCCTTGACGCGGGAGGCAAGGTAGAGCGTTGCGCGATCAACTGGTGTCGTGGTGGGATTCGCCTTTTGGGAGAGGACGAAACGCGACAGCGGAACGGCGATCAGGAAGGCGACGCCCAGGCTCGCCACGAGGCAGGCAATGGCGGTGATGGGAATGAGCCGGATGAACTTGCCGTCGATGCCGCCAATCAGCATCAGTGGCACCATGGCGAGGATCGTCGTGGATTGACCTGCAATGGCGGGCATCAAATAAGCCCTGACGGTCGCCCGGGCCGCATCGTCGAAGCTCAAGCCCTTGATATAGCGTCCTTCGTACATACCTTTCATCACTAGAATAAAAACATCGACGAGAAGCCCGAGCGCGATCACCATGCCAAGAATGGTCAGCGTGTTGAGTGTGAAACCGAGTTGGTCGACAATGACCAGCGCGACCGGCATTGCGATTGCCGCCACAATGGCCTCGCGCCAGGTGAGCGCCACGAGCAGAATCAGAAAGACCGCCCCGGCCCCTTGCATGAGGTTGGTCGTCACCTCGCGAAAAGAGTTGCGGATGATCTCGCGTTCATCGTTAAGCGTGGTGATTGAGACGGCCTTGGCCCAGTCCGGCGCAGCCATTATTTCGGCGATGCGGCGGCTGACAGCCTCGATCATGCCGACCGTGTCGCTGCCCGGACGCTTGAGGACCGACAAGCCGATTGCGGGCCGGAAATCCGCGCCTTCGATGCCGACCTGTGTCGTGCCGTCCTCCTGGTCGAGGCCGATGAAGATCTCGGCGACATCGCCGAGGCGGATGATCGTTCCACCCTCGAGCGCTGCAATTTGAATGTCGCGCAGGTCAGAAGGCGTGGTTGCCCGGCCGGCAAGATAGAGCGGGCGTATCGCCGTCTCCGTTTCCAGCTCGCCCCAGGAGAGATTCCGGTTGGCGGAGCGGATGCGGTCACGTACCGTGGTCGTCGGGATGCCGAGCGAAGCAAGGCGTGCGGTATCGAGGCGAACCTGCATGGCGCGCGGCCTTGCGCCCTGAAGGCGCACCGCGCGGACGCCGGACAGTTCCTCCAGCCTGCGTTTGAGCCTGTCCGCTTGAAGGTTGAGCTTCTCCTCACTGACATCGCCGGAGAGGACGAAGTTTGCGACGGGCATGTCGTTTACGGAGATCTGCTGGATGTCCGGTTTCTTGGCACCGTCTGGAAATCGGCTTTCCGCCTCGCTTATTCTTGCGCGCAGCTCCTGCATGGCGAAGGGGATGGTGACGTCGGCATCGAACTGGAGGATGATGAGGGACAG
The DNA here is from genome assembly GCA_021741195.1 of Sneathiella sp. Taxonomy (GTDB): domain Bacteria; phylum Pseudomonadota; class Alphaproteobacteria; order Sneathiellales; family Sneathiellaceae; genus Sneathiella. The sequence continues at coordinate 11,540 of JAIOYL010000083.1, read as the reverse complement.
CGAGTCGCTCGAGCTGCTCTCGTAGAACTTCAGCCTGGGGAGCGCCCGAATGGCGTCCTCGATTGGCTTGGTGACCTCTTTTTTCCATCTGTTCGGAGGACGCGCCCGGCCATTCGGTCGAGATAACCGCTTGCGGAATGGCAAGATCGGGATAGCTTTCACGCACCATGCTGGATATCGCGACAGCGCCCCCGATGAGGCAGGCCGCCAACAGGACGAATGCCAGCGTCGGGTTAAGCAGGAAGAACTGAACCGGGCCGCGCTTTGTCATTGCAGCCTCTCAGGGACAGAGTGATTGCCAGCGTTATCGGTGGTTGCGGTTGAGGCGAAATTCCCGGTTCCGGACGGTTCCCCGTCCGCAAACCGGACAGCCATCCCGTCATAGAGAAGATGCTGGCCGATGACGACGACAAGTTCGCCTTCTTCTACGCCGGACCGGATCGCGACGCGAGCATGATCGCTGAGGCCCACCTCGATCTGTCGTTTCTTGACCGTCGAACCGCCGGGCATGACGGTGAAAACGAATGGTTTATCCCCAGAATGGACAAGTGCATTTTGGGACAGGCGCCCATCGAAGGGTGCGCGGAGCGTCATCTTTTCAAGGATAATCTCCGCTTGTTGCAGTTGAGCCGCCGCTAGTTCGACTTCGGCGCGAGCGGCGTTAAATTCCGCTTGTGCGGTTCGAAAGGCTGCTTGCGCTGCCTCGGCGGCCTCGCGTGAGACAATGGCGCGTGATGCGAGTGCGCGCTTGCGTTCGTGCACTTGTTGCGCCTGGTCTAAAGCAGCCCGCGCCATCTCGACACGCTGCTCCGCTCCGCGCGCCGTTTCTCGGCCGCCGCCTGCTCCAGCCGCGCTCGCGCTTCCCGATCATCCAGACGCAGTAGAAATTGTCCGCTTTGGCCGTCTGGCTTCGGTCCGTGAACGAAGGCTCCTTCGCGCCGCGCCGTGCTGGGCAATGAGCAATATGGCCGCCTGGCCATCGAGATCGGCGCGGAAGCAACGCGCAATCCAGCGATCGCAGAAGTGTTCGGGCGCAATGAAAGCGAGCTTCGCGGCGCGCTTATCGAAGCACTGGACCGGGGACAAAAACGCGGCGTTGTCGATCCCGCGCTCGATATCCATGCTGCGGTATTCCTGATCATGGCGCTGTTCGATGGCATTCCGGGGCGCAGCATCTTCGCGCAGGACATTTCGTCCGGGCGGGTCGCGAAGACCTTGGAACGGATTCTCCGCAAAATATTGGGACGCACTTGAACGGGAAGGACCAAGCTGCACCTCCGGCGCGGCGAAATCTGCATGCGGTTATCGCCGCAGGCGCACTATCCAACGTTTCCGAGGGTATGGGGGCTTTGTTCTGCTCTGGTAGGTATTGTCAGAACAAAATTTCTTGATGGCCATATGCCCGTCGATTAGCTTTCGAGCATGATAGAACAGAACCCCTTCCGCTATTTCAAGACCTCTCCTGAAATCATCCGTCTGGCGGTGATGACGATAATTGGAAACGAGAAATCGCAAGAAACAGGCCGTTGGTTGAACAATCGTTGTGAAAGCTCCCATCTCCCGTTCCGGCGAAGAGAGCAGGCGATGCTGAAATTCAGGCGCCTGCGAAGCTTGCAGAAATTCGTATCTATTCACGCATCTGTCCATAATCACTTCAATTTAGAACGCCACCTAACCAGCCGAAAAACATTCAAGCTTCGAAGAAATGCCGCACTGGCCGATTGGCAAAAACTTAGCGCGGCATAACAACGGCACCTTTGTGCCAAATTACGCGAAACGGAGACGAGGTCGCATTCGTCTGACAGCACCAAATTTTAACTCCCAGCTAATTGGGAAAGCTTCCGAAACAACTCTCAAGTTGACATGCTTGGTAAAAGAAATCATTCTTGGCGGTACAAAAATTAATAATAATCAAACGGGATTCCTCCATGAAAAAGACGAAAAATCTATTTGCCGTATTTTCTGTCATAACTTGTCTCAGCCTACTCATACCGGGTTATGCGTTTGCAGCAGATCATACTATCGGGGCTCTCTTTCCGTTAAGCGGACCTAATGCGACATATGGCGACGTCTTCATGTCCGGCTCTGATCTTGCCGTTGACCATATCAACGCGGATAAGATGCTGAGCGGCCCCATGTCCATTGCCTATGAAGATAGCCAGGGCCTCCCGCAGCCAGCTGTTGTCGGGATGACAAAGCTCGTGAATGTCACGAATGTGCCCTATGTTCTTTCCGCGTTTACCGGTGTATCAAAAGCGATTTCAACACTGGGGACGCGAAATAAAGTTGTTGCCGTAAATGGCGGCGGCGTTGGTCCCGACCTGGCATCACTCGGGGAATACTTCTGGAATGTAATCCCTCTCGTTAATCTCGAAGTACGGGCTGTTCTGCCTTATCTTGTTAAAGAAAAAGGCATCAAGCGCGTTGTCCTTATCTATATCGATGATCCGTTCGGTAACTCCATCCTTGAAGAGCTGGAATCTACTCTGAAAGAGGCGGGCGGTGAACTGGTGGAGACGATGTCGGTTCCCACTACAGCCCAGCAGTTTTCCGGTATCGCGGCGAAGGTTCGCGCGGCCAAGCCGGATGCGGTTTACATCGCCAGCTACGGGGCGCAGCAAATCCAGATCGTAAAGCAACTGCGTGACAATGGTGTTGATCAGCAACTTGTCACCTATTCAGGATATCTTGTGCCGGACGCACTTGCTTTGCCGGAATCTGAAGGCATTATCGCGACAGGGCAGGGTGTGAACTACAAGTCCGACGACCCTATCACCAAGCGGTTCGTCACAGATTATAAGGCGAAATACGACCGCGACCCGACTGCCTATAATGTCAACTATTACAACGCGACATTGTTGTACGCAATCCTGGCCCATGCTCTGGAAGCTGATGGCAAGGCAGTGTCCGGCGAAAACCTGCTGGCGAAACGGAAGGAAATGGGCAGCTTTGATCTCGTTGGCGGAACTGTTTCCTTCCAGAGCAACGGCACGCTGCTGTTCCCCATTCAGGTGAAAGTCGTCAAGAACGGCAAGCCTGAAGTTATCGATACTATCGACTTCGGTAAATAAGCAGAAATAGGTAGCAAATGCTTGCGTTACAGCTGACGATCACCGGTCTCCAGACCGGTGCTCTCTACGCACTTACGGCCGTCGGGTTCTCGTTGATTTTCGGGTCTACCCGGATATTTCACTTTGCGCACGGGGCGACCTTCATTATTGCCGCGTACCTCTTCTATTTTGTGAATGTATCCGGCTATGGTCTGATCTTGGGCGTTATTGCCGCGACGGCGGGGGCTATCATCTTCGGGTTGCTTCTGAACAGGTTCGTGTATGTTCCGATCCAGCGCGATGAAGGCTCCTTCTTTACGGTATTTGTTGCCTCCTTTGGTATCGGGATTGTTGTCCAGAACGTCATTGGGATGGTTTTTGGCCGTGGTTTCGTCACCGTTCAGACACCACTTTCGTTCTCTGTCGAGATAATGGACGGGCTCTTTGTCTCGCCATTGGCATGGATATCCATGCTGTGTGCGGCCATTTTCTTTGGCATTCTCTGGTGCTTTCTCAAATACAGCCAAATGGGAAAAGCGTTGCGTGCCTTGTCGGACAACCCGGAACTTGTTCGGGTGTTTGGCTTGAACCCACGCTTTATATCCGCCTGTGCCTTTACGATCGGATCGATTCTGGTTGTGCCGGCGGCAATTATTTCAGGCGCTACTTCGGGCCTGAACCCCGCGATGGGACATCATGTCATGCTGATTTCCCTGGCGGCGACTATTGTTGGCGGTATCGGGAGCGTCGCAGGGACGCTTCTGGCCGGGCTTGCGCTCGGTCTTGCGGAAAGTCTTGCTCTGCTTTACGTGGATTCTCAATGGACCGAGGCAGTAACCTTCGCAATCCTGTTCCTATTCATTATCGTTCGCCCGTCCGGTCTTTTAGGCCGTTCTGCGGCTCATTGAGAAGGGACGTATTGTGGAAGCCTATCTTCTAAATCTCGTCATTCTTATCTCATTATACTCGATCCTTGGCGTCACCCTGAATTTCATTATGGGGTATGCGGGAATTTACTCACTTGCGCACGCCGTTTTCTTTGGTGTCGGGGCCTATGCGGGTACCTTTATGGCGATGCATGTCAATGCATCAATCTTTGTCACCTTGCCTGTGGCTATGGCGGCGGGCGCTATCCTTTCCTTGATCCTCGCCTTGCCGGCCTTGCGGGTGCGCGGTGAATATTTCGTGGCGGCGTCGCTGGGTTTGCAGGTCCTAGCCGTCACCATTTTCTCCGAATGGAAAAGTGTTACCGGCGGCATCGGTGGTTTGATCGGCATACCGCCACTGAATATTGCCGGCTTTGAGGTGTTCAAGCCCAGCCAGTTTATCTTCGTTACGGTGGGCGCGCTGATCATTATTCTTTTCGTCATAAACCGTCTTGTCCATTCCAGTTTCGGACGTAGCCTGCGGGCCATACGCGATAGCGAAAGCGCGGCGGCGGCATTTGGCAAGAATGTGCCGCTCATCAAAACTATTTCGGTCGTTATCTCATCCGCCCTCACTGCCGTCGCCGGTGTGTTGTACGCGAGCTATCTCAGCTTCATCAATGTGGAAAGCTTCAAGCTCGATACATCTGTCCTGATCATGGCTATGGTGATTATTGGCGGGACCGGAACGCAGGCCGGACCAATTGTCGGGGCCGCGTTGTTACTCTTGCTGCCAAGTCTTATCAGCTATCTCGATTTCCTTCCACAAACAGAGATCGGATCAATCCAGCAAATTATCTATGGACTCGGGATGGCGCTGTTGATGATTTACCGACCGGGCGGAATTGTGGGACGCAAGAAGCAATCAGAAACAGGAAAAGAGTAATGGTTGCATCAAGCGCGGGCGCGCAAAATGTCCTTATGGAAATTCGTAATGTTGATAAGGCGTTCGGGGGTGTGAAGGCCGTTGATGATGTTTCCATGGATCTGCGGGCGGGTATTATTACCACCCTCGTCGGGCCGAACGGCGCGGGAAAAACGACGCTTTTCAACCTGATCACCGGTGAATTGTCGAAGGATAGCGGGACCATCAAATGGCTCGGCAACCCGATCAACAAGATTAAACCGTTTCAAGCGGCCCGCGCGGGCATTTTGAGAACATTTCAGGATTTGCGACTGTTCAATGAAATGTCTGTTGAAGACAATATCCTGACAGCGGTCGAGGACAATTCTCTGCCCGTTCCCCTGACCAAGAGTCAGAGAACGGCTCGCCGTGAAAAAGTGGAATATGCCTTGAACCGTGCTGGTCTTTTCACGAAGCGTAAGATACGAGCGAAAGACCTGGCCTATGCAGAACGGAAATTCCTCTCCATGGCGCGTGTGATGGCAACCGATGCACGGCTTTGGCTGCTGGATGAACCGGCTTCGGGCCTTGATCCAAACTCATACGAGAAATTTCTGGAGATCCTGCGCGAAGAAGTGAAGCAGGGCGTAACCGTTTGCATTATCGAGCATAATCTCGATATCGTAATTGGCATTTCTGACCGGATTGCTTTTCTTGATCGGGGGAAATTGCTGGCGGATGGAGAGCCGCAAAGTGTCCTGAATGACCCCGAGTTGAGAGCGATTTACTTTGGAGAGCGCACATGAGCAAATCTGTCGTTCTGGCCACGCAAAATATTACTGCCGGGTATGGTGGACATCCGGCTATCAATGACATTACGGTTGAACTCCGCGAGGATGAGGTGCTGTGCCTGATCGGTCATAATGGGGCCGGGAAGTCGACGCTGCTGAAATGCATGTTTGGCCTTCTTGGCTCAGAGTCGGGCGTCATCACAATTGATGGTCAGGTAACGACGAAAGAAACCGCCCGCGAAATCACCGATCGTGGCGTGGCCATGGTGCCCGAAGGACGCGGGGTGTTCCCCAGCCTGACTGTGCGAGATATCTTTTCCCTAGGCATGCATGCGGCGGGTGTGCCCAAGAAGGAGCAGTCAAACCGGGTTGAATGGGTTCTTGAAATTCTGCCCGCGATCCAGGAATTCATGAACCGACCGGCCGGAACCCTGTCCGGCGGGCAACAGCAAATGGTCTCGATCGGTCGGGCGCTCCTTAATCGGCCGCGTATTCTGCTCATGGATGAGCCATCCATCGGACTGGCGCCCAAACTTTTCCAGGATCTGCTCGCGCCGATCCGCGCCCTACAGCAGCGGGAGAAGCTCTCCATCCTTCTGGTGGAACAGAATGTGCGCGAAGCGCTTAAAATCTCCGATCGTGCGGTTGTCATGAAATCAGGCGCCATGATCTGGGAGGGATTGCCCGATGAGCTTCAGGATAACGAACGGCTTATGGAACTTTACTAATGGCGTTCACAGACCTTACTTTCGATAGCGCGCTGAGGGATCGAATTGCAGCGGAAAAGGCGGGGGATATCCGGCCAATATTTGTTACCGAGGATGGAACGGCCATTACACCTTCCGCGTTTGAGGAAATGGTATCCGCAAGCGCCGCCTGGCTCGCGTCGCGTGGGATTGTTGCGGGCGACAGGGTGGCCATCTGGCTCCCAAATAAAATTGAATGGATGGCGTTACTGTTTGCCTGCGCCCGGATTGGCACCATTGTTGGGGCGGTGAATACCCGCTATCGCACAGCAGAGCTACAGCATATCCTCAAATCCAGCGGGGCGAAAATGCTGATATTTGAGGGGTGGAACAGTTACACCGATTTCCATGCCCTGATTTCGGAACTGGATTTCACGGCATTGCCGGAACTGGAAATGCTAGTTCGCATAGACAAGGACAGTGATCCGCTTCCGCCCCTAAATAATATCGAGATTGATACCTTCGCGATGGATAAGGCATTGCCGCCGCCGAACATTGCCGGAACGCCGGATAGCCCGATCCTGCTATTTACAACTTCGGGCACCACCAACGCGCCGAAGCTCGTTGTGCATATACAGCGTGGTGTAGGGCTCCATGCCAATAATTGTGCGACTGCGCTGGGGTTTGATAAAGAGGGAGCAAGGTTTCTCGCGGTTATGCCTTTTTGCGGTGTATTTGGATTGAGCCCAACCCTTGCAGCCATTGCCGGCGGGGCGCCGGTCTACCTCAATACCCAGTTCAATATCGATCTGCTTATCCGAACGGCGAAAGCGAATGCGATAACGCATCTGTTCGGGAGCGATGAGATGTATCAGCAGATCTGGCAAACGGACAAGGAAGCCTTAGCTCACGCGCGAATTTGCGGCTTTGCCTCCTTCACGCCGGGGATGGAAGAGAAGCTGCGTCACATGGCAGCGTCTGGCGTTCCGGTGGCGGGACTTTACGGTGCCAGCGAACTTCACGCTATTTTATCGACGCAGCCTCTTTCGCTGCCGATTGAGCAGAGGTTGCAGGGGGGCGGGGAGTTTGCCGGCGCGTCGACAGAAATCCGTGTGCGCAATACGGAGACAGGCGAACTTTGCGCGGCCAACGAAGTCGGCGTTCTGGAATTTCGGGCACCAACAAATTTTATCGGTTACTTCCGCAATGAGGCCGCAACGTCAAAGGCTATTGACAAGGAAGGGTATTTCCACAGTAACGATGTGGGTTATCTCCGGGTGGATGGCACCTTTGTTTATATGGCACGGAATGGTGATTTCCTTCGCCTTTCCGGATTTCTCACCGACCCGAAGGAAATTGAGGAAGTGATCGAGAAAAATGACTCTGTTGAAAAATGCCAGGTCGTCGGCATAGAATTTGACGGGAAAACACGACCTGTCGCTTTTGTCATTGCCGCCGATGCAGGGCACCCGCCGACTGAGGAAGATGTTATCAGCATAGCAAAAGCATCGCTGGCGCATTACAAAGTTCCGCTTAATGTGATCGTAATCGATGCGTTTCCAACGACGGAAAGCGCAAACGGTCTAAAAATCCAAAAGACGAAACTACGTGATCAGGCAATCAGCTATTGCCGGGATAACTAACCCATGGGCATTGTCTGATACAAATTGCTAATTGCCCAATGAACGCCGTATCGATATCTGCCATCAGACTGTGTGCTATTGGCAAAAAAACTTGTTTCTTGAGTAGTTTTCTCATTAATTTCAAAGCGGCCTTGGCGATTCTCTTAGATTGAACCAGAAAATCCGGGACTTCACCTTCGCTATCAACAGCGCGCTAGAGCCAGTGCTTTTTTCCTCGAATAACGATAACCAATTTCGTCCAGATGCCAGATTTCATTGGGAGTAGGGCGGGTTGATCTCAGATTTCGGGCTATTGGTTCGCCGAACTTTAGAAACAATCTACTGAGATTAGACTAGCGGTGATTTCGTCGCAACAACGTTAATGCGACTATGCTCATCAAGGGGTCTTTCGCTGAAAAGTGCTGTGTCGATCACGTCCTTCAGATGACTATCATCCCAACTTTTGGGACCTGACGCCGCTGCAGGGTTTTCCGGCCGGGTCACCAAGCGCCACGGGCGTCCTGAAATCTTTTCAAGCCGTGGGGAAAGCCATTGGAAATATCCCATATTTTCGGGCTCTTCCTGGGCCCAGATCAGGTCAGCGTCCGGGTAACGCGCAATTATAGTTTGAAGCGCTGCTTCGGGGAAAGGATAGAATTGTTCGAGCCGCAACAACGTGGCATCACTATCCTCGGCCTCAAGCAGAACCGCAAGTTTGCCCGCGGACATGACGACACGTTTGACGTCGCCTTTACGGTGGATAACGGGCGCAAATTCCGCGCTGAACTCTGACAGTGCAGACTTGGCCGCGGGATGGCGGAGCAAGGCTTTAGGAGTGAGTACAACCAGCGGCTTGCGCCATTCGGCCAGAACCTGTCGCCTCAGGGCATGAAAGAAATTTGCAGGAGTCGATGGGTTCATGACCTGTATATTGCCGCGCGCGCATGCCATCAGTAGACGCTCTGGATGGGCCGTCGCGTGATCCGGGCCACCCCCGTCAATTCCGTGCGGAAGCAGCATGACCAAATTACTTTCCATTAGCCAGCGGTCTTCACCACAGATGATGAATTGATCAAAGACCGCCTGACAAACGTTCAGGAAATCCCCAAACTGCGCTTCCCAAATGGTAAGACCTGCGGTCTTGCCGGTGCTGTAACCGTACTCAAAACCAAGCACCGCGTTTTCGATCAGAGGTGTGTTGTGAATCTGCGGTCGGGTGCCAATGCCGTCGAAAACGAAATGAACCGCGTCACTCTGATTGCAGTGGATATTCATATTCCGCTGAGAAAACGCGCCGCGTACCGTGTCCTGTCCACCAAAACGGACCGCACAGTCCTCAAAAGCGAGAGAGGCGATTGCCAATGCTTCCGCCGTGGCCCAGTCAATACCCGTGTCGTTTTGGAGTGCGCTCCGACGTCGGGTCAAAAATTGTTCAATCTTTGGATGCGGCTTGATACCCTCGGGCAGCTTTGTAAGCCGCATCCCAAGATTGAGAAGCAGGCTGCCAGGCAGGCCCGTTTTGATCGGGGCCAGCATACGTTCTGTGATATCTTTCTGCAATCCTATGGGGGCGGCGGGCACGTTTGGACGCCAGTTCCTTGCAAGAGCAAATGCTTTGTCGAGTTTCGATCCAAATTCGGTCAGGTCCGGTTCCAGCCGGTAGGCCTTAGCCAGTCGTTGTGATAGTGGCGCCATTTCGTCGATGCGTCGATACATGTGCGGTTGAGTGGACCGGGGTTCGTCAATCTCGTTATGGCCGCGCCGTCGGTAGCCGATACATTCCACCACCACATCAGCCTTGAAACGGTTTCGATAAGCGACGGCAGCTTTCGCAGTCCGGCACAGCGCTTCTGGGTCTTCACCGTTTACGTGCAGGATAGGAGCTTCAACCAGCTTGGCGTAATCCGCGCAGCTGCGCGAAGTGCGCGCTTCTTCCATGTCAGTTGTGAAGCCTATCTGGTTGTTCAGAATCAGATGCACTGTACCTCCCACAGTGAAGGCAGGCAGTTCAGAGAGTTGGAGCATTTCACCATTCACACCCTGCCCGGCAAAGGCCGCGTCTGTATGCAAAGCGATCGACATTACTTCACGACCGGCGTCCCCGGCGGCTCGCCCCCTCCCAAGGGCTACCGGTGCAACGATGGAAAGATGCGAAGGATGTGGAGCAACCCAAATCTGCGGCCCCATCGGTGAGCGACCATGCCATCCGAGGTGATAAGGGCTATCCGAAGAAGCACCATAGTCGTCCGGAAATTCGGGCACGCCTTGCGCGTCGGCGATAACCTGCGCCAGTGGCTTTCCAAACAGAAGCGCCATTTGGGTCAAACGTCCGCGATGCATGCCACCAATGAATACATCGGTTATTCCAGAGCCCGTTGCCGAGCGCAGAACTTCGGCCGCTAACACCAAATATCCTTCGGTACCGGCCAGTCCAAAGGTCTTGGCGGCCGGCATCCGTTTGCCGCATGTTGCCTCGAACAGTTCAGCCTGCGCGATCAGGTCAATGGACTGTTGAATTTTGACGGGTTCTGCTTCTGCTTCGGCCTGTCGTGCCAGCCAGTCGCGCCGTTCGGTGTTCTGGATGTGCCCGATTTCCCATCCGATTTTTCCGCAATAGGATTGCTGCAGGTGCTGCGCATCCGCGGGTAGGAAGCCATAATTACCCGGGGTAAGTTGAACCGGTTGTGAGCGCGGGATCAAAGAGAGTGGGTCCAGATCCGCGGCTAGCCAACCCCAGCGGCGATACGCATCCGCCATAGCCTCAAACGCCGCACGGCGCGAGATGTTGTTCATCGTCGCCTCCACAGCCGATGGATCACCCGCCCCAAAAGCAGAACTGAAGTAAAGCGGTCTTCTTTCTGTCGTCATGTTACGCAGTCTTTTCAAATAGCCAGCAGCGTTATTTGGCAAACGTAGCAGCATTTCAGGAATTGTCAGAAGAAAATTGCCTGTCGCCCAATCCGCCATTACCTATCTTCTGTGAATGACAAAACAGAAGGCATTGTCAGAGGAAAGTGGTTTGAGCAAAGGTAATTCCAGATTTACGCACAGCCGATGAAAAATCCGTTTCGGTATTTCAAAATATCGCTAGGGACTATCCGACTGACCGTGACATTTCCCTCTCGAAATTTCTCGGAAAATCAGATCATGCTTTTCAACTGGTCCCACTGAAGACGTAATTTCTTCGAGCCTTTGCCTGGTAAGTTTTTTCGATCAACGAGAAGACTACTTACCGCATAATCTTTATTGATCTTCACAATAAAAAGTCTGTTGAAGTGGCCAGCGAGATTAATCTCAACCGTGTCATACTTTTTGAATGGAGTGATTGTTTTTACTTCAACAAAATCGTTTCCCAAGCGCGCATCCGAGCCTTGGGCATAATTCCGGTGAAGCTTTAATCTAAGTGTAATTGCACTTGCCCATAATCACCTCCTGGCCTCATTTTTAGCGGACAAGGTGTCTACAAATCCAGGGGCTATTCAGTATTTTTTACATCATCTTGGCGGCACTTGGGATCACGGTCAGTAATGTTCTAATCCGACGTGTGGCACATCAGATTGATGCGATATGCGCGATGGGATGGCAACTTATTTTTGGGAGTTTCTTTCTCGCAGTGATAGC
>JAIOYL010000082.1 GCA_021741195.1 Sneathiella sp. | reverse complement strand
TGGTGGGAATCTCTTTATTGGCGTTCTGCTGTCGATGCTGGTGGCGCTGGTGCTGGGGATGGGAATGCCGACGACGGCAGCCTACCTTCTTGCTGCCGCGGTAGCCGCGCCAGCGCTCATCAGCCTGAACGTCGATCCCTTGGTTGCCCATTTTGTCGTTTTCTATTCGGCATTGCTTTCTGCCCTGACACCACCCGTTTGCACCGCTGTTTTCACCGCGGCAGTTATTGCTAAAACAGACTGGTGGTCGGTCTCCCTTGTTTCGATGCGGCTTGCATTGATGAAGTATCTTATGCCTCTCTTTTTTGTGTTCCGTCCGGCAGTTCTGTTGGAAGCAGGGACAAGGGAAATTGTATGGTCGCTCATCATGGGACTTATTGCGTCGATGTTAATGGCGATCGGAGGCGGACGGTTTTATCGCAAACGGATATCGCTACCATTTGCCGTATTCCTTGTTGTTGCGGGGGCGTTGGTGGCCGCTAATGAATGGTGGATTGATGTGGCGGCCATATTGTTGCTCGGCGCTGTCGTTATCAGTCAGCGGCGTTCCGTCTGGCTATTGGAGAAAGAACGGGCAGCAAAACTTGCACCGGCTCCAAGTTCAGCTCCGAGCAATCAGGACTAAATTCTATGTACATACTGAAGTGATAATTGAAAGAGCACGATGAAATCTGTTGAGAAACTGTTGATTGCCAATCGCGGTGAAATTGCCTGCCGTATAATTCGTACGTGCAACAAGATGGGGATAAAGACTGTTGCCGTGTATTCAGAAGCGGATCGGGAGGCACTGCATGTCAGAATTGCCGATGAGGCATATGAAATAGGGCCGCCGCCGGTGAGTGAAAGCTACCTGGATGTTAGCGCAATCCTTCGGGTTATGCAGGAAAGTGGAGCATCTGCGGTTCATCCAGGGTATGGATTGCTCGCGGAGAACGCCTCATTTGCCCGGGCGGTCCGGCAGGCGGGCCATCTGTGGATCGGGCCTGACCCGGCAACGATTGACGCTATGGGCGACAAGGAAAGGGCGCGGGCGCTCGCAATAAGCCTGGGCGTGCCGGTTGTGCCTGGCAGTGGCCGGTTTCAGCCCGGGGTCGACATTGAGAAGAAAGAAATCGCCGATAAGATTGGCTATCCGTTGTTGGTCAAAGCGGCGGCAGGCGGCGGCGGTATCGGTATGCGTGCCGTCACTTCCGCCGTAGAACTCGATGCGCAAATCGAAACTACACAAAAGCTGGCTGGACGCATTTTCGGGGATCCTTCCGTTTTTCTGGAAAGATATGTTGCAAATGCACGCCATGTTGAGGTTCAGATATTCGGCTTTGGGAACGGAGAGGGCATTCATCTTTTTGATCGCGACTGCACTATACAGCGTCGCTTCCAGAAAATCATAGAAGAGGCACCGGCACCGGCATTGCCGGAAGATATTCGCACCCGAATGCAGGAAGCAGCTCTGATTTTGGTGCGGCACCAATCCTACCTCGGCGCTGGTACCGTCGAGTTTATCTATGATTGTGACTCGGAGGATTTCTACTTTCTCGAAATGAATACACGTATCCAGGTGGAACATGCCGTTACGGAAATGGTCACTGGGATTGATCTGGTCCGTTGGCAGATCGAGGCCGCGACAGGCGTATTCGCGTTGGCCAAGCAGGAAGATTTCGGCCTGATCGGGCATGCCTTGGAATGCCGTATTTATGCCGAGCGACCGGAGAAAAATTTCATGCCGTCTCCTGGTACCCTAGCCTGTCTTCAATTTCCGGAGCAGACGGACAATCTTCGCATTGACACCGGCGTTGAACAAGGGGACAAAATCACTCCTTACTATGATCCCATGATTGCGAAAATCATTGCTTCAGGCCCAGACCGGGCAGCCGCCATTTCCAGAATGAGGATAGCTCTTTCGCAAACGAAGATTGAAGGCCTTGGCTGTAATCTCGTATTTCTTTTGAAGGTATTGACGAGTCCGGCTTTTGAGAAAGTCGATATTACCACCAATTACGTTGAGAAAATGCCAAAATAGGGCGCTGCCGTGTAAGTTGCAGGATTAGTTTCCTATATAAAAACGCGTAGACTTCTGAGTAAACAAATTAATAATTCAATTTTAGAAGATGCATAAGCAATGATAACTTTATTGGCGCTTAGGTCTCGTCTCGGGATTTATGATGGAAAATATTCTGCCCTGTTTCCAGGCTTGCTTCTTTGCCTAACGATTGCGGCGGCGGCGAGGCTGTTATCAGAGCATTACGCCGCGCCGCAAATGCTATTTGCCTTGCTCTTGGGGATAGCCTTTCACTTTCTCGCCGATGAAGGAAAATGCGTAGAGGGAATACAATTTTCATCGAAAACAATATTGCGTTTTGGTGTCGCATTACTTGGGATGCGGTTAACGATAGATGATGTCGTTTCCCTCGGCTGGGCGCCTGTTGGACTAATTGTCAGCGGAGTAGGCGCGACAATTCTTGTTGGAATTCTCCTCTCCGGACTGCTGGGTCGCCGCCGACGTTTTGGGACATTAACAGGTGGTGCCGTCGCCATTTGCGGCGCCTCTGCTGCTTTGGCCATATCAGCAGTATTGCCTCAATCGAAGAGCAGCGAGAGAGATACAATCTTTACCGTTATCGCGGTCACTGCTCTCAGCACTCTCGCGATGATTCTTTATCCAATATTGCTCAGCATTTTGGGCCTTGAGGACAGATTCGCAGGAATTTTTCTGGGTGGAACGATCCACGATGTCGCGCAAGTGGTAGGAGCGGGATATGCAGTGTCGCCTGAAGTCGGGGATATTGCGACAATAACTAAGCTGCTGAGGGTTTCGTTGCTGGTGCCTGTTGTACTGGTAATTTCATTATGTTTTAAGACACAGGAAAGAGGGGCTGCTAAAGGTTTTCCACTGCCATTTTTTGTTATTGGCTTTTGTATTTGTGTCGGGATTAACAGTCTTCAGATAGTGCCACTAGAAATAAATGAATTTATTGTCAAGTTGTCATCCTGGTGTCTGGTCACGGCGATCTCAGCCTTGGGCGTTAAGACATCATTAAAGGATATGTCGACCATTGGCTATCAACCAATGCTTTTAATAACATTGGAAACACTGTTCATAGCTACATGGGTTCTTATTGGTGGAGCCTATATTTTAGAGTAATTTATGGTATTGACTTTCAAGTTTGTTGCAAATTTTTATGGAAAATTTAGCGTATTAATGATGTTCTGCGAACATGGGTTACCTTGAACTAAATCCTTGTTTAAGATATTTATTTCCCTGATCTAATAATAATTTTTCCCTGTTAATTTTCTTAGGGAAATTCAGAAAACATTAGTAAAAATAGGGGGTTATGTTGAAGGAACGGCTGATTTTGAGCCGGATTCGCCAAAAATCGCTGTTTTTTCCCTGTTAAACAGGGAAAATGTCGGAGACGGGTTCGCTTAAGACTGCTTCCACCGCCAGTCATTCCGGACAATCTGTCTCCGGCCCTTCCCTGATGCCACTGCTCCGTTGTAAACACGGAGCCCTCAACGAGAGGTGATAATTATTGGCACAGAAATGGGTGCTTCCCTCCCATTTCTGTGCCATAAAATCTTCATAAAAAACTCACCGATCAGACGACGTCTAAGTCGTCAGAAATCTGCGGCCAAGCAATCAAAAGCACCTGGTAATGCAAGAATAAGAATACTACCAACTATATTTTTGGTTGTGCGATGTGGCGGCATGTGATTGTATTCGTTCGGTGGATTACGAAGTGAAGTTATGGCAATGAGAGTTCTTATGCGGCGGGGGTGGAAAATCGCTGGCGCCTTGCTTGTCCTGTTCCTTGCATATTGGGGCAGTACGACCGCGTGGGACTATTACAAACTCCTTTCCGGCCAGACGCCGATGTTCGATGTGGCGATCAAGCTGCAGGTTGGCGATGAACTTGGTCAAGATTAACCGAACTGTGCCGTGTTACGAGAAGGCGCAGGGCGAGGCGCTTAAATATCTTTTCTCCAAGGTACCGTTTATTTACCGCTCACGCGACCTTTCTACAGGAGCGCATCTTGAAGATGGCCGTGCCGTTCTCAGCATTATCCCGGACGTTTGCGGTGAGATAAAGGAGGCAACGAATGCCGGAGAAACGGGCAATATTGTTCCAATAGATTTCCTGCCGATGACGGCCCTGATGGATGATTTTGACGATCTGCAATTGATGAAGGTGTTTGGTGCACGCAGCTATTACGCGCGGGACGATGCTGAAGTAACGGTGCTGTCCTATGACATCAGGCCTGCAGAGAAAGGCTCCTTTCCAAGCTTGAAGGATGATTTCGGCTGGTTCAGGGGAGGAACGGTCTATAAACGTTCCAACGACTATCTGTTCTTCGATAGCGCTAAAATTATTTGCCGGCCACTGGATGTTTATCCGGGGTGGTGGGGCGGCCCAGCCGACGCATTTGACAATGTTACGGAGCCGGTTTTTGCATATGACGTGCCCGGGTTTGACGTTAAGGCTCCGTTTAAGGTGCCCTTTGCAGGAGCGGGAATGCCTTTCTTTGGCTCCATTGACCGCAATGTACCGGTCATTTCCGAACCCCATGCGCGTCATATTTCTCTCGATCTTGTGATACCCGCAGTCAAAGTAGACGGGATTTATCGATTTGACGCAAAAAATAAAGGCATCCTGCTCTTACGCCGTACTGATGGTGAGAGACAACCGGAAGAAGTGACCAAGGTAGGCAATAGAAAAATTACCGTTCGCAAAGCAGAAATCGAAGTTGGCGACAAAACAATAACTCTGATTGACGAGAGAATGCAGGAAGTCTCGAAATTTTGGGGCAGATATTATTACTACTTTTTTGATCCGTCGGTTGAAAGCATCTGCAATTTGAGTATTGAGCATATCCGCTTTCAGGATGCGCGCTGATAAAGGGGAATGAGGGGCGGTTATGACAGTTTCAGAATATGAATACGCGTATTTAGCGCATGAAGTTTACTTTGACGATCAGGAGCATAGGCTTTCTTTGTTTGAAGTCAGCCCCTATGGGGCAAATTAGAGCAATTGCGTAAGGAAGAGTTTTTGGTTCAGGCAGTGATCCTGAAACTTCTGGTTCGACTGAAGCGGGAACTTGGCATGAGTTACCTGTTTGTATCCCACGATCTCAATGTCGTGCGGCTACTCTGCGATCGCGTGATTGTCATGTATCTGGGGCAGATAATAGAGGAAGGTCCCGCCGAGGAAATTTTCACCAATCCGTTGCATCCTTATACCTGGGCTCTGACTGCGGCCATTCCCGGTCATAACAAAGAGGATGCTTCTAAATTCCGCCTGCCAAGATTTCCCCTTTCGCTTTGCAAGGTGGAAGATCTACTCCACGAACGCGGCATCGATATCTGTCATGAAACAGCTCGATATTGGTGGAACCGGCGTGGTCCTAAAGCATGAGACCGGGAGAAGGATCAACAACCGGGCTGAGAATTCTCATCTTCCAATACGGCAAAGAGAACAAACGATGCAATGGTTTCGTCTTCGACAAATCCTGCAAAATTTGCCTCTGTCCATGCCTCCGTTTTATGCCATATTTAGACGAGGGCGCATTCGTTGACAGCCCCGAATGGACGTCTTTCCTTTTTCTACGGAGTTAATGCGACAGCGCTCATACGCTTTTGACGGTGTTGGGAAAAGACCAGCAGCAAGGCAAATGCGAGCCCGATTATGAAAAGGATAATTTCGACCTCGTCTGATAATAGATTGCGGCACAAAGCATAGGCAACGCTGGCTCCTACCGCTATGAAACCAAACAACCAATCTCTTGCGCGGAACCGGACAGCGCCTGTTCCATATAGCAGCGCGGTCCCCCCTGCCAGGACAATAAAGACAGCGACGATCGATAACGCGGCATTCAACATATCGTCACTCTGGAGCGTCATTGCCGGGTTGAAGACGATCAGGAATGGAATGATAAATCCGGCGAGTGAAAGCTTAAATGCCTTCATAGCTGTCGAAAAGTAGTTCGCCTTGGCAATTGCCGATGCTGCGAGGGCGCCCATTGCGACGGGAGGCGTTACCGCGGAAATGATCGCGAAATAAAAGCAGAAAAAATGCGCCGCCATTACCGGCACACCCATTTTTATGATGGTCGGGATAGCTACAAGCGCGACCAAGCTATAGGCGGCGACTGGTGGTACGCCACATCCCAGGATGAGCGATACGATCATTGTCAGCAATAAGCCAATGACAATATTCCCCGCACTGAAAAGCTCGACGAGGCCTGCAATCTTGCCGCCCAGTCCCGTAGTTATCAGTGTCTGCGAGATTAATCCGACAATGCAGAGAGAAACGCCGATCTGGGCGCCAACGATTGCACCTTCCGTAATGGCCTCGAGAAACTCCGATGCATTTGGCCTGCCGCCTGGCCGGAAGAAGCTCAATGCGATTACTGTGCAAATTGCCCAGAACGCGGCATAGGCTGGACTAAAACGGAACAGGAGCAATCCGGTGAGCACGCCGACAGGAATCACAAACATCGGAATACCCCTGCCAATGACTGCCCAGTCAGGCTTTTCAGGGGGCGCCTTGATACCTGCCGCTGTTGAGGCAAACTGGACGGCTAGCATAACACCGACGTAAAACAAAATAGCCGGAATTAAACCTGCCACCATGATGTCTGTATAAGGAACCCCGACGAAGAACGCCATCAGGAAGGCTGCCGCTCCCATCACCGGCGGCATCAGTTGACCGCCGGTTGATGCCGTCGCTTCAATTGCGCCGGCAAGCGATGCGGAATAACCGGCACGCTTCATATAGGGGATAGTGAAAGCGCCGGTGATTGCGACATTGGCAACAGCCGCGCCGGAAACCATGCCGATCAGGGAACTTGAAACAACAGCGGTCTGACCGGGTCCTCCGGCAACCCGTCGTCCGACAAGCTTTCCAAGTTCGTACATAAAGTCATTGATCCGTAAAAGCCCCATTAGGCTCCCGAATACAACGAAGAGGAATATCTGGTTCGCCGAGATTGAAAGGAATGTACCGTAAATGCCGGAAAACCCGATCGATAGATAGGACACGACATAACCGACCGAGAAGTTCCGATGGTAAAGCGGCCCTCCTAAATAATGGCCGAAAAGGAAATAGGCGACAAAGACAAACGCGACAATGGGGAGAATCCATCCCCAGGCTTGTCGGGTTCCCTCAAAAGCAAGAATAATCATTAAAATGCCGACGGCGATATCGGCTGGTGTGGGGAAACCTACGTTTTGCTCAAGACTGTCAAGATTGAGGTAAACATAAGCGGTTACGAACAGCCCGCATGCGAAAAAAATCAGGTAAATAGTCCGTCCAATCGGGCTTGTTGCCGAGCGAACGACGACAAGAAAAGTCAGTCCAAAGATAAAAGCCAGATGTACTGTCTGGTGTTCAATGCTGCCAAGCAGAATTCCATATGCGCTGAGCATATGATATGCAACCATCGCCAATGCAACAGCATAGACCCCGATTTTGATCGAGCGCTCAAATCCTTTATCCATGGCGGATTTCCCCAAAATTATAGATCAACTATCCCCGACGGCGGGAAGCCGACGGGGACTATGCCGCGCACGCAAATGCTATTTGAGCCCGGCTTCCTTGTAAGCGCGAAGCGCGCCAGGATGCATCGTCGCCGGATCAACGCCATATGCGAGTGACTCGCGCGACATTAATTTGCCCAGTGCATGGTATTCCTGAAATATGCCAACATTGTCGATGATCATTTTGGTTATCTGGTAGGCTGTCGCCTCCGGCATTTCAGGATAGGCGCCCCAGGCGATTGCATCGAAGAATCCCGGCATATCTAAATTGATACCTGCAATGGCCTCCTGCGGAATGGTAATCTTGTTGATCCCGACACCTGCCGCTATCGTCTTTTCAATCGCTTCCTCACCCCACGGGATATGATAAAGAGTCTTCCCGCTGCCAACGACCGTCAAGGTTTGCGGACTCGGCTTGAAAGCTTTGTTAATGGGATCCGCGTATCCACCGATGATTGCAGCATCTACCGTGCCATCCAGCAGCGCCTGCGCCGCTTGTTTGGTGCCCAGATATTGAATATCGATTTTACCATCCAGACCCCAACCATGCTTGATGATGAGCTCTGGCTCAATAGTCCATAAGATTTGCGGCGGGCGACCCAGTCCAACAGTTTTGCCAACAAGGTCTTTTGGCTCTTTGATGTTTTCATCCAATGTCGCCAGCCAAACGGATCCCAGAAGATAGGTGGCAATCAGTTTGGGGGCAGGCGTCGGCTCAGAAAACGGCTTTAGGCCGTTTTCTACAAGATATGCGAGGCCGGAAGTATAGGGCGTGAGAGTTTCTGATTTTGTCTCCGGCTGCGCCTTTAGTTGTTTCAGGTTAAAGACCAGTCCGGGGCTTTCGGCAGCGACAACTTTGACCTTGGCATTTGTCTTTTTCGAGATTTGCTCCATTGCGCCACTGAGCGCATTACTGCCTGTCCCAAATGGTCCCGATGGAATGTTTATCGGGGTGTCATCGGCACTTACCGAAGATACCGCCAGGGTCAGCAGCAACGCCGAGGCCGCAAATATACGCTTTAAAAATTTCATGTCTTCCTCCTCCAGGATACAGGTTTGGTTATACGCCAATTTTTTACGTTTCATTATATGAAATGCTATATCTTATGTTGAAATACTATTACAAGCTGGATAACATAGTCAAGAACCAACACAGATGCCTCGCTTAGAGACATCGTCGCGACTTAGGAGTGAGATAAAATGCGGGAGATATCGCCATGAAAACGCCGCAGGCACATCAAACGCAGTATCTGCAAACGGTTAGTCGTGCCGTGGCCGTGCTGCGGGCGTTCAAGGGGGGCAGGAGGGACATGTCCCTTAAAGAACTGACGAATGAATTAAACCTCAATAAGGTGACCACCTTTCGTCTTGCACGAACGCTGGCAAATGAAGGTTTGCTTATTCAGGATCCATCTAACGACCGCTACGCACTTTCTTTTGGTTGCCTTGCCCTCGTAGACGGAATGCTTGATCGCAACGGGCTGGCGGAAATATCACGGAAGCATTTACGCAAGGCACGGGACGAAACCGGCGAAACCGCAACAGTACTCGTCCGAGAGGGCTGGGACCGGGTTGTCATTGCGACCGAACCAAGTTTTCAACCGGTCCGCTATGTTATGGAGGTGGGACGGCGGAATCGGCTCTATCTGAGTGGGTCGGGAGCATGTCTCGCATCGGGCTTGAACGAAGATGAGTTGGAGGCCCTGATTGCCTTCATGGAAAACGATCCCGTCTCGCATCAATATGGGCTGACAAAAGACGTCCTCTTGGCGCGGCTGGCCTTTATCAGAAAAAATGGCTGGGGAACTGCGCAGGGCGAATGGGCGGAGGAAGCTGCCGGTGTCGCGGCGCCTATTTACAGCCAGGATGGAACGGTGATCGCCACCATAGCAATTGCGATGCCGCGCAGCAGGTATACCGAAGCATACCGGGATAAATGCGCACCTGCCGCAATAGAGGTCGCAACACTGATCGGCAAAGAATATGACGCCATCAACAGATAGGAAAACAATGAACGAAAAGCCACAACTTCTATCGGGATTAAGAATTCTCGACCTTGCAACCATGTTAGCCGCCCCTATGGCATCAACACTACTTTCTGATTTTGGGGCGGATGTTGTGAAGGTTGAGCTTCCGGATCGGGAAGATCCGTTGCGCGACCTCCCGCCCCATAAAGATGGAAAGCCACTTTGGTGGAAGGTAACCAATCGCAATAAAAAAGGCATCACCCTGGATATCCGCAAGCCCCAGGGCCGCGAACTGCTCCTTGATATCATCAATAACTTCGACGTTCTGGTTGAGAATTTCCGGCCGGGCACTCTGGAGGGTTATGGACTTGGACCGGAAGTCCTCCAGGCGCGTCATCCGGGTCTCATAATCCTGCGCGTTTCAGGATATGGCCAAACAGGCCCCAACGCTTCAAACCCAGGCTTTGCACGTGTCGCCGAGGCGTTTTCGGGTCTAACTTACCTTTGCGGTTATGAGGATCGGAGTCCAATGCATATCGGTTTCCCCATAGCTGATGCAACCGCAGGAATTTTTGGTGCGCTGGGGATCATAATTGCCTGCTGGAACAAAGCGAAAAATCCTGAGACCCCCGGAGAAATCATAGACCTTTCACTTGTGGAATCTGTGTTTCGCCTGCTCGAATTCCTGCCCATTGAATATGATCAACTCGGACATATCAGGAAAAGATCCGGCAATCGAAGCCAGTATGCGGGGCCCAGCAATATATATCGTTCAAAGGATGAAAAGTGGATTTCGATGAGTGCATCGGCGCAATCCATCTTCGCCAATTTCGCGAAACAGATGGACCGGCCTGAATTGATTGACGACCCCCGGTTCGCAACCAATAGCGCCAGAGTGGATCATGCGGAAGAGTTGGACGAGATTGTTGCTGCCTGGTTTGCAAAACGGACGCAGAACGAGGCGCTGGAAGAAATGGCCGCAGGCAGTGTAGCCGGGGGACCGGTCAACTCTATTGAAGATATATTTAATTCAGAACAGTATCTTGCCCGTGAAGCTATTATTCGAGTTGAGGACCCGGAACTTGGTCCGGTTGCAATGCCCGCTGTTACGCCGAAATTTGCGCGAAAGCCCGGGGCCGTAACCCGGACAGGGCCCCGACACGGGCAAGACACGAGTTCCGTGTTCAAGTCACTCGGCCTTAGCGAAGACCAAATTGCGGAACTGCGGCGCAATGGGGTCATCTGAAAGCCAGTATGTCGGCTTTGTAAGTGAATAACATCAAATACTGAAAAAGAATCGAACGGCATTTTCATCTATGGACGCCTCCTGAAATGCCGGAGTTTTTTTGACCTTATGGCAAGGTGGACTTGCCCATCAAAGTGGGAGGGATTTTTTGTTAGTTTAAGATCAACAGGAAGGTCTGGTAATCAAACGGGAACAACGGGTATTTACTTAAGAATTCAAGTGGGACGCCGTTCGTCTGATTGAGACAGGCGAGAGCATGATTGCGCAGATTGTGGAAATAGGATTTGAAGCAGGGACCCACAGGTTATGAAATTCTCAAAGTTCTACAATTAAAATTCTTTCATACAAACTTTGAAATTTGCCATCCGACAATTTATAATCCCAGACGTTATTGGCTACACCCGAGACGCCTTCAACGAGTTCCAAATACTGCGCCGAGCGGTGCGTGATGCGCGGTAACTGCCGCGATCAGCGCAGTACCAGCCTTGCGAGCGCCAGTTGGCAATACGGCGGGGTCGCCGAGAACCTCGGCCGCGGACCCCTGCGCCACAATGCGCCGCGGCGCTGGTCAAGAAACTGACAGATACCCAGAAGCTCCGCTACCCGGTCCATGTTTTCGCGTGGGGTATCTCTGGGTGCGAACCAAGCGCCGTAACAAAGGTTCTGCCACACTGTCAGATGGAGAAACAACCGCCCTTGCCAATGCGCTTATATTCCGCCGCCTGATATTCACCGCGGCCAAGCACCATCCAGAAAATTTTGTAGTCTGGAGTATCCTTGTATCCCGGTTCGACAAACATGCTGTGTTTTCGGTCGACTATTTCCTCGAGCTTGCATCCCATGACACTCAGGAAATTCTCATTGGCACCCAGAACAGCTCCGTCCGGTGAAAATTGAATGATTGCCTGAGATTTGTTCAAAGCTGACAGCATCGCTTTCATTTCGCTGCCGCTGAATTTTACTTTTCTGTTATTGGACGGCTGGCCGCCCTTTTCGTTCGCGAAGTATTTCAACATGGTACGACTCTTAAATTTCCATAAAATAGACTGAAGGTATTGAGGAAAAATTTTCTATTTTTCGCTGGAAACTATTTTGGCTATTCACAGATAATAAAATCAATATTGTTAAAATTAATTAAATTTAAATACTATACTATTATAATTTATATTTAATTATAATAAATAATTTATTTAGACACATCTGAACTATATTACATTATTAACTGTATAGTCTATACTAACATATCGCGTGAGTGGTCCATATTGAGAATACATGATTGAGCAAAATCAAAACGCACCCCATATACTATGCTAGTATGATAATGCAGTAGGATCAGGACCCTTTACCGTCCCTAAATCAAAAAGAAGAGACCTAAACGTGAGTGAAAATCCATATGACCTGTTAGGTGTAAAGGCGAATGCGCCGGACAAGGAGATCAAGGCTGCATACCGCAAACTCGCCAAGGAATTGCATCCCGACCTCAATCCCGGTGATGCAAAGGCGGAAGAGCGGTTCAAGGCAATTTCCTCCGCCTACTCCCTGTTAAGCGATAAGGAACAGCGGGCGAGATTTGATCGGGGTGAAATTGACGCCTCGGGTAAGGAAAAGCCCCAGCAGCAATATTATCGCTCCTATGCCGATGCCGGTCCGGAAACTCATTACTATTCCTCCGAAGGGTTCAGTGATTTTGGTGATGAAAGCGATCTGTTTTCGGAACTATTCAGACGGGCGCAGGCGGGAGGGAAAGCAGACGGTAGATCCGCACACGGACCTCGTCGCGGCGAGGATGTCCGATATCAGCTGAAAGTCGATTTTCTGGATGCGGTGCTGGGCGCGAAGAAGCGGATAATGATGCCCGACAGATCGGCCCTCGATATTACTGTTCCGGCGGGGATCCGGGATGGTCAAACGATCCGGCTTAAAGGCAAAGGATCGCCTGGTTTCAACAAGGGGCCTAACGGGGATGCCTATGTGAAAATTGAAGTGGCGCCCCATCGTATCTTCAAGCGCGAAGGCCATGACATATTGCTTGATGTGCCAATTACCCTCGACGAAGCGGTTCTGGGCGCCAAGATTGAGGTTCCGACCATCCATGGAAAGGTCAGTTTAAGCGTTCCGGCAGGCGCCAGCAGCGGACAGGTCCTGCGTCTTAAAGGCAAGGGAATTTCCGGTGCAAAAGCCGCCGCCGCAGGGGATCAACTCGTTCGCCTGAAAATTACGTTGCCGAAGGAAATTGATCCTGAGCTACAGGCTTTCATGCAGGATTGGCAGGGAAAAAACAGCTATTCAGTGCGCCAGGATCTGGAAGGAGCGATATGATGATAAGGGAGCGGGACGTCGTCAATCATCTTGAAGGGGTTACACTTACCCGGCTTCGCTTGTGGGTGAAGCGCGGCTGGGTAATGCCTACAGAAACGGAAGAAGGCTGTCATTTTCGCGAGATCGACATGGCCCGGCTGGAATTGATCCGTCAATTAAAGATGGATTTGGCGGTGAATAATGAGGCGATTCCTATCGTATTGTCTTTGATTGATCAGATACATGGCCTGCGGTATGAACTCAAATCCCTTGCGCAAGCTGTGGAAGCGCAGCATGAGGATATACAGCATGCGATTCTGAACACCCATCGAAAAGTTTCTGAGAGTATAGATTAAATCGGCATTGCCAATATTGGTGAAAATCAGAATTTCCGGGGAATGACATGAAGCAAATACCGAATTGGGGATGGATCATTATCATCGGTTTTTTTGTCCTTGCTTCATTATTGATGAGTCAGGTTGCCCGTCAGACGGTTCAGGCCCCGATAGCTTACAGTGAATTCAAGAAGATCGTCTCGGAAGGCGATGTCGCGGAAGTTACGCTGAAGGGGGAGCAGATTTCGGCTGAACTGAAAACCGAAATGAAATTCCCGGGCAGCGATGTCAGCACAAGAAAAGTTGAGACTGTTCTGCCAACCGGAGGGGATCCGGATTTGCTGCGACTGTTCGAAGAGAAAGATGTTGTGATTTGGAATCAACAAGCGGATACGGGTCGCAGCTGGCTTCTCTCGCTTCTGCCCTGGATCATATTCATTGGTGTTTATCTATTCATCATGCGGCGGATGCAGGGCAATCTTATGGACCGCTTTGGCGGGCGGAGTAGCGGAGATTTTCTTGTGGGTTCGGCGGCGAAAGAAGAGAAAGCCGGGCGCCGGGTCACCTTTGCCGATGTCGCCGGACAGGAGCAGGCAAAGCAGGAGGTCGCGGAACTCGTTGATTTTCTCAAGCACCCCGAGGACTATCAGAAACTCGGTGCCGAACCGCCACGAGGGGTTCTTCTGATCGGCCCTCCGGGAACCGGGAAGACGCTTCTTGCGCGGGCACTGGCGGGCGAAGCCGGGGTTAATTTTTTCAATATCTCGGCGTCTGAATTTATAGAAATGTTTGTTGGCGTCGGGGCGTCCCGCGTGCGGAAAATGTTCGAAGAGGCGAAGAAGCGGGCTCCGAGCATCATTTTCATTGACGAGCTGGATGCCGTCGGGCGGATGCGCGGAACAGGTCTCGGCGGCGGTAACGATGAGCGCGAACAGACGCTAAATCAGATACTGTCGGAAATGGATGGCTTTTCAGGACGTGAAACGGTGATTGTGCTGGCGGCGACCAATCGGCCCGACGTACTGGACCCTGCATTGTTGCGTCCAGGAAGGTTCGACCGGCATGTCACGCTGGAACTGCCGGACAAGTCAGCGCGAAAGGAAATTCTTAAAGTCCATACCCGCAAGGTTCCTATCGCAAAGAATGTTGATCTTGACCTGGTTGCCGCAGGCTGCCCCGGTTTCTCAGGGGCTGATCTCAAAAATCTCGTGAATGAGGCTGCCATCGCCGCAGCCCGTGAGGACGTCACTGAAGTGTCGATGCATCATTTCGATGAAATGCGGGACAAAATCATTATGGGAACCGTCCGCACGCTGGCGATCCAGCCTGAAGAACATCACCGCCTCGCTGTGCATGAGGCGGGCCATACTGCGGTTGCCTATTTCCTGCCAAATGCGGACCCGCTTTATAAAGTGACAATTATCCCTCGGGGCCGCGCTCTTGGCGGGACGCATTTACTGCCGACAGAAGAACGTCACACGTTTGATGAGGATTAT
>JAIOYL010000081.1 GCA_021741195.1 Sneathiella sp. | reverse complement strand
GTGATTGTCGCCTCTGAGATTGTTGCCATCGTGATCAATACCACTCAGTTTGACTTCCTGATTTGCGGTTTCTGTGGCTGCCTGAATACGTGGGACGGCAGCTTCGACATTGAGACCTTTAGAGTTTCGCGTCTCGATCTTTGTTGTGTCAGGTTGGAGCGGGCCAAAATACTCGCGAATATCATTGAAGAGTTCTCCTCCGTCGATCTCATCGTTGGGTGTGACGAGCCGGAACTCAATCTTCTTCAACAATCCATATCGCCGCACAAAGGCTTCGATTTCGTCATCCCCTGATATGGGAACCACCTCCAGAGATGGATGTGGATGATCTTCAACAAGCTGTTTCTTGGTGACCTTCTCACCAGACTCCTTCAATTCCTCGTACCGGCGATGAATAAAAGACTTGTGTTTTTCGCGCACGAACGCGAGGGCGGTTGAGCGAAACACTTTCAAATCAGGTGCGTGCGCCGTTTCGGGAAAGTATATCAACCTGTGGCTGTTTAAGATCAGTACGAAATGCGCCGAAGGGGCTGACGGCATCGACGCTTCATCGTGGACAAGTCCACGCTGCGGGTCAAAAATCTGCTCGCGAGTCAATTGGGTATTCTTGATGAACCTGCCAGAGATGCCGAGCACGGGATCGTCCGGGTCATCGTCAAGCACAACAAGGCTTGCTTCGTAGAAGAAAAAATGCGTGCGGCCGTATGTGCGCACGAGCTTGTCATCAACAAACGCCGGAATGACAATTTCTTCTGCATAATCAAGCAAAACTTTGCCACCGAACCGGCACACAAAATTTGCAAATAAAGCTACGTGTTGTTTCATAACTTTGCCCCCTCCCTCGCTTCCCGAAGTGCCCTGTTGAAGAAGTGCTTCGTCGCCTTATCCCGCGCTTCTGCATCAGTCAGCACAATATTCTTCATTTCGTTATCTCGCTGGAACATGCGGATTGCGCCTTGAAAGAAGGCATCACGGAACGCGGCATAAACGACATCGGGCGGGTTGTTTCGCAGCATCTCGGTCATGTCCTCATCCATGATTTCACGGTTGACCTGTTCAAACCGGATCATGTCGGCTTCGGTGAAGTCGGTGCCGTGACGGTCATTGAATGCCCGCATTATCTCAGATAGCTCTTTTTTCTCGTCTTCGGTATAGGGTTTCGCGCCGAACTCGCTGATCGCCTTCAATGCCTCGGTGTCGCCAGCGGACAGAGATGCGCTGCCTGCCTCCTTCTGCTCGACCTTGAACGCCTGAAGCCGAAGCATGTCCTCGGTGATTTCGATTTCCGGCGGCACTTCACGGTTCGGCAGGAGCCGCGCAAGCCAAGCCCCATAAGATGCGAGCTTTTCAAGGTCAGTATCTTCTAGGCGGATCACCTGCGCAATAAAGCTATAGAAGCGGCCATAGCTCTTCAAAAGCTGGCGAAATTCTTCCTGCCGTCCTTCGTCGTCATCGGCTTCGAAGCGACCAACGGCGAGGCGCACCAATCCTTCCAGACGCGCGCGATCTGAACCGCTTAACTGCCCTTTGAAATATGTCTGCGCAAAGCGCTTGATTTCATCCTTGTCGAGATAACCGAACCGGTAGAGCCGCCCTTCAAGGTCATAGACCTGATTGGGATCGGACATGGCTTCGACCGTTGTCGCCTCGTAGAAAGGCTTGAAGGCTGTCTGGATATCCTCAATCGAGTTCTGGAAGTCCAGGATGAAAGTCTGGTCTTTCCCGGCGCGTGTGCGGTTAAGTCGGGAAAGCGTTTGCACCGCCTGAAGCCCAGCAAGCTTACGGTCAACATACATGGCGCAAAGCTTCGGCTGGTCGAAGCCGGTCTGGTATTTCTCCGCAACGATCAGGATTTGATAACTGTCGGGGTACGGCGTTCCGTCAGGCTTAAAGCCGTCAAAGCGACCGGGAAGCTCGGTTTCAGAGAAGTCGTTTAGATCGGACTCGGTGTAGGTCTGCCCGTCCAGTTCCAGCTCGCCTGAAAACGCGACCAGCGCCTTCAAATCTCCATAGCCCTGATCGGAAATGTATTTCTTCACGCCGAAATAGTAGCGTAGCGCGTGCTCTCGGCTCTGAGTGACGATCATCGCCTTCGCCTGCCCGTTCAGCATATCCATAACATGGCGGCGGAAATGCTCGACGATGATTTCCACCTTCTGGCCGATGGCTGTGGCGTGCAAATTGGCGTAGCGCGCCACTTTTCGCTGACCTCGCCGTCCGCTTAGCTCAGGGTCATCCTCGATTGCCTTTTCGAGCTGGTAGTAGGCTTTGTACGTCATGTAATTCTGGAGCACGTCCAGAATAAAGCCCTCTTCCATCGCCTGGCGCATCGAATAAAGATGGAACGGATGCGGCAGGCCGTCCGGCCCTTGCACGCCAAACCGTTCCAGCGTCACATTGCGCGGCGTCGCAGTGAAGGCAAAGAAGCTGATATTCGATTGCGGCCCACGTGCCCTCTGATACTCAGCGATCAGGTCTTCGATATCGTCGCTTGATGTTGCTTCGCGGGTCAACGCGTCCGTCATCGCCTGGGCGCTTTTGCCGGATTGGCTGGAGTGCGCCTCATCGATGATCACCGCGAAATTCCGCTTTCCCTGGCCGGACAGCGCTTTGAGGTGCTCGGTCGAGAATTTCTGGATCGTCGTGACGATGATCCGTGCGCCTTTGGCGATGGCGTCCTTCAGCTGCCGCGATGTGCCGTCGATCTTCTTAACGACGCCTTGCGTCTGCTCGAACTGCGAGACCGTGCTTTGAAGCTGCCGGTCGAGCACAACGCGGTCGGTGACGATAATCGCAGTGTGAAAAACCTGATTGTCGTCGGTGTCGTGCAGATTGATGGCGTGGTGAGCAAGCCAGCCAATGGTGTTGGACTTGCCCGACCCTGCTGAATGCTGAACAAGATAATTATTACCTGCGCCATGCGCCTTCG
Source organism: Sneathiella sp. (assembly GCA_021741195.1). Classification (GTDB taxonomy): domain Bacteria; phylum Pseudomonadota; class Alphaproteobacteria; order Sneathiellales; family Sneathiellaceae; genus Sneathiella. The sequence continues at coordinate 12,103 of JAIOYL010000081.1, read as the reverse complement.
CATCCATCATGATCTTGCGCACAGCGTCCAGTTGCTGGAAGCGCGGGAAGATCATCACTTCGCTTTTGCCAGTGACTTCCATGGTCATGAACTGGCCGATCACATCAATAAGCACGGCGCGCGAGAAGATCGCCTTGCCCCAATCGCCTGAACGGTAGAGATAGGCGATGCGGTGTTCGTCCTCGACATCCGGATTGCCCGCTCCGCCATTACGCCCACGATTGAAAGGCAGAAATCGTGTCTTGCCGTTCTGTAGGCGTGTTGTCATCGACACATTGTCTTCGTCGATGGCGAAGTGGACGAGCGCACCGCGCTTGAAGGTCAACAGCGGCTCACCCGCTGGCGAGCGGTCCTGTTTGTATTGGCGCTCGGCATAACGGAAGGTCGTACCGGTGAGAAGGTTCTTGGCCTCAATCGTGGCAATGGGTAGGCCATTTAGGAACAAAACCACGTCCAGTCGGTTGCCGTGCTTCTGGCTGTAGACCACCTCATCCATCACGCTGAGGATATTGGATTCAAATTCGGTAAGGCGTTTGGGCTCCAGTCCGCTCGCAGGGCAAAAGTAACACAATGAAAAAGGAATGCCGGGAACGATCTTGATCCCCTGGCGAAGCACATCGAGAAGCCCGCGATCCTTCAGCGCCTTGTCGAGCTGCTTGAAGAACACTTCCTCGGCAGAGCCAGTATAATGCTGTTCCAGCTTTTCCCACGCCTCGGCTTGCGTCTGTTGGATAAACCGCAGAACCAATTCCCTATCCAAGGCGAGCGCGGCATCATAGTGGATACCCCCCGAATAGTTCCGGCTTTTGTCTGAGCCAACTCGCCGCAGATATCCTTCACCGAGAACCAGATTGTCGATGAAATGCTCCTGCAAGGCGATTTCCTGCCGCGCCGCGCTTTCGCTGAAACCTTTCGGCGTGTACTCTGGTTGCTCGTAGTTCGTCATGCACAGCCCGTAACGGGTTCAACCCACTCCTTATCAGCAAGAACGTGCAAAGCCAGCTTGATTTGGCGCGGTGTGAATTGCCTCTTGCGCTCATTCCACGCATAGACTTTCTCGATCAAATCGTCGCATGATGAGGGGGAGTCATTCTTCATTATCCAGTGGACGGTTGCCAGAAGCTCAAGTCCAAACGGCGTCTCGAAGCCGCTTACCAAATCGGTAACCCGGCCGAAACGTTGGTGCGTGTCTGATCGTTCTTCGATGAGACTTCGTGCATCCTCAACCGCGCCAGGCACAAGCTCAAGCTGCTTGTCCGGCGCATCACCACCATCGGCATAGCCGGAAATCAAGTGGCCTTCAACCTGGTTGAGAACATGTCTAAGATTGCTGGCATACGGCCCGTAAGGCGCTTTCTCGTATTTCAATCTAAGGGACTCACCAGCCTCCTGCATGAAGTACATCAGCTTATGAACTTCCAGCAGCGTAACGAACGGATCAAGCAAGCCACGCAGGTAACGATCCATCAGGCCAACGAGTGCCGCGCGCCCCGGTGTCATGTTGGGGACCTCCTTGTTGCGAACCATTTTCTCTGGCATCGGCGCGCCGCCGGGTTCAAAAACAATCACGTCAATGTCGGAGAGGCCGGACAAAGACGCTTCGATCCGTTCTCGAACATCCGGCCAGTTGAGGCCACCAAGGCCACTTCCAAGCGGCGGGATTGAGATGGAGCGAATACCGCGCGCGCGAATTTCTTCGGCCAACGTAACAAGGCCAGCGTCGATGTCTTCCATGCGGCTTTTGCCACGCCAATGTCGCTTGGTCGGGAAGTTGATGATAAAACGCGGATTGGTCAGGGTGCCCGTTTCAAAGACAAACATGCGCCCTGGCTGAACTTCTTTGCGTTTACAGGCGGCTTCATAGGCTTTGAAGTTCTGTGGGAATGATTTTTTGAATTGAAGAGCTATGCCACGCCCCATCACGCCGACGCAATTGACTGTATTGACGAGGGCTTCAACATCAGAATCGAGTATATTTCCTGTTTTATATCGGATCATTGCTTCATCCCTTCTTTCTTAATAGTACCATTGTCTCAGAATTTCGCCACGCGGTTTATGATTCGATCCCTGCAAAACTTGTTGAGCCTGAGTGTAATACTGCTGTGAAAACACGCCAATACGCGAAACAAGCTCCCATGGGAATGAGCCCTCCATCAGAAATTCGGCCTGCTTGAGGTCTTGACGGCCGCTCCAGTTGTTTGACCCGATCACATCCCAATTTAGTTGATCGAGCTGCCCCAGGTCGCTCCAGTCATTGAAATAATATGAACCCGCGTTCGAGGCCGTGAACGCCCAGCGTCGGTTGTTGGCAGTTGCCCATGCGACGGTATCGTGAAGATCGGCCTCCAGATGCACGATTGGTTGCTGGCCGCCGTGATAGCTCAGCTCTGGGTGGTTGTTACGCCAGAACATGTAGAGCATGATAGAGCGCGGACAAAAATAGAACGGCACACACTCGCCTACGAACAGGTCAGGATGACTTTGAAGATTCAGTTCCGTCAGCCTACGAGCCTTTATCTTAGTCATGCCAATATTTGTTCCTGGTACGGTGCGACGACCAGCCTCACCGTCAGACCAAAGACACCCATCAGCAATGATCGAGACAAGCTTGTCCACATGCACGATGTGATAAATCTTCGGGCGATCTGGGACGGCTCTGGTCATGCCTGCATCACCTCCTCGATCTCATCAAGGCGGCGGTCAGTCTGGCCTTGTTTGCCCCATGTCGTAACGTCGATCTGGCCGGTGACGGCGGCGGTGATAAGCGCGGCGCGGAATTCGCGTAGACAGTCCAGGGAATTCAAAGTCTTTTTCAAGATATTATCTAAGCCCAGCAGCCTCTTTTCAATGTGGCTTACAATCTCTTTAATCTCGTCATCTGGTGGAATCGGTAACCTGATTTTGGACAATGTTCCTAAGCCTAGTGTTTGTTGAGTTCCGTACGTCCAGAGGATTTGGTATGCGTCTTTTACTTGGGATGACTGCAATGCGTAGTAGATAAATTTTGATAAGTGCGAATTTTTTGGTCGAATTGCCGCTAATGGGACCCAAATGTTGAATTCAATATCCGTCTCCACGCGCGCAACTCTTCCAGTCGTTGCTCCAAGTTTTACGACCAATACATCATGTTTCTGAGGCTTGTAACTTCGCGAGTAAAGCAGGTGGTCTTCGACGGAAATATGACCCCATTTCTTTTCGAAATTAATTTTTCCACCCGAAATTGACTCCGCCGATATAAAGGGGACGCCTTCGGCACGCTTTATCGGTGTTACATGCGGCCCATCAGTCAGAGGGCGCGAAACCAAGTATTTGATGGGTTGCACGGTCCAGTGATCTGGGACCTCGCCAAGCCAAGGAATACCTGTATGTCGCATGGGAACATCAGGTCTCACGCCCTTGATCACTGCATTACTGATAACCTCTTCCCGCTTCTCACGCAGAAGCGCCAGCAACTGCTGCTTCTTCTCGATCAGTTGATCGATGCGGGCGGTCTCGCGGTCGAGAAAATCCGCGATGGCTTTTTGTAGGGCACGGTCAGGCAATAAGAGGCGGATATTCTTCATATCCGTATACCGAGTAGTCCACAGGTCAGCGACGATCCCGTGGCCCCAACGATAAAACTCCTCCTGAAACGCTCTTGATCGTAGGAGGTGATGAGCGAAGCGCGGATGAACGCCCTTCGGTTTTAGTACAATGCTGATTAGTGATACCGACCCATCATGTGCCGAAATTCCTCCTGATCCCTTTCGGTCGGAACGGCTGTTAATTGCATAGTCCCCGACTTTGACGAACTTGCGATTGTCGCCGTCGTCGCTCTTGGCTGCCGTTTCTAACTGGGGAACAATTCCATTCATCGTTACTGAAAGCGGCGGAAAGTCTTTATCGCTGACCTTCTCTTTGCGCTCTTCAAAAAGCTGGCCCAGCCGATACAGTCGCCAACCTCGTGGCTCGTGAAGAGTCATTATGTCCGTCACGCCGCCACCTCCTTAAGAAGCCCTGCGATTTCGGCTTCAAGAGCCTTTAGCTCCGCGTCGATCTTTTCGAGCGGGCGCGGCGGCACATACTGGTAGAAGTAGCGGTTGAAATTAATCTCATAGCCAACGCGGCCGACCTCCTTGTCGCGAGCGTCTGTGTAGCTTTTATCCACCCAGGCGTCGGGGACGAAGGGTTCTACTTCGCGCTCGACATACTTGCGCCAGTCCTCGCTAAGCGGTACCAGCTCGTGGTCGCGCAGCTCCTTATCGGGCTCGGGCTTCCCGTCCTTGTCCGTGCAGATATCGGCATCCTCGCCGCGTTCGGACAACGCCGAAAGGATAGCTTTCTTGATCGGCGCGCCGATTTTGACGCCTTCCGTTTTCAAAGTTTTGGCAAGCGACTTTTCAAACGCATTGCGATTGGTGAAGAGCGTGTCCGGCAGGTTCGCCAGCCCGGCGCGGATGGCCTCGGCCTCATCGTCTTTCAACTTCTGGAACGCCTTTTCATCCTGGAGCCGCGCAATTCGTTCCTCGCTGGCCTGAAAATTCAACCGTAAGGGACGCTCGACCCGGATTTCCCGATAGCCAAAATCAGTCGTGTTGAAGATTTTCGAAACATCAGATCCGCCGCTCCCGCCATTCAAAAAATCTGCATAAATGCGCACGATGTCAGCGCGAACCTCGTCGGGAATTTCGCGCCGTTTGGAACCTAACGATTTACGCATGCTCTTCCAGAAGCGCTCGCCCGATGCGTCAATGAGTTGTACCTTGCCTTGATGGCTGGCGGGCTTCCGGTTGGTCAGCAACCAGACATAAGTCTGGATGCCCGTGTTGTAGAAAAGATCAGTCGGCAAAGCGACGATGGCTTCCACCCAATCATTCTCCAGCATCCATCGGCGGATTTCACTCTCGCCGGACTGAGCGCCCCCGGTGAAGAGGGGCGAGCCGTTCATGACGATGCCAATGCGCGAACCGTCTTCGTCGTCGCGCATTTTGGAAATCATGTGTTGAAGGAAGAGAAGCTGCCCATCAGAGATGCGCGGCGTGCCCGAGCCGAAACGCCCCTCGAAACCCATGTTCTCGGACTCGGCCTTGATCGGGTCTTGATACTTTTTCCAGTCCACGCCGTAGGGCGGATTGGACAGCATATAGTGGAATTTCTTTCCCGCGTGAGCGTCCTGCGTGAGCGTGTTACCGAAAGCGATCTGCTCAGGATCGTGGCCGGTGACGAGCATGTCGGATTTGCAGATGCCAAAGGACTCGTCATTCAGCTCCTGCCCGAACAGCTCAACGCGGATATTCGGGTTGAAGTCCTTCAACGCCTCTTCGGTAAGGGCGAGCATGCCGCCGGTCCCGCAAGCGGGGTCGTAGACCTGGCGAATGATGCCGCGCCCGGTGAGTTTGGCGTCATCATTGGCGATCAGAAGATCGACAATCAGGCGGATAACCTCGCGCGGAGTGAAATGCTCCCCGGCAGTCTCGTTCGATATTTCCGAGAAGCGACGGATTAGCTCTTCGAATAGATAGCCCATCTCGATGTTGCTGATCTTGTCGGGGTGGAGGTCGATCTCGCAAAACCGCTCGAACACGTTCCAGAGGATGCCGCCGTCCTTCAGGCGCTTGAGCTGATCGGTGAAGCGGAACTTGTCGAGAAAGATATCGCGGACGTTCGGCGAGAATTTCGTGATGTAGTCGATCAGGTTCTGATGGAGCTGGCCGGGGTCCTGTCCCTTCAGGCTATCAAAGGTGAAGCGAGAGAGATTATAGACCTTCACATTATCGCCGACCGCACCGAATAGGATCATGTCGCGCGTGGCGTCGTCGGCGCTTTCAGGGAGCGTTTTTTCAGCATCGAGAACAGCCTGTTTGGAGCCCTCCAGTAAACAATCAAGACGGCGAAGCACGACGAAAGGCAAGACCACTTTGCCGTATTCGGATTGCTTGAAGTCGCCGCGAAGAATTTCTGCGATGGACCAAACGAAAGAGCTGAGGCTCTGAACCCTATCTGTTGCTCCTGACACCCCTGAACTCCCACTGATTGGCTTGGCTTTATATTGATTGATTTAGCTGAAATTTTGACCTCAGCTTTCTCAATATCATTTTGTCCGCTATTATTGTCGCAAGCAAGGATTGATTAAATTTAACCCTGATATCGAATTATTTCGGAAATCTCCTCGACATCTCGCTCAGGAGATCGTTCGTCGACACGGACGTTAATTTTAAATTTTTATTTTCAATTTTCTCAATCGCCTCAATCTGCTCTTCAACAGACAGCTTGCCATAGGGGTTATAGGTCGTCATTGAATGTTCATGTCCCATATTCTGGCTTAATGCCTTGAACTCATATTGAGAGAGATTCTTCAGGCCCCATTTGACAATGGTATTTCTGAACAAATGCGGATTGTAATAAGGCAAGCCAACGGCATTGAATGCCTTCTTGAAAATCTCCCGCACCTGTCCGGCATTAGCCCAATGCTCCCTCGATAACCCTTGCGCCTCAAACACCATCGTTTCGGGATTGCATTTCACTAGGGTCTTCGGAAACAGCGGATCGTTCGACTTTACCTCTATCACTTCATCCAGAAACTTCAACCAATCCATGACGATTTCTTCCGCCAGCGGCATCGGCTTTCCAAAGAACTTCGTCGTTATCCCTTTCCGCCTCTTTGTACGGACGTGTCTGGGGTCTTGCCAGACAATTCCCTTGTCAGCATCAACGTCTTTTCGTTTGAGAGAGATCAGCGCGTCATCTCGAACGCAGGTGATAATAACAAAGGCAAACATGGCCCGGTCCCGCTTCTCGATATCTGTTCCATATGGCATGGCCTTGAGGGTCATTTCCAGCTCCTCCAGCGTTGGCGGCGTTTTCTCTCTTGATGACCGTCCCGCCCGGTTGGCGTTGTCTGACAGACGGAAGTACTGGACAATGCGGCCATCAACCTTCCCGATATAGTTTGGATGTGTTGCCAGCCAGTCGAAGAACTCTTTGAGGTTTCCAAGAGTGGAGCGGATCGTCGATATACTTAACAGTTCGCCCGCCTTGTTTTTCTCATGCTCCTGCGATGCCTTGAAGGCCTTTACGTGATCGGTCGTAACGTCCTTAAAGTCGATATGCGCGGTAAAGGCTTCAAAGTTGTTGATGCTATTCCAGACCGCCTTCACCGTCTTCGGATCGCGATACTTGCCGTGCAGCAATGCCTCCTCATACTGCTTCTTCACCACCTCGTTTTTAGGGTTATATTCAGCCATCATCCGGCCTCCTTCCAAGTTTGACATTTACGGGGCGTCCCCTGCTCTCCACTAGGTGGTTTGGTGGGTGCGTTCCTGTCTGGATGGAAAGGATGCAATTCTGACCATTTCTTACCGCTCACAAAGGTGTGCAAGTCCGTATTGCAGACGTCACAGCGACCGAAAATTTTGATGGACTTATTTGGTATCCGACGGGCCTTCAGGGAGTCACTCTTCGGATTCCTCGGCTTCCGGCATTTGCAGCAATATATTTCGCCTTCCGCGCACGGCTGTTTGTTGCGAGCGTTCTTCTGCTCGAGGAAGCGCCGTAAATCGCTGCTATGAACAAAGTACTTTTTGGTTCCGGGAATACGCTTCAATCCTTCCCGGCTGATCCACCGAAAAACAGTATCATCGGAAATGCCATACAACTTCGCGATTTCATATACCGTGTAAGTATAATTCCACCTGATCAGCCGCAGGCTATAGATAAGCTTCCGGGCCATGCCTCAGGCCTCACTGGAGGCGATCAAGGCTCGGATGTCCTCCACCCGCCAGGCCGTGATCTTCGGACCAAGCTTGACGGGTTTTGGATATCTCCCCTCCTTCACGCCTGCCCACCAATGGGACTTGCTGACAGGATAGACTTTCAAGACTTCTGGGAGGCGGACAAATCCGACCTCGGGTAAACTGGAACTGTACATATTGAACTAACCTCGACTAGTGAAAACCGAGGCAATCCAACCATGTATTATTTTGAGAATAAACGTTGGAAGGGTTTTGCCGTTCTGCAAAACAAGGATGACACCCTTAAATTTTAGCAAACTATTTCAGCAAGTTAATGGGTGACATCCTTTATCGGCCTGATTACTCTTTCCAGGATGTATTGCCACCCTTCTTATGTTCGGGCGAGCGCAGCATTGTTGCCATTGACTGGATCATCCTGTCTGACTTTCCGTCAAGATCGTTGGGCCAGTTATCTTTCAGCCATTCGACAATTACGCTTTTTCCTGTCCTCTTCTCTTGAGACAAGTTCAGCGATCTCACTGCATCGAGCATGAATTGCATATAGGGCGGGATATAAGACGGCCGCATATCGCCTGATTGTCGGATTTCCGACGGATCAACAATTGGCCTACCTGCGAGAAAATCTTCGAACTGAGATTTATTCACAAAATAATACGCGGCCGCAGTTCTATCGTAATGGGAATCCAGCCGCCTACATCCTCGCACGAAATCCGGTACAGAATTCTTACTTCTTAAATAATCTTGTTCAATCGGCTCCTTAGTGCCGAAATGACTGCTTATTGAAAACGCCTCCAACTCTGGTGTCGTCAAAAGCAAATGAACGAGTCTGCGAGCTGCATCCATTTCATAGAGCTTCCCCCATCCTTCAGGGTTCTCCTTCTGAAGCAACTGAATGCCAGCTTGCGGTACCCACAACCCTTCTGGGCAAATAACTTCCGTCTGCTCAAGCTTCGTCTTTCTCGGATATTCTAAAGGAGCTCTTTCCAAATATTTTCACTTCCCATCAGTCGTGATCTTCATTCGCCAAATTCAGCGGAACATATTATTATTCGTTTTCGCAATGGTTGGCAAATTCCCAAATATCTCATGCAGTCGCAGTGAGATGACAGCCTACTGTTTTATACATTATATGGGGGACTGATTGGGGGACTGATGCTTATAAATAAAAATCAATATATTGTTTTTATTGTACTTTTCAATGCAAAATGGCGGAGAGGGAGGGAGTCTGTTTAAACTCCATCTTCGACACTTTATCTGATTGGGAACACCAACTCAAGGCACTGAATATCGAGGTTGAGGAGCTGCAACCATGACGGCTCAGACATCCTCGAACCTCGGCAAAGATTTCGAGCGGGCCGCCATGAACTCACGCCCCGCCAAACCCAAAGGCCTGTCGCCTATATCGTTGCGGCTGAGCGCGCAGGAACGCTCCCGTCTGCAATATGACGCAGGCAATCAAAGCATAAGCGCCTATATCCGCTCTCGCCTGTTTGGCGATGAAGTAGCGCCGCGTCGTCGGCGGCAACGCCCTGTGCAGGACCATGAAGCCCTGGCGAGGGTTCTCGCCGCCTTCGGTCAGTCTGGTATCGCTCCAAGTTTTGCCCGCATTGCCAAGGCCGCCGACACTGGTACGCTGGAAACCGGCCCAGAGCTGCGCGCGCAACTGGAAGCCGCCTGTGCGGAGATCGCAGCGATAAGGCATGACCTTATCCGCGCGCTCGGCCTTTCGCCGGAGTAGGGCGATGATATTAGTCGGCAACCAGCGCGGCGGCGCGAAGAATCTGGCGATGCATCTGCTCAAGCAAGAGAATGAGCATGTGCAGGTCCATGACCTTCGGGGTTTTGTCTCCGACAATCTCGTATCCGCCCTGAACGAAAGCTATGCGATCAGTCGCGGGACGCGCTGCCGACAATTCCTGTTCTCGCTATCGCTTAATCCGCCCCCGCATGAAAATGTCGGGACGGAAGAATTCGAGAAAGCGGTCGAGCGGGTTGAAAACGACCTCGGCCTTGCGGACCAACCGCGCGCCATCGTCTTTCATGAAAAACATGGTCGCCGCCATGCCCATGCGGTGTGGTCGCGCATCGATGCGGAGCAGATGAAAGCCGTGCCGCTGCCTTTCACCAAGAACAAGCTGCGCGAGATTTCGCGAGAATTGTATATCGAGCATGGCTGGAAAATGCCGCGCGGGTTGATGAACTCGCAGGAACGCGACCCCACGAATTTCACATTGGCGGAATATCAGCAAGCCAAGCGCGCGCAGAAAGACGCGCGCGAGATCAAGACCGTGTTTCAGGATTGCTGGGCGGTTTCGGATTCAACGTCCGCCTTTGCCCAGGCGCTCAAGGAACGCGGCTATAAGCTGGCGCGGGGCGACCGGCGCGGTTTCGTTGCCGTGGATATGAAAGGCGAGGTTTATCCCCTCGCCAGATGGGCGGGCGTAAAAACAAAAGACGTGCGCGCGCGGCTGGGCGATGAAAGCGCGCTGCCCTCGGTCGGTCAGCGCAAACAGGAATTTGCCGCCGAGATTGTGCGGCGGCTGAAAGAGATCGGGAACGAGCAAGAGCAACGACATGCTACGCAACGTGCTCACGCCGAGCGGGAACGCTTGGCGCTGGTCCAGCGCCAGCAAAATGAGCGTGCGGCGCTCTCCCAGCATCACAAGCTGCGCTGGGAGATTGAAACAGCCGAACGCCAAGCGCGCTATACCAAGGGATTGCGCGGCCTGATCGACCGAATGTCAGGGGAACGAAAGCGTATCCGCGAAGATAATGAGCGCGCCGCATTGGAAGCGCTACGGCGCGACCGTGCGGAAAAAGACGTGCTGATATTCCGGCATCTGGAAGAACGGCGGAAATTCCAGCGGAGGATGCTCGAAGCCACGCGCAGCCATGAGCATGAAAGACGTGAAGTGGAAACCGAGATCAGGGAACTGGACGCGCCTGAAACCCAGACTCCGCCAGCAAAACAGGAACGTGAAAGCCTGCGTGAGGCGTTCATGAAGGCTCGGCGCGAAACAATCGCGCCGCCAGTGCGCGGGCGCGATCAGCAGCGTGATTTTGATCGGTAGCGCCATTGCGCTCGGGCATCTCGGACGTAAGATAGCCGGATTCGGGGCGCTACACATTGGCAAGAGGTGGGTTATGGATAACGGGGCAGCTACGCATCGGGTGCTTTTTGCGGCCCATGCCTATCGTAGCTCCAAGAGTTGCGGCCCTGCGCGTGAGATCGGTGCAATCCGACCGCGTGAGGATGGGCTTGGCTATGAGTTGTGTCTCGATGTGCCGCAATCGGAAATACCGTGGCGCGATGGCGAGCTTTTCATCACCAAGGTTGAATAAGAACGGCGGGCTGACCGTCAAAATAGCGAAAGCTGGTCGTCGTCGGGGTTCGCAATCCCATAGACTTTACGGGCCATTGCGATGGTCGAATGCCCCTCAAAAATCGGCTTGTCCATAACGGAGTTAGGAATATTCCAGCTTGCCCAGATTTTCAGGCCTGCGCCTTGATAGGCGATGTCGATTCCATCGCGCGCGCCTGAGCCGCCAAATATTCCGAGATAATTTTTAAGCGCCGTCGCAAGGGCCTCATCGCCCATACCCTTTGCGATCTGTTCGGCGTAGCGATCAGGAAAATGGCGCGTGGCTTTGATAAAGGCTTGCTCTTTGTCATCGGGTGTAAGGGCGCGCATGATTAAGCCCTCCAGAAAACATGGACGCACTTGAAGCCTGTTTCGATGGCGAGAACATCATTGACTTCGAGGTCGCGGGCCATGCGCTCATAATTGATGTAGTAGGCCAGATTGCGCGGTACTTCGCCCGTCTCTTCGGTCACTTCCCGCGCAAAATCGGTAAGAGATTCATATTCGCCCACATAGTGATCGCTAATTGCCGCCTCGGCATCCTCAAGACTGCCGTAATATTCGATCAGCTTGCCGCCCAGAGCGCCATGTTTGACGATGAATGCGGCGATTTCCGCAACGCTGTCAAAGCCCTGATATTCTCTGATCGAAACGCCCTCGAAACCCTCATAATCATGAATGGCGAACTCCTGCGCATTCTCTATGGGTGAGGCTGCCAGCATTTCGTGGACGGCATCCCAGATGCCATAGGCATCTTGTGCGGCGTCAATCCATGCGCCGTGCAATATGCCGTTGTTGTAGGCCGCGAGACAGGCCACATAGATTCGGATTTCTCCTTCTTGGTTTTCCATTTTTTCATCCCTTCCTTGGGTATGGGTTGCGCTATGCAACCCTGCTTCCGGTCGAGGATGGGTGTGCAAACGGAAGGAAAAATCGACGGCGGGCGCAGGCGCAGCCGAGCCTCGGGAGACCGTCTATTTTTCGTGAAGTGCGCCGAGGGCAAAGCCCTAA
>JAIOYL010000080.1 GCA_021741195.1 Sneathiella sp. | reverse complement strand
GGTCTTCGCCGGGATGGAAGGCTCCCGCCCGCTCCTCGTCGAGATCCAGGGGCTGGTTGCGCCAACGCCGCAGGCAACGCCGAGGCGCGCCGTGGTCGGCTGGGATAGCAGCCGCCTCGCGATGCTGCTCGCGGTGCTCGATACCCGTTGCGGCCTCAGTTTCTCGGGCAGCGAGGTTTATCTCAATGTCGCCGGGGGCTTGCGCATACAGGAGCCGGCCGCCGACCTGGCCGTCGCGGCGGCGCTCGTCTCATCAATCTCCGATATCCCGGTGCCGCCAGCGAGCCTCTTTTTCGGCGAGATTGGCCTCTCGGGTGAAATCCGCCCCGTCGGCCAGACGGACGCCCGGCTGAAGGAGGCGGCGAAGCTCGGCTTCACCACCGCCGTTATCCCGGCGGGCAGCAAGGTCAAGGACAAGTCGATGAAAATCATTGAAGTCGGTCATTTACGGGAAATCGTTTCTCTCTTCACCGGGACGAAACCGGTATCCCGGGCAGTATAGGAAGGTGTAGCAGTCATGGAATCTTTACCCATCCAAGGGGCGGATGCCGTCATTCTGGTGATCCTGCTGATCTCGGCGGTTTTCGGGTTTATCCGCGGCTTCGTCAAGGAAACCCTGTCGGTGGCCGGCTGGGTCGGCGCGGTTTTCATCAGCCTGTACCTCTTCCCGCTGCTGCAGCCCATCGCCCGCAAGTTCATTTTGAACCTGCTGATCGCAGATATTTTGACCGGCGCGGTGATTTTTATTCTCTCTCTCGTCATTTTGTCCTATATCAGCCATGCGATATCGGAAAAGGTCAAGGCCTCCAGCCTCGGCGCGCTTGATCGCTCGCTCGGGATTTTCTTCGGCATCGCCCGTGGTTTCATCCTGCTCGGGATCATCTGGCTGATTTTCGTCCAGTTCATCCCGGTGAAGGACCGCCCGGAATGGATATTGCAGGCGAAGATGCTGCCGATTATCGAGGGCAGCGGCGCCTTCGTGGCCCGGCTGTTGCCGCCCGACATGCAGGAGAACCTGAATATTTCGAAGGAAAGCGACAAGGACACGGTGGACCGGATCAAGGAAAAATATGACGCACTGCCCGACGGCGTGAAAGACGGCCTGAAAAATTCGGTCGACGACGCCGTGAAGATCCTCGACAAGGGCTATGACGACCAGTCGCGCCAGCAAATGGAAAACCTCACCAAGAGCACCACACAGGAAAAACCGCAATGACCGCATCTTCCGCGCCGGACCTTCCGCACCATCCGTTCGATGATGACAAGCTGCACGAGGAATGCGGGGTGTTCGGCATCTACGGCCATCCGGAGGCCGCCGCCCTCGCCGCCCTCGGCCTGCATGCGCTGCAGCATCGCGGCCAGGAAGCCGCCGGGATCGTCAGCCATGACGGGCGCCACTTCCACAGCCACAAGGCCATGGGCAAGGTCGGCGACAATTTCTCGTCGGAAGAGGTGATCAAGAGCCTGAAGGGCAGCGCGGCGATCGCCCATAACCGTTACGCCACCACCGGCGGCACCGTCCTTCGCAACGTCCAGCCGATCTTCGCCGATCTCGCCAACGGCGGTTTTGCCGTCGCCCATAACGGCAACCTTACCAACGCCTCGACCCTGCACCGCCGCCTGGTGCTGGAGGGCAGCATCTTCCAGTCGACCATGGATACGGAAGTGATCATCCATCTCGTCGCCAACAGCAAGAAGACGAAGATCGTCGACTGCCTGATCGACGCGATGTCGAAGATCACCGGCGCCTATTCGCTGGTCGCCATGACTGGCAAGAAGCTGATCGGCATGCGCGACCCCCACGGCGTGCGGCCGCTCGTTCTCGGCAAGCTCGAGGACGCCCATATCCTGACCTCCGAGAGTTGCGCGCTTGACATCATCGGCGCCGAGTTCGTCCGCGATATTTCCGCCGGTGAGGTCGTGGTCATCGACGAGACGGGGATTTCGAGCCATTTCCCCTTCTCCTCGCCGCCCAAGCGCTTCTGCATCTTCGAGCATATCTATTTCTCCCGCCCCGACAGCGTGGTCGAGGGCCGCTCGGTCTATGACGTGAGGAAAGCCATCGGCCGCCAGCTCGCGCTTGAGAACCCGGTCCGGGCCGATCTCGTCATCCCGGTGCCCGACAGCGGCACCCCCGCCGCCATCGGCTATTCGGAGCAATCGGGCATCCCGTTCGATCTGGGCATTATCCGAAATCATTACGTGGGCCGCACCTTTATCGAGCCGACGGACCAGATCCGCCATCTCGGGGTCAAGCTCAAGCATAACGCCAACCGCGCGCTGATCAACGGCAAGCGCGTCATCCTCGTCGACGATAGCATCGTCCGCGGCACCACCTCGACCAAGATCGTGCAGATGGTGCGCGAGGCCGGCGCGACGGAAGTGCATATGCGCATCGCCAGCCCGCCGACCACCCATAGCTGCTTCTACGGCGTCGATACGCCAAGCCGCGCGAAACTGCTCGCCGCGCAGTACGATCTTGCCGAGATGTGCGCCTTCATCGGCGCCGACAGCCTCTCCTTCATCTCGCTCGACGGCCTCTATGTCGCCATGGGCGAGAAGGGGCGCAACGCCAAACAGCCGCAATATTGCGACGCCTGCTTCACCGGCGACTATCCGATCGAGCTTGTCGATAATGAAAACGGCGCGGCGAAAGAGTTGACCCTGCTCGCCGAACGTTACTAAACCGTATAATTAACGAAGGCCTTTATGTCCCTGAAACTGAAAGATAAAGTGGCGCTGATTACGGGCGCCTCAAGCGGCATTGGCGCAGGCATAGCGAAGAAGTTTGCCGCCGAAGGCGCGCATGTCATTCTCGTCGCCCGCTCGGTCGGCGGGCTCGAGGAAGTCGATGACGAAATCCAGGCCGCCGGCGGCAGCGCCACGCTGGTGCCGCTCGATTTGCTTGACACCGACGCCATCGACGGCCTCGCCGCGCCGCTCTATGAGCGCTGGAAGAAGCTCGATATCCTCGTTGGCAACGCGGGCATGATCGGCAAGCTGATGCCGGTCCAGCAATATGTGCCGGAGCTCTGGGAGAAGGTCTTCCGCCTCAATGTCCATGCCAACTGGCGGCTGATCCGCGCCCTCGATCCGCTGCTAAGACAAAGCGAGGCGGGCCGCGCCCTGTTCGTGACCTCCTCTGTCGCCCGTGAGAACAAGCAGTTCTGGAGTGCTTACGCGGCGAGCAAGGCGGCGCTCGAGGTGATCGCGAAAACCTACGCCGCCGAGGTTGCGAAAACCAAACTCCGCGTCAACCTGATCGACCCCGGCCCGACCCGCACCCGCCTCCGCGCCGTCGCCTACCCCGCCGAAAACCCCGAAGCCCACCCACTGCCGGAGACAAAAGCGCAAATGTTCCTTGATGCGGTGCTGAGTGATGCGAACGGGACGGTGTTTGGGGGGTAGGGATGTAGGACGTGAACGATGCTTGAGACACCTCAAGTCTCTCTTTTGAAGATGACATCTTCGAAGCTGCCTGATCTCACATTTGTAAAAATTCCCGTGGTGCCTTCCGCATTCCACTGATCCAGCGTGAAGGATGAGCCGGAAATATAGTGGAAAGGGCCGAACACAAGGTTTGCCCTGTCCGGGGGATTAACTATACACGTCGCGTGTCAATTGCTTGCCTAGCTGCGTTTCGTGCAGCGGACGTCGCCATCTTCGCTGCGCCCCGTCTCGATGACAATCGTTCCGTCACTTTCGACGCTGATTGGCTGCGTCTCGTAGGAACTATTGATCATGCGCGTCCAGGATGTCGTCCCGTCTGCATTTTTTGTGACTTTCCAGGTACCACGTCCAACATCCGAGAGAAGCGAACCACTATCATTGCTATGAGACCCAAGATGCAGGTCGAAACTGTTATTGGAGCGCTCATACTCGCAGTGGAACTTACCGTTCATGGCTGCGACCACCGTTGCGACCGGATCGGCCTCAGCGACCGGAGCCGGGTCCTCGACAAGCAACGCCGAGTCGACAGCATTGATGTCACCGCGTGATCTCACACCATCATCCTTGATCGATGCGTAGAAGCGATCATCTGTCAGTTTAATACTGAGCGTACGGTTCGCACCACTGCCCATCCGCGTCTTCATCGTGGCGGTGTTCTCACCAGTCACAGTGTAGGCGCCAGAGTAGGAGTACGAACTGCCGTCATAGTCCTCACCACGGACGATCATGGTGTCGTCAGTCGCCGTGACACTGACTGGTTTGTTCGTGCCACCGAAAAACCACTTGCCTTTGTAGGTCTTGCCTTCGAAGTGGTTCGCGAACACGGAATCGGCTTTCGCCGCAACAGGAGGCGCGCTCTTCTCGCTAACTGTATCCGTGGTCTGACAGGCGGAAAGCACGAGAAGCAATGCCGCACCAAATAGTTTCATTGAAAATAATCTCATGTATGATCCCCCAATTTTAGCCAGCTAAGACTATCAATTTATATTCAGGAATTAGATTTTCCTCTTTTCCCTGACCATGGAAATCCGGTCAACGCTACCTGTATCTGCTGCTACTGCTTTACCCGACAGAACGTCGTTTGAACCGTTTTCAAAGTTGAAGGTAAATTTACGTCTTGAGCCAAATTTCAACTCACCATCGGCGATCTTTGACTCAATTTCTGAAAATCCTGCGTCGAAATTATTGGTCTTCCCCCATGCATAATAACCCGTGGCCGTGCCATCGGGACTTACTTCCACGATTGCTAACCTGCTGCACAGGCTGCCTCCCCATTTGCCCTTCCATTCCCCGGAAAAGCGGGCAATGTCCTCAGGGGTATTGGCAGGCGGTGGCATAATTTCAAATTCAGGAAGCGGAGCGCTAGTGCAATCCAAACTTGCCATTTTCTCCGGACTACTTTCGGTTGTCTGACAGGCTGAAAGCGCCGTTACCGACAAAACACCTATGATGACGAATCTTCCGAACGCAAGCATATTACTCCCTCTCATTTCATTCTCATAAAAGTTGTTAATAAGAAAATATTACACTTTTCTAATTGTCAACATTTTAATTGAATTAGACTAGATATTTATTCGCTTTTGCGAGAGAAAATCACGCTTTCGAAAGCAAAGCAACCAGCGGATTAAGGTCGCGCATGACGTCCCGAAGATAGCTCCCTGCCTCTCCCTCAAAAATAATACTTGCATATTGCTTGAGTAATCATGTATTATGCACGCATGAAAACACTAGAACTTGCCCCACACACAGAATCAACCGTTCTTCGGTTCCTGGAAACAGCGTCGGCGCTTGAGCGTCGGCTTGATCGCGTCCTGTCCTGCACCAAGGGGGTCAGCTTCAGCGAGTATCGTTTGCTGAAAACCCTGTCGCAGGTCGGCCCGACCGGCTTTTCACGGATTGACCTCGCCAACGGCGTCGGCCTGACGGCGTCTGCGGTTACCCGCGCGCTGAAACCGCTGGAAAAGCTCGGGCTGGTGGCCACCGAACGGAGCGAGCGCGACGCGCGGCAGAGCCTTGCTGTCATCACGCCCGCCGGGCGGGTGCTGCTGGAGGATGCGGGAAATATCCTGCGGGACAACCTCTGCGGCCTGCCCGTCAATGCCTTGAGTTCGCAAAAAATCGCCGAGTTCGAAACCCGCCTCGGCGAGTTCGATCATAAGTTCTGAGCGCCCCTACCCCTTATCCACATATGGATTCTTCCCCGTGCGCGGGAAAATCCTGATCGGGACGGCGGGCATCTTGAAATCCTCGCGGAGGCCATTCACGAGATAGCGGAGGTAGCTTTCCGGCAGTTCGCCGCGCGCCGACATAAACAGCGAAAAGGTCGGCGGCCTTGCTTTCACCTGCGTCATATAACGGATCTTGAGGCGGCGGCCCTTGGCCATGGGCGGCGGATGCTGTTCCAGCATCACTTCCAGCCAGCGGTTGAGTTTCGAGGTCGGGATGCGTTTGTTCCAGAGCCCGTAAACCTCCATCACCTTCGGCAGCAGGTTTTCAACGCCGCGCCCCGAGAGCGCGGAGAGCGTCACCACCGGTACGCCGCGCACCTGCGGCAGCGAGATCGAGAGCCGGTCGCGGATCAGTTTCAGCGTGCCCTGCCGGTCCGTCACCTTGTCCCATTTATTGACCGCGATGACAAGCGCCCGCCCCTCCTCGATCACATGGGCTGCGATGGTCAGGTCCTGCTTGTCGAAGGTCTCCTCCGCGTCGATCATGAGCACGACAACCTCGGCCATGCGGATGACGCGCAGGCTGTCGGCAACCGAGAGTTTTTCCAGCTTCTTCTGCACCCGCGCCTTGCGGCGGAGCCCGGCGGTATCGACGAGTCGAATCGCGCGGCCCTCGAACTCCCATTCGACGGCGATGGCATCGCGGGTCATCCCGGCCTCGGGCCCGGTGAGCATGCGGTCCTCGCCGATGAGATAATTCACCAGCGTTGATTTTCCGGCGTTCGGGCGGCCGACGATGGCGAGCTGCAGCGGTTTCTCTTCCGCGCCTTCCTCATCCTCTTCACCCTCTTGCTTCTCGAAGGGCAGCAGCGCGTCGAACAGCTCGCTGAGCCCCTCGCCATGCTCCGCCGAGAGCGCCAGCGGCTCGCCAAGGCCGAGGGAGAAACTCTCCATCAGGCCGGGCATACCACTTTTCCCCTCGCATTTATTGGCAACCAGAATGACCGGCGTTTTTGACTTGCGCAGCCAGGTCGCGAAATGCTTGTCGAGCGGCGTGATGCCGGTCCGCGCATCGATCAGCATCAGGGCGACATCGGCCTCCTCCAGCGCGACTTCCGTCTGGCGGCGCATCCGTCCCTCCATACTATCGTCGAATTTTTCCTCGAGCCCGGCCGTATCGATCACCTTGAATTTCAGGTTGCTGATATTGGCGTCGCCCTCGCGGCGGTCGCGGGTCACCCCCGGCGTGTCATCGACAAGCGCCAGCTTCTTGCCAACCAGACGGTTGAACAAGGTCGACTTGCCGACGTTCGGACGGCCAATAATCGCGACGGTAAAGGACATGGTTTAATTCGTTACGTTATCTCAACGCCACAAGTTCGGCGTTATCGGTCAGGATATACAGCGTGTTCCCGGCGACGACCGGCGGGATCGAGGCAGTGTCGGAGAGCTCGATTCGCCCAAGGATTTTTCCGTCATACGGGGATACGGACACCGCAATACCGTAGTTCGAGACCAAAATCAAACGATCACTGGCAAGAACCGGGCCGGACCAGATGATCAGGCCCGATTTTTCCTCGGGATCGTCATATTTGCCGAGCGGGCGGACCCAGCGGATCAGGCCGTTGCGCCGCGACATGCAGACGAGATCGCCATCGGTCGAGACGACATAGAGAAATTCGCCGGCGATCCAGGGCGTCTGCAGGGTCGAGATTTCCTGGTCCCACAGCCGGTTGCCCGAGCGTAAGTCAACGGCGATCATGCGGCCCGAATAGCTGGCGGCATAGACGATGCCGCGGTCGATGACCGGGAAGGCGTTGATATCGGTAAGCGAGGTGAGCGAGCTGTAATAGCGGCGGCGCACCAGCTGCTCGCTCCAGGCCTGCTGGCCGTTGGCGGCGCGGAGCGCGAAAATCTCGCCGCTCGAAAACGGCACCACAACCGTTCCGTTGGCGAACGCCGGGCTTGCGGCGCCCAGAAGGCCCGTCGTCTCGACGCCGCCCTCGAAATTCCAGTTGATGGCGCCGGTTGCGGCATTGAGCGCGAAAATGCGGCTGTCGAAGGTGATGGCGAAAACCTGGTCCTCGGCGATGGTCGGCGCGGCCCGCACCGGCACATTGAGGCTCGTCTTCCAGATCACCTCGCCGGTATCGCCATTGAGCGCGATGATGTCGCCATAGGATGTGGTCGCGTAGAGGCGGCCATATTCGAAGGAGACGCCGCCGCCGATACTGCCCTCATCCTCGTCCTCCGGGGTCAGGTCGGCGGACCAGAGCTCCTTGCCGTCCTCCGCGGCATAAGCCGTCACGGTGGTGCTGGCATCCATCACATAGACCTTGCCATTGGCGATGACGGGGGAGGAAAACATGCGGTTCTCGTCGTCCGAGCCATCGCCGATATCGACCCGCCAGGCCTCCTTCAACTCGTCGCCGAGCTCAAGATGATAAAGCGCGTGGTTGGGCACGCCACCGGCCTGCGGCCAGTTGACGTTCTCATATGGCGGTGGCAGGCGGACCTCAAGATCGGCAAGGCCCGCATCGGCCTCCAGCGTCTGTTCCAGCGACAGGATCGAGATGCGGTCGCCCGGCAACGGCGGCGCATCGTCATCGCCGAACCAGGAACAGCCCGCGAGGGCCGCCAGCAACAGGCTGAACCCGGCGACCGCGCGAAAGGAACCCATGAAGTTACTCACCCCCCAGGGCCGCCAGAAGCTGGCTTACCCGGCTTTTGATATCCTGGGAAACGCCCGCGTCGTCCTTGAGGCTGGTGAGGATTTCCTTCGCCTTTGCGGTATCGCCATCCTTGATATAGGTGAGCGCGAGAAGTTCGTTCGCCGTCGCGCTCCAGATCCCGCCGGGCGCCGCGAGCTTCTCAACATGCGCCCGAACGTCCGCCGTGCTGCCGTTGTTCAAAAGATAATAGCCCGCCAGCAGATCGGCGAGCGACGAGAATTCCGGATCGATGGAGTTGTCTTTCGCGAGCCTGTCATAAACCTCAAGCGCATCCGCGCCCTCGCCCGCCTCGATCAGGGCCGCCGCCTCGCGGAGCGACGCCAGCGGACGGTAGCCGGCATTACCGCTTTCCGCGAGCCCCGCGAAGGCCGCCGAGGCCTCGCCGAATTTCTTCTCGCCCATCAGTTTCGCCGCCGCCTCGAATTCCGCGCCCTGGGCCTCTGACTGGCCCTGCACATAATTCTGCCAGCCGACATAGGCTGCTGTCGCTACGACAAGCAGCACCGCCGCGGCGATAACATATTTGCCATAGGCGTTCCACAGCGCCAGCGATTTATCCTTGCGGACATCCTCGTCTACTTCACTAAAAATATCGGCCACAAAAAACTCCAGTCCCGCTCAAAATTTCGTTGCCAAATTACCCTCCCGGGGCATTTTAAGCAAATGTTGTCTCGCCATCCCTGGAAAATTTGATATTTTCAGGAAATCCACCGCCCGGATAGCCTACAATGCGGGCGAAATCGTGAAACGCGAGGCGAAAAAGCATGACCCAGTTCCAGATTTTACAGCTTGCCGCCCTCCTGATGGTGCTCGGACTGGTACTGCCGGGTTTTCTCTACTACGCAAAACGCGCGGGCAAAGGAGCCCTGTTGCGCAGCATCGCGATCTGGCTCGCGGTGGCGCTGGTCATCGCCCTCCTCTACCGGACCTTCGGCGGCGGCTGAGACGGGCAGTCCCGGATCGGTGCGAGAGGTTTCTCGGCCGCGTCCGGGGTATTCAGGGAAAAGAACGCCGGGCACTTCCCTATTTCAGGAACAGGGCTCTGGCCGGGAGCCGCATTCCGTCAACAAGGCAAGGTCCCAATGGTGGCACGCGGCGGACAGTTTTTGCAAGATGCGCCCTCATCGTGAAATGAAGAATGGTCGCGGCAAATTTCGTCCGAGGGGTCCCACCTGGGCGTCCAAGAAATCGAAGGGATCCGGTTCGTCCTTCAGTCGGAGAACTTGCGCCGGTCCGCGCCGATTTTCACGATGTCGATTTTTTACCCGGCACAGGACTTCCTGATTATCCGCAAGGCGCCATTCAAAGTCGTTAGCGTCCCGTAAAAATTGTCCTAATCCCGGTGGTGCCTTTTCCCGAAATTCCTTCCGGCAGGGCACCGTCGACACCGTCATATATAGGGAATATGGTATCCAAGCTGTCCATACCCTCCTTGAAAATTCCCCCAATCAACGGGGAAGAAGTGGCAGTCAAATCCAATTCCATCTAACGCAATCAATATACCATAATTTATTCGCATATGCAAGGATGCTAATCCTCCGGCGCCGTCAATAGACAATAAAAGGAGGAGCCAAATGGCTCTTTACGCAAATTTCATGTTTTGGCCTTAATCTGCTCCCACATGGCGTTCTCGGATGAAGAACGGGAGTAGAGGTGATGGCCAGTCAGTCCCTGGATAAGAACAAGCGCGCGATCGCGAATAACCTGATCGAGACCTGCGGGTTGCAGCGCGCCTTTCATGCGGCGCGGCAGTATGGCTGGCATGATATCGCCGAGGAAATCCACGACGAGATCGACCGCAGCGGGCAACATATGCCCGCAATGCCCGACCGCCGCCACACCCCGCGCTAGGGCCCGGCCTCACGGCGTCGCGTAACCCATAATCTCGCTGATAAAGCGGCCCGGCAGGAAGGCGAACAGGCCCGCCATGGCGATGCCGATCAGGGTTCCCATCATAAATGCCGCGTGGCGGCGGATATTGCCGCGCCGGATGCTCCATATGGACATGCCGAGACAAAAAAGCACCCAGAGGCTGAGCACGTGAATCCAGCTGAAATGCCCGTCATTGAGGCTGCGCATCCAGAAGCTCGGCACCGTCACCACCAGCAGCAGGCCAATCCAGACCCAGCCGCGCCCCTTATGCGCCGCATCGCCCTTCGGGTTCGCCAGAAGCTGAAATATCCCGAGGGCGAGCGCCATCACCGCCGCAAACAAATGCGCCCAGATTAGAATACGCATCGGCTGATCGGTCATTTATTTTTTCCTGTTCCGGCGGACCTCCGGTTCCCAACCTAGCCGCATTTGGTAAAGGCCAAGTTTATATTTTTCCGTTCCAACAGCAGTCATCCCGATATTGACATATCTCCTCTTGTGCGGGCATGGTTCGGAGAAAAGGAAAAGAACCATGATGAAGATTTACTGGATACAGGCGCAGGCGCCGCTGCGCGTTCTCGCGCTCATCAAGCATCTGGGTGTGGAGGCCGAGCTGATCCGGATCGATCCGGTGGCGGGCGGGCTGCATACGCCGGAATATAAATCTCTCAACCCCAACAGGAAGGCGCCGACGCTGGTTGATGGCGATCTCGTCCTCTGGGAATCGGCGGCGATCATGGCGCATATCTGCATCAAGGCGGGTTCCGACATGTGGCCGACGGAGAACCTCGCCGAGCAGGTCGAGGTGCTGCGCTGGCTCATCTGGAACGAGGGGCACTGGGTCGGCGCGGTCGGTCCCTTCTATGTCGAGCATATCGTCAAGAAGATGTTCAGCATGGGCCCGCCCGATGCCGACGTGCTCGCCAAAGCCGCCAAGAATTGCGTGAAATACGCGAAGGTGCTGGATGCGCATCTGGAAGGACGCGATTTCGCCGCCTGCGGCCGGCTCACCATCGCCGATTTCGCGCTCGCCTCCATGGCGAGATACTGGCAGGAGGCGGAAATGCCGTTCGATGATTTCCCGAACATCACCCGCTGGCTCGACGGCCTGAACACCCTCCCCGCCTGGAAAAACCCCTGGCCGGAGGGGGAAAAGGCGGCGTGAAACTCCTCACCCAATCGGGACATATCCCGGCTGCTGTTCCACCCGCGTGATCCAGTTCCGGATTGCCGGATAGGGGGCGAGGTCGAAGTCGCCTTCGTCGGCGACATGGGTATAGGCGAACAGGCCGATATCGGCGATGGAATAGCGGTCCCCGGCAAGAAACGGCGTTTTCCCGAGCTGCGCCTCCATGATGGCCAGCGCCTTGTATCCGCCTTCCTGCGTCGATTGCAGCCGCGCCGCCATCTCCGGCGGGCACTTGAGATAGCGGATGATATAGCGGGCGACGGCGATGAAGGGCTCGTGGCTGTATTGCTCGAAAAAGAGCCATTGCAGGACCCGCGCCTGCGCGAGTTTGTCGGTTGGGAACAGCGCCGTATCGCGGGCGAGAAAATAGAGGATCGCGTTGGATTCGCTTAAAAGCGTGCCATCTTCCATCTCAAGGAGCGGGATTTTCCCGTTCGGGTTTTTCGCAAGGAAATCATCGGTGTGCGTCTCTTTTTTAAGGATGTCGACCGCCCGCCATTGATAGGCGAGGCCGAGCTGCTCCGCCGCCAGCTTGACCTTGTAGCAATTGCCGGAATTCACATCACCATAGATCGTCAGCATGCCGCTCCCTCAGATCACATAGGTGAACAGCAGCCAGAGGCTGGAAACGAGCAGCGCGAGATAGGTCATCCCTGCCCCGGCGGCGCGCAGGCGGAACTCGCCCTCCGCCCGGGCCATGCCGATGGCATGCAGGCAGCGCCCGACGAACAGCAGCGAGGCGAGGACGATTATCACATATATGCTGACGGTGCGCATCTCGAGGAAGGTGAGCATCAAGAGCGTGATCGGCACATATTCGATGAAATTGCCATGGGCGCGGATGGCCTTCTGCAGGCCGATATCGCCGCCATCTCCGAGCGACACCTTTGCCCCGCGCCGCAACCGGCTGGTCCGCAGGCTGAGCATCACAAAAATCAGCCCGAGCAGGGCCGCGAAGATGGGTGTTACCGTGACATGCATAATTTTCCCCCTCTGATGTACGCTGTGAATTTGGCGCGCGCCCATCATGCACCTGTTACGGGGGTTCAGACAAGCTTGAAAGAGGCGTTGGCCCGCGCGATCAGCCGCTCCTCCCCGTCCCGCGCCGCCACCACCTTCATCCCGGTGAAGCCGATGGACTTGCCGACTTTGAGGACTTCGGGGCGAAACTCGAGCCAGTCGCCGATTTGCGCGCTGTCGATATAGTCGGTGGTCATGCTGAGGGTCACGGCGCTGATCTTGTCATTGGCGAACTTTTTCCGCGCTTTCATCACCAGCGAGGTGCCCATGCCATTGACACTGAGCGAGGCGATCAGCCCGCCGTGGGCAAAGCCGCGCCCGTTGCAATGGCACTCCCGCACCTCGATGGCGAGGGTTGCGCCGGCGTCCGTTATGCGCTGGTAAATCGGCTCCCATGGCGTCGTCAGCGGACTTCTGCGCGGGCTCTCAGTAAAACCGTCGGGTATGGTGTTCATTCTTATTATCCCTTTTCGGCAGTCCTGCTCCCACTCAATGGTTCCCGCGTGATCACCAAAGAGGTGACGACGGCGACGGCCATTTGGCGAGAGGTCGCGAAAGACACCGGCTCACGCGCGGCAGAAATCAACCACATGACCAGTGCTTTCAAAGATACCGGCCTACAACGTGCTCCGGTGCTATAACGCAGATATTTTCTTGTTTATTATCACTAATTTATCTACGCCTGACAGTATGTTCGCAAGTAGTATGTAACTCACTCACCGTTTTGCACATTTTCCTAAGCCTGTGTTCCTGTTGCAAATCAATAGTCCATGCAATTCTTCGTTACCCAATATGCGACGAAAAAAGTGATATTTGATGAAATTTACTTCTTTTTAAACTCAACTAATTTTTGAAATGGATGCCCATAATCATGAATAGCCTCAACCGTAAAACCTGTTCTAAATGAAGAAAGAAGTGACACAGTCGACTCAGCATAATGAAAAGGATCTTTAACTGGGTAAGAAATCACGTTTGTTCCTTCTTTTCCCAAAAAACTCCAATCATAAGATTTTGACTCCTCTTCATTTGGCACAACAATCATTGAGCTCATATACTTTGAACCTTTTTTCATTTTTGAACTTAAATTGCGCAAGCAAAGAAGTATTGAGTCAATGCTTAAATGTGAAAAAAGTGAATTGGAAAATGCGAAGTCAATCGACTCATCGGGCACATTTTCAAAGTTAAAATTATCCGATACTAATGTTGTGATGTTGCTAATATCAAATCCGGCAGCCTTAATACGCGCCAAGCCAGCCTCAAGTGACGGCTGACTTAAGTCTTGAACATAAAAGGTTTTAGGACGACCAAGCTCTGCCATTTTTTCACCAAGGACAATATCTCCCGCTCCAACATCTATAAAGATTTTCCCGGTGAGATCCCCAAAGTGCTCAATTATTGCCGGCACCTGCCAAGATGTGAGCCGCTCCCTGTATTCCTCATTTGTAATTCGTGGTTTTTTCCCATAATTATTTTCAGTATAATTTTCGTAGCCTGTGCTACTCATTTCTTCCTCCTACCTTCATGACCTGCTCCCGCGAAACATCCTCGCTTATAGGTTAGTCTACCCTTAACAATATGCCCAGGTTCAACGTCACGATTGCGGCGCTGCTGATGCGGATCAACCGTAAGGGAAGCCTCAGAAGTCGAACAGTTCGGACAGCAGGCTGGACTTCTTCTTGCGCTTGTGGCCATAGCCCCGATCATCATGCTATCCATGCTGGCGCGGGGCATGGCGGTCATCATAGCCCAGCGCAGCTTGTCTTTCTGCTTGCACATCACTCAACTTCCGTGCTGCCAGCTTTTGTAGACAAATTCGAGGCTGTAGCCGTCCAGGTCTCTGACCTGCGCCGCGTAATAGCGAGGATCGTAGTGAAGCTGCGGCCCGGGTGGGTGGATGCCGGTCGCGCCGGCCGCTAATGCTTCGGCGTGGGCGGCGTTCACCATCGCTTCGGAGGCTGCTACGAAGCCAACATGCACGGCACCGGGCGCAGCCTTGCCCTGTCTCAGCCAGAAAAACACACGCCCCTTTGCACCGAAGCCCTTCAGGTCGGGATGACCCGCCGGGCCATCCTTGCCGTCATAGTCGAGGCGACTGGTGACCCCGAGGATGGGAAGCACCCTTTCATAAAAGTTGATCGAACGATCAAAGTCGCTGACGGTAAGAAAGATATGATCGAGCATGAGACACTCCTCAGATGATGTAGCCGTCGGCGACGTCAATGTTCTGTGCATTAATCCAGCCGCCATCTTCGGTCAGCTGCAAAGCGATCACACGGGCGGCCTCATCCCGCTCTCCCATGCGCCGCGCCCCTACTCCCACTCGATCGTTCCCGGGGGTTTTGAGGTGGTGTCGTAGACGACGCGGTTGATGCCCTTCACCTCGTTGATGATGCGGGTCGAGGTGCGGCCCAGAAAATCATGGGTGAAGGGGTAGTAGTCGGCGGTCATGCCGTCGGTGGAGGTGACGGCGCGAAGGGCGCAGACATAGTCATAGGTGCGGTTATCGCCCATCACGCCAACGGTGCGCACGGGGAGCAGCACGGCGAAGGCCTGCCAGATCTCGTTATAGAGCCCGGCCTTCCTGATCTCGTCGAGATAGATGGTATCGGCTTTTCTGAGGATATCGAGCCGCTCGCGGGTGATCATGCCGGGCACGCGGATGGCGAGCCCCGGCCCCGGGAAGGGATGCCGGTCGACGAGCTCCGCCGCCATGCCAAGCTCGCGCCCGAGATCGCGGACCTCGTCCTTGAACAGCTCGCGCAAGGGCTCGACCAGCTTCATGTTCATGCGCTCCGGCAGCCCGCCGACATTATGATGCGACTTGATGGTGACCGAGG
>JAIOYL010000079.1 GCA_021741195.1 Sneathiella sp. | reverse complement strand
ATTCCCTGACGCCCTTTATCCGGGGGATGAGTCCCGTAAACTGGCGCCGCGCGGTCCATTGGCTCTATGATTTCCGTGACCCGGTTGCGCAGATGCCGGAGAAATTCCTGAATTTACCGTCCGCCGAATGCAATCTCCTTGTGCATCGGGATGCGGAGTTTAAATATGTGCATTTCGCTGCTCTGCCGCCCTTGCTTTTCGATATGAAAAACGATCCGGACGAGACGCGCAACCTGGCGGAGGAGCCGGATTATCAGGCGGTTGTGCTCGATTGCGCGCAGGAACTGCTTTCCTGGCGGATGCGCTATGAATACGGGGAGCTTGCGAATTTGAGCGCGTCGGACAAGGGCCTCGTTGGCCATCGGTTATACTGAAGGACGGGATCGCGATTGAACTGGCTTGAGGAAAGAAAGGAACTGATCCGGGTGGTGCGGGAGATGAACGCCCTCGGCATCAATCAGGGCACCTCTGGCAATGCCAGCATCCGCGTCGGCGAGGGCTACCTGATCACGCCGTCAGGCATGGCCTACGCGGATCTTGCGCCCGAGGATATTGTCGAGATGTCCTTCAGCGGCGAGACCCTCGGCAAGCGCAAACCGTCCAGCGAATGGCGCTTCCATCACGACCTGCTGGCGGCACGTCCTGATTTCGGCGCGGTACTTCATACCCATGGCAAGGCAGTGATGACAATTGCCTGCCAGCGCATGGACCTGCCGCCCTTTCACTATATGATCGCGGTCGCAGGCGGCAACACTATCCGCTGCGCCGATTATGCGACCTTTGGCACGCAGGCGCTTTCCGATAATGCGCTGAAGGCAATGCAAGGGCGCAAGGCTTGCCTGCTTGCCAACCATGGCCTGCTGGCGGGGGAGGCCACGCTTGCCCGTGCGCTCAGTCTCGCCGTCGAGGTCGAGACACTTTGCGAGACCTACTGGCGCGTCCTCCAGACCGGCGACCCAATCCTTTTGACGGACGCGGAAATGGATGAGGTCAGGGCGCAGTTCGAGAAAGGCTATGGCATGCCACAGGGAGGGACGTGAAATGACCAGCAGCAGATTTGCCGTCACGGCGCGCTTTGATGTGATCCCCGGCAAGGAAGCTGTGTTCATGAAAATAATGAAGGCACAGGCGGAGAATTCCTTGAGCCTGGAGCCAGACTGCCATTATTTCGATATCTGCGTCGATGTCGAAAATCCGGGCCGGATTATTCTCTATGAGGCTTATTCGGATGCCGGTGCCTTTGAGGCGCATCTCGACTCCCGTCATTTCGCCGAGTTTCTGGAAGCCATTGCGCCGCTGATTACGGGCAAGGTAATCGAGCGCTGGCACCGGGTGTAAATTCCGCTGAGGACCGATAGGGGCTATCGCGTCGCAAAAAAATTCGCTAGAAAATCCCATTAAATTGATTTGGAAGGAAACAATAATGACAATGACACTATCCAAAACCGATTTCCTCAATTCCGTCGGAACTGTATATGGGCCGGGGGAATGGTTCAAGATCGATCAGGGGCGCATCAACAAGTTCGCCGAGGCGACGGATGACTACCAGTTTATCCATGTCGATCCGGAACGCGCCGCCAAGGAAACCCCCTTCGGTTCCACCATCGCCCATGGCTTCCTGAGCCTGTCTCTGCTGGCCGGGCTGGTTCCGAAAATCCAGCCGAAGATCGAGAATGTCCGGATGGGGATAAATTACGGTATCGACAAGCTCCGCTTCCTGCAGCCGGTCAAGGTGGATAGCGAAGTCCGCGCCACCGCCAAGGTGCTCAGCATCGATGAAAAGCGTCCCGGCCAGTATCTCATCAAAACCGAGGTGACGATCGAAATCAAGGGCGAGGACAAGCCGGCGCTGATCGTTGAATGGCTCGGCATGTCTTTCGTTGATGAATAAGAAAATCAAGTAAAATCAAAATATTAAGGAGAGAAGATGAGTATTCTGTTTGAGGACAGGGTGGCAATTGTCACCGGCGCCGGAAATGGTCTTGGCCGCTGTCACGCGCTCGGCCTTGCGGCGCGCGGCGCAAAAGTGGTCGTCAATGATCTCGGCGGCTCCGTCGATGGCAGTGGTGGCTCGTCAGATGCGGCGAAAGCCGTTGTCGCCGAGATCGAGGCGATGGGCGGCGAGGCGATCGCCAATGGCGCCAACGTCACGGACATGTCGCAGGTCGAGGCCATGGTGGCGGATGCCATGGCGAAATGGGGCCGCGTCGATATCCTTGTCAATAACGCGGGGGTCCTTCGCGACAAGTCCTTCTCCAATGTCGGGATGAAGGATTTCTCCTTCGTTCTCGATGTGCATCTGATGGGCTCGGTTAACTGCTCCAAGGCTGTCTGGAACGTCATGCGTGAGCAGGGCTACGGCCGCATTGCCATGACCACGTCGTCCAGCGGGCTCTATGGCAATTTCGGCCAGACCAACTATGGCGCGGCGAAGATGGGTGTCATCGGCCTCATGAACACGCTGGTGATCGAGGGCGCGAAATACGGCATCAAGGTCAATGCCCTGTCGCCTTGCGCGGCGACCCGCATGACCGAGGATATCATCCCGGAAAATCTTCTGGCATTACTGACCCCGGAAGCCGTCACCCCGGCGCTTCTTTATATCGTTTCCGAGGACAGCCCGAACCGCACCATCATCACGGCGGGCGCGGGCACCTATGCCCGCACCATCGTCTATGAGACGGGTGGAAAATGGCTCGCGGAAGGTGATCGCACGCCGGAGAAGATCGCCGAGCACTGGGCGGAGATCGCCGATCCGGCGACGCAGGCCGAATATACCAGCGGCAATGACCAGACGACCAACATGCTGACCAAGGCCGCGAACGGCCTCGGCATCAAGCTCTAGGCTTTATTCAGGAATGGCAGATTGAGGCCGTTCTCCTTCGCGCATTGAATAGCCTCCTCATATCCGGCGTCGGCGTGACGCATCACGCCTGTCGCCGGATCATTGAAGAGAACGCGGGCAATGCGTGCGTCGGCCTCGACCGTGCCGTCACAGACAATCACCATCCCCGCATGCTGCGAGAAGCCCATGCCGACGCCGCCGCCGTGATGCAGGCTGACCCAGGTCGCGCCGCTCGCGGTATTGAGGAGCGCATTGAGAAGCGGCCAGTCGGAAACGGCGTCCGATCCGTCCTTCATCCCCTCCGTCTCGCGGTTGGGGCTAGCGACGGAGCCGCTATCGAGATGATCACGGCCGATGACGATGGGGGCTTTAAGCTCGCCAGTTCGCACCATTTCGTTGAACGCTAGGCCCAAACGATGGCGCTGGCCGAGGCCCACCCAGCAGATGCGGGAAGGAAGCCCCTGGAATTTGATCCGCTCCTTCGCCATGTCAAGCCAGTTGTGAAGATGCGCATCACCGGGGATGAGGTCCTTCACCTTGGCGTCCGTCTTGAAGATATCCTGGGGATCGCCCGAGAGCGCGGCCCAGCGGAACGGCCCGATACCCCGGCAGAAGAGCGGGCGGATATAGGCGGGCACGAAACCCGGGAAGCTGAAGGCGCTGTCCACCCCTTCCTCCAGCGCGACCTGGCGGATATTGTTGCCGTAATCGACGGTGGGGATGCCGCGCGCCTGGAATTCCAGCATGGCCCGCACCTGCACCGCCATGGAAGCGCGCGCCGCGGCCTCGACGGCCTTCGGGTCGCTCTGCTTCCTGTCGTCCCATTCGGCAAGGGTCCAGCCCTGCGGCAGATAGCCGTTTGCAGGATCGTGAGCCGAAGTTTGATCGGTCACCAGATCGGGCAGCATCTCTCCTTGCAGGATTTCCGGAAAGATATCGGCGGCATTGCCGAGGAGACCAACGGAAACCGGCTTGCCGCGCTCACCCGCATCCCGGATAATGGCGAGCGCTTCGGGCAGCGTATCCGCCTTTTCATCGAGATAGCCCGAGCGCAGGCGGAAATCAATGCTGCTCGGCCGGCATTCCACAGCGAGCATGGAGGCCCCGGCCATGGTCGCGGCGAGCGGCTGCGCCCCGCCCATCCCGCCAAGCCCGCCGGTCAGGATCCATTTGCCGGACATATTGCCGCCGAAATGCTGCCGACCGGCCTCGGCGAAGGTCTCGTAGGTGCCCTGCACGATGCCCTGGCTGCCGATATAGATCCAGGAGCCCGCCGTCATCTGGCCATACATCATCAGGCCCTTCTTATCGAGCTCGTTGAAGTGGTCCCAGTTGGCCCAATGCGGCACGAGGTTGGAATTGGCGATGAGAACGCGCGGCGCATTCTCGTGGGTCTTGAAGACGCCGACGGCCTTGCCTGACTGCACGAGCAAAGTCTCGTCGGCGTTGAGATCGCGCAAGGATCGCTGGATCTGGTCGAAGCACTCCCAGTTGCGCGCTGCCCGGCCGATCCCGCCATAGACCACCAGCTCCGCCGGGTTCTCGGCAACGTCGGGGTCAAGGTTGTTCATCAGCATGCGGAGCGGCGCCTCCGTCAGCCAGCTCTTGCAGGAAATCTCGTTTCCCGTCGGGGCCTTGATCACGCGGCTGTTGTCACGTCGGTTATTCATCTGTTGCTTCCTTCTTTTACATTGGCTGACGGCGGCCCCAGTCGAGCATCGTCTCAAGAATGAGTTGGAGGGTTGGTTGAAGGATTTCGGCTTTCGCGGGCAGATAGGTGAAGGGAAGGACTTCCTCCATATAGTCGGCTTGCGCGAGTTCCATCTGCAGAGCGTGAATGTTGTTGGCAGGGTCGCCATAATGGCGGGTGATATAGCCACCCTTAAACCGGCCGTTCAGCGCATGGCTGTAGGGGGAGGCACTGGCAATGTTTTCGACCCGCCGCATCATGAGGGGATCGGCGGAAATTCCGTTTCCCGTGCCGAGATTGAGCGTCGGCAGGCGGCCGTCGAAAAACCGTGGCAGGACCGAGCGGATGGAATGGCAGTCGTAAAGAAGGACATAGCCATGCATCTCTTTTATCCGGTCGATTTCTTCCAACAGGGCATCATGATAGGGTTGCCAGAAAACCCCGCGCCGCGTCTCGATCTCCTCCTCGCCCGGTTCCTCTCCGCCAAGATAAAGCGGGGAATTGTCAAATAATGTCGTCGGGCAAAGCTCGGTGACGCTCTGGCCGGGATAAAGCGAGACGCCGTCCGGGTCACGGTTAAGATCGATCACATAACGCGAATATCGCGCTGTCAGCACCGTCGCTTCCAAGGTTTCCGCCATGTCCGAGTAGAGCCGGTCGATATGCCAGTCGGTGTCCGGGCGCGCCTTGGCCGGTTCCGCGATTCGCCGTTCGATTGAAGCTGGAATTTCAATCCCGGCATGGGGCTGGCTCAAGAGGAGAGGCGAGGATCGCCGCTTTAATGTAAAAATATCACTCATCGTAATAAGCCGCTGGAATATCTGGCAAAGCGTCGGAAAAAAGTGTTCGCAGATTGCCGCTGGTCACAAGTTGTTTCGCGGCCTCAAGATCTGGCGCAAAAAAACGGTCCTCATCATAGGCGGGCACGACGGCGCGGATCTCGTTGAACAGCTTTTCGAGTGGCTTGGAGGATTTGAGCGGATGGCGGAACTCGATGCCCTGCGCCGCCGCCAGTAATTCGATCCCGACAATGGATGCCGTGTTCTCCGCCATGCGTAAAAGCCGCCGCGCGCCATGGGTCGCCATGCTGACGTGATCCTCCTGATTGGCGGAGGTCGGGATGCTGTCGACGGAGGCCGGATGCGCCTGCTGCTTGTTTTCGCTGGCAAGCGCCGCCGCCGTCACATGGGCGATCATGAAGCCGGAATTGACGCCGGGATTTTTCACCAGAAAGGCAGGCAGGCCGCTGATCGAGGTATCGATCAGCATGGCGATCCGCCGCTCCGACATGGCGCCGATCTCGGCGATGGCGAGCGCGAGATTGTCGGCAACGAGCGCCACCGGCTCGGCATGGAAGTTGCCGCCCGAGATCACCTCGCCGGTTTCCGTGAAGACCAGCGGATTGTCGGATACCGCATTCGCCTCGATAATCAGGACGCCCGCCGCATGACGCATCTGGTCGAGACAGGCGCCCATGACCTGCGGCTGGCAGCGCAGGCAGTAGGGATCCTGCACCTTTTCGCAATCTTCGTGGGATTTACGGATCTCACTGCCCTCGATGAGGGCGCGGTAGCTCGCGGCCATCTCCATCTGGCCGATCTGGCCGCGCGCCGCATGGATACGGGTATCAAACGGCGCATCGGTGCCTTTCGCGGCATCGAGCGACAGGCTGCCTGCCAGCGTCGCCGCGGCAAGCAGCTTTTCCGCCTCGAATAGCCCGGCAAGCGCCAGCGCCGTCGAGACCTGTGTGCCATTCAGGAGCGCGAGGCCTTCCTTGGGGCCAAGAGTGAGCGGTTCCAGCTTGAGCGCTTTAAGCGTCGCCTCGGCGGGCACGATCTCGCCCTTTATACGGACCTCGCCGACTCCCATCAGCGCAGCGGTCATATGGGCGAGGGGGGCGAGATCGCCGGACGCGCCGACCGAGCCCTTGGCCGGGATGCAGGGATATATCTCATGATCGAGGAACGTGAGCAGGGCGTCAATCACGTCAAAGCGGACGCCGGAAAAGCCGCGCGCGAGGCTCGCCGCCTTCATCACCATTATCAACCTGACGATATTGTCGCCCAGCAGCGGCCCGACGCCGGTCGAATGGGAGAGCACGAGATTGCGCTGCAAATCCACCAGCCGATCCGTCGGAATCACTTCCTGCGCCAGCCGTCCAAACCCGGTGTTAATGCCATAGACCGTTTTGCCCTGCTCAAGGATGGCCTGGATCGCGGCAGCACTCGCGTCAATACTGTCCCGGCAGGTGGGATCGAGGGCAAATTTCACCGGCCCCTCGTAGATTCGCCGCAGGTCATCAAAGCTGAGATGCCCGGGCGTTACGGTCATTAATGTCTGGTCCATGGCCGTCACCTTCCTATTGTCCAAAATGCCGCGAATAAAGTGGGTTAGCGCCGATAGCTTGTGTCAGTTCTGAGGGATGCTCAATCTCCCAGACGGCAAGATCGGCCTGCTTGCCAACTTCCAGCGTGCCGATTTTTTTTGCTAATCCCAGCGCCGCCGCGGCGTTGCGCGTAAACCCGGCGAGCGCCTCCTCCGGTGTCAGGCGGAACAGGATCGCCGCCATATTCATCATTAACTGCGGATTGGTGGTAGGCGACGAGCCGGGGTTGCAGTCGGTAGCGAGCGCCATCGGTACCTTGTATCTGCGGAAAAGCTCGATCGGCGGCTTCTGTGTCTCGCGGAGGTAATAGTAGGCGCCCGGCAGGATTACGGCAACTGTGCCCGCCTTCGCCATTTCCTTAACGCCTTTTTCGTCGAGATATTCCAGATGATCAGCGGAGAGCGCCCTGAAATGCGCAGCAAGCTCCGCGCCATGCTGGTTACTGAGCTGTTCCGCATGAAGCTTGATCGGGATATGGAGCTTTTCGGCGGCCTTGAAAAGCTGGCGCACCTGGTCTTCGGAAAAGGCGATCTTCTCGCAGAAGGCGTCGATGGCGTCGATCAGGCCGAGGGCATGAATGGTCGGCAGCATTTCGTGGATAACCTTGGCCATATATCCGTCGCTGTCGCCGGCGAATTCCAGCGGCAGGGCATGGGCGCCGAGGAAGGTTTTGAGAACGCGGACGGGATTGATCTCGCCGAGATGCTTGGCGGCCTCCAGCATTTTCACTTCATTCTCAAGATCGAGGCCATAGCCCGACTTGATCTCGACCGTTGTCACACCGGCGTTGATAAGCGCCTGAAGGCGGGTCTGGCTTTCAGCGGCGAGATCGCTCTCGCTGGCCTCGCGGGTCGCCTTGACGGTGGAGAGAATGCCGCCGCCTTTCGCGGCAATCTCCTCGTATGTCGCGCCGTTCAAGCCCATCTCGAATTCCTGCGCGCGGTTGCCCGCATAGACGAGATGGGTATGGCAGTCGATCAGCCCCGGCGTGATCCAGCGGCCCTCGAGATCAATGATCTCTTTGGCGTCGCCGTTGATCTCGTCGGCATGACCGATCCAGGTAATCCTATCCCCGGTGACGGCGAGGCTGGAGGCGTCGGCCTGACCGTAAGGCTCCCCGCCCGATGTCATGGCTGCAATCTGGGCATTGATGAAAAGCTTGTCCCACGCCGTCCCGGCCATTTCTTCTCCACCCTTATTTTAGATTTGTATATACAAATTATTATGATAAACTTTCAGCCATGATCAAGCATTTTTTTAACGAAATACTTTTGTCCAACGGCTGGCAGCAAAATCAGTTCCTTGAAATTGCGGAAAACGGCGAAATTCTGGCGATTGACGGTGGTGAGCCGCCGGATGCGGACATCGTCCATAACGGATTCGCCGTGCCGGGCATGGCCAATGTGCATTCTCACGCTTTCCAGCGGGCAATGGCGGGGCTTGCGGAGACCGGCGGACCGGGCGCGGACAGCTTCTGGAGCTGGCGGCAGGTGATGTACGGTTTCCTGCGGGAGATTACCCCGGAGCAGCTTGAGGCGATCGCCGCGCAAGCTTATCTTGAAATGCTGAAGGCGGGTTTTACCTCGGTCGGCGAATTTCATTATCTGCATCACGACAAGAACGGGCGGGCCTTCGCCAATCCTGCCGAAATGAGCCATCGAATCAGGGACGCGGCGAAAGAGACGGGAATTGGCCTCACCCTCTTGCCGGTCCTTTACCGATATAGCGGGTTTGGGGCTCAACCACCGCATGACCACCAGCGGCGCTTTATTCTGGACGGCGACAAATTCCTTTCCCTGCTTGAATTCCTGCAGTTTGTTACCACGGAGGAGCCGGATACGGTTATCGGCGTCGCGCCGCATTCGCTCCGCGCTGTCAACCCGGAATTG
This sequence comes from Sneathiella sp., assembly GCA_021741195.1. Classification (GTDB taxonomy): domain Bacteria; phylum Pseudomonadota; class Alphaproteobacteria; order Sneathiellales; family Sneathiellaceae; genus Sneathiella. The sequence continues at coordinate 6,570 of JAIOYL010000079.1, read as the reverse complement.
CTGAACGAGCTGCTCGTGAATATTCCGAAGAATATGCCGCGCCATATCCATATCGCCGAACAGCGGAAGGAGGTTTCCGATTGCTTCGACTGGTCAGGCTTGCGGCCTGTCGAATGGCTTAACGAGAATGTCGCGCTTAATGATCGTTGGTGCCTGATCCATGCAACCCATGTGACGGACAGGGAGCTAGCCGCCATCGCCCTGTCCGACGCCGTTGCCGGGCTCTGCCCGATCACCCAGGCCAATCTCGGGGATGGCATTTTTCCTGCGGGCGATTTTCTGGAGGCGGGCGGAAAATTTGCGCTTGGCTCGGACAGCAACGTCTATATCGCCCTTGCAGAGGAAGTGCGCCTTCTTGAATATGGCCAACGGCTTACGCACAGGTCACGTAACATCCTCGGGATACCCGGCCGCTCCACGGGCACACGGATTTTTGAGAACGCCGTCGCAGGCGGACATCAGGCGCTCGCCCGTCCGGGCCGCGCCGGATTGCAGATCGGGGCCCGCGCTAATTTCGCGGTGCTGGACCCGTCGCATCCCGCGCTTGTCGGCAAACCGGCGTCGACCGTCCTCGATAGCTGGTTGTTTGCCGGGGACAACAGCGTGGTGAAGGATGTGTATGTGAACGGCCGTGTGGTGATCACGGGCCGCCATCATTTGGCGGAAGAAAAAATTGGCGCGCGCTTTGCCGCGACGATAAAAGAACTAACATCGAATTTGTAAAAACCGGATTACGTCATGAACATCGCCCTCGAATTGAATATCAACAGATCAGAGCCGCTCTATCAGCAGGTCAAGGAGCTGATTGTCGCCAGGATCTCGACAGGCGCGTGGCAGGCGGGCGATCGTATACCTACCGAACATGCGTTGGTCGAGGAGCTTAAAACCTCCCGCATGACCATCAACCGGGCGCTCCGTGAGCTGACGCAGGAGGGCGTGCTTGCGCGCCGGCAGGGGTCGGGGACCTTCGTCGCGCCGCGGAAATTAGAATCCGGGCTTCTCGAGATCCGCAATATCGCCGACGAGATCGCCGCGCGCGGGCACCGGCATAGCGCCGTCATGCTGAGCCATGAGGAAACGGAGGCGCCCAAGGATATCGCCGCGATCATGAAGGCGAAGGGCAGGCCGCTCTATCACTGCCTTGTGCTGCATTCGGAAAATGGCGCGCCGATCCAGCTTGAGGACCGTTATGTCAATCCGAATCTGGTCCCCGATTTCCTGAACCAAAGTTTCGATGCGGAGACGCCGAGCGGCTTCCTGATCAGGACCGTGCCCTACAGCCGCGCCGGTCACCGCCTCAGCGCCGATATTCCGACGCCTGCACAGAAGCGCCTGCTTGGGTTAAAGGGCGGAGAACCGGTTCTCACGTTAGAGCGGCATACCTACGCCGGTGATGAGGTGATCACCACTGTGCGCCTTTATCACCCGGGCAGCCGGTTTGCGTTCGGCGGCGCCTTTACCGCCGATCGTTAGGGTCCTGGCCCTAGACGTTTGAATCGGGGAACGAGGCCTTTCGTTTCGCCATGAATTCCTGTAACGCCTCGTCAATTGCTCCCTCCAGCGCCGGGGCCTGATAATCCCTCAGCATCTGTTTCCAGATCCCGTTGGCGCGCGCCGCCATATCCCTGGACCCGTCCGCCTGCCATTGCTCGACCGAATTGTTATCGGCGGTGCGGGAGCGGTAGAAGGCATCCTCGAAATTTGCCTGGGTATGGGCGCAGCCGAGGAAATGACCACCCGGGCCGACCTCACGCACCGCGTCCATGGCTTGCCCATTCTCACTGACATCAATGCCGCGCGCGAGCACTTCCATCATCGCGCATTGATCGATATCCATGACGAACTTCTCGTAGGACGAACAGAGCCCGCCCTCGAGCCAGCCAGCCGCATGGAGAGAGAAATTGACCCCTGAGAGAAGCGTCATCAGCAGCGTCTGCGCGCTTTCATAAGCCGCCTGAGCATCGGGAAGCTTGGAGGCCGTGAAGGACCCGCCGGAGCGGAACGGGAGGTTGAGGCGGCGCGAAAGTTCCGCCGCGCCGTTCAGCACAAGGCTGCTTTCCGGGGTCCCGAAGGTCGGCGCGCCGGACTGCATGGAGATGGAGCTCACGAAAGTGCCGAAAATCACCGGCGTGCCCGGCTTGATGATCTGCGTCAGCGCGCAGCCAGCCAAAGCTTCCGCCAGCAATTGCGACAGCGTGCCCGCGCCCGAGACGGGGCTCATGGCGCCCGAGAGGATAAACGGCGAGACGACGCAGGCCTGGTTGTTGGCGGCGTAGGTCTTGAGCGCCCCCAGCATGGTCGCGTCATAGGTCATGGGCGAGTTGGCGTTGATCAGGTTCAGCATCACGCAATTGTTCTGCACGAAGTCCGCGCCGAAGACGAGGGCGGCCATATCGACGCTGTCCTGCGCCCGCTCCGGCGCGGTGACGGAGCCCATGAACGGCTTGTCGGAATATTTGATATGGCTGTAGATCATGTCGAAATGCCGCTTGTTGACGGGAAGATCGACCGGCTCGCAGACCGTGCCGCCGGAATGATGCATGGCGGGCGCCATATAGGCGAGCTTCACGAAATTCTCGAAGTCCTCGATCGTGCCATAGCGGCGGCCCTTGTCGAGATCATGGACGAACGGCGGTCCATAGACGGGGGCGAGTACGGTGTTATTCCCGCCAATCTGCACATTGTTGGCGGGATTGCGGGCAAATTGGGTAAATTCGGCAGGGGCCGTTTTCAGCAGTTGCTGGCAGAGGCCTTTCGGGAAATGCACCCGCTCGCCCCGCACATCCGCGCCGACGGATTTCCAGAGTGCGAGCGATTCCGGATCGTCGCGGAAATCGATGCCGATTTCTTCGAGTATGGTATCCGCGTTTGCCTCGATGATCTCGAGCGCCTCATTACTGGTGAGGTTGGTGACGGGGATATTCCGCTTGATATAGGGGATATGCCGGGCGTTGTTGCTCGCCCGTGCCTCGCGGCGGGCATCACGTCCCCGGCGGCCGCTGCGGCTCTGAGTTGCACTCATGGGTTTCTCCAGTTCCAGAAGTAAGCGCGTCTTTTGATTTCATTAAATCCGAATATGGGGGTGCGACTAGCCAATTGGCGTCTTTTTGCAGAATTCTCTGGCGAATATAGAACATTTTTGAAAGGCTTCGGCGCTGTGTTTTTCCATGGCGGGAAAGGAACAGCGAGCGTCGGAGACCGGTTAGCGATTCCAGGGCGTAATCGCCACGGTGAACGGAACAGGTATCGATGCCTCTCGGGCATGGAACAGGGCAAAGGGGACGGATAAATGAAATCACATGCACGGGTCGTCGTCATCGGGGGTGGCGTTGTCGGGGTCAGCACGCTTTATCACCTGACGAAGAAAGGCTGGTCGGATGTTGTCCTGCTGGAGCGGACGGAACTTACCGCCGGATCGACCTGGCATGCGGCGGGCCTTTTGCCGCTTTTCAACATGAGCTACGCCGTCGGGCAGATCCATAAATACAGTGTCGATCTCTATAAAAGGCTCGAAGCCGAGACGGGCCAGAACGTCAGCTTTCATGTGACCGGCAACCTTCGCCTTGCGACCAGCAAGGAACGCATGGATGAATATCTCAAATATTGTGGTACTGCCAACACGATCGGGGTGCCTTACGAGATCATCACGCCGAAGGAGGTGAAGGAGCTCTGGCCGCTCTGCGATACAGAGGGACTGGTCGGCGCGCTCTATCATCCGGACGACGGCCATATCGCGCCGGTCGATGTGACCAACGCCATGGCCATCGGCGCCCGCAACGGCGGCGCGGAGATCAACCGCCAGACAGAGGTTCTCTCGATCGAGCAGCAGAAGAACGGCGAATGGCTGGTCCGCACCAGCAAGGGCGACATCACCGCCGAGCATGTGGTGAGCTGCACCGGCAACTACGCCCGCCAGACATTGTCCATGGTCGGCCTCGATATCCCGGTGATCCCGGTCGAGCATCAATATATCGTCACCGATGAAGTGCCGGAGCTGGTCGAACGGAAAAAGGCGGGTCTTCCCGAGATGGCGGTGCTCCGCGAGAGTGACGCCTCCTATTACCTCCGCGAGGAGCGGCAGGGATATATCCTCGGGCCATACGAGAAGGGCGCGCCCGCCTGTTTTGTCGACGGCGTGCCGGAAACCTTCGGGCAGGAGCTGTTCCCCGGCGATCTTGAGCGCCTGATGCCGCATGTCGAAGCCGCGATCAAGCGTGTGCCGACCTTCGCCGATGCCGGGATAAAGGATATCGTCAATGGTCCCATCGCCTATACCCCCGACGGCAGCCCGATGATCGGCCCGGCCTGGGGATTAAAGAATTTCTGGATGAATGAAGGCCACAGTTTCGGCGTGACGGCGGCGGGTGGCTCCGGCTGGCAGCTGGCGGAATGGATCACCGAGGGCGAGCCCGGCATTGACATGATGGATGTCGATCCGCGCCGCTTCGGCGCCTATGCGACGAAACCCTATACCAAGCTCAAGAATGAGGAATGCTACGAGCATGTCTTCGTCATCCATTACCCGGACGAGGAACGCCCTGCCGGACGACCACTCAAAATGAGCCCCTGCCACGACCGCATGGCGGCGCGCGGCGCGGTCTTCGGGCAGAGATACGGCTGGGAGCGGCCGAACTGGTTCGCCCCCGAAGGCGTGGAGCCGAAAGACCGGTGGAGTTTCCGCCGCTCCAACTATTTCGAGCATGTCGGCAATGAGGCGAAGAACACCCGCGAAAACGCCGGGCTCATCGATATCACCAGCTTTTCGAAGTTCCAGGTGTCGGGACCGGGGGCGGAAGCCTATCTCGACCGGCTCGTCTGCCGCAAGCTGCCAAAGGGTGTGGGGCGCATCAACCTTTCCCATGCGCTCAACAAGCGGGGCGGCATCCGTTCCGAATTCACCATCATGCGCGACGGGCCTGAAGCCTTTTATCTGGTGAGCTCCGGCGCGGCGGAACGTTTCGATTATGACTATCTGCTGAAGCACTTGCCCGATGACGGCTCCGTCCGGCTTGACAATGTGACAACGGCGCATGGCGTGCTGGTGCTGGCGGGCCCGAAATCGCGCGATATTCTTCGGAAAATCACCGACGCCGATCTCTCAAATAATGGCTTTAAGTGGTTGACGGGGCAGCATATTACTGTCGGCCTCGCGCCCTGTCGGGCACTTCGCGTGAATTTCGTCGGTGACCTCGGCTGGGAGCTGCATCACCCGATCGAGTACCAGAACCATATCTATGATGCGATTGTGCAAGCGGGCGAGGAGTACGGTCTCGGCATGTGCGGCATGCGCGCCATGGACAGCCTCCGCATGGAGAAGAACTACCGCATGTGGGGGCAGGATCTGACCCGCGAATATACGGTTCTGGAAGCCGGACTGGAACGGTTTGTCCATCTCGACAAGGGCGATTTCATTGGCCGCGACGCGCTGGTTGCGCAGAAGGCGGCGGGCGTTCCGCAATCCTTCATCTGTCTTCAGGTCGATGGGATCAAGGACGCCGATCCGCGCGGGAACGAGCCGCTTTATGATGCGAGCGGCGCCATGGTCGGCCGGGCGACAGCGGGGGCCTATAGTCATTTTGTCGGCAAGAGTCTCGCGCAGGGCTATATCAAGGCCGGAAATGAGGCGATTGGCACAAAATTGGAGATCGAGATTCTCGGGGAGCGTTATCCCGCGACCGTCATTGAAGAATCGATTTTCGATCCAGAAAATATCCGGCTTAGGGCTTGATTTCCAAGGAGTTCAGCGCATTTTGCCTGAAAGTGTCGCAGGAAAATTAAACGATGTCTGCGCGGGAATAGTTTTTGACTTCACATTAAATGACACTTTTAGCATGAAGTGCCGTCTATTTTTTAGTTCGTGGAGCTTTCAATGGAAGATGATGAAATCGATCTCTCTCTACTTGATGACGGGGAACTCGTCGAGCAGATGCATGATGACCTCTATGACGGTCTTGCCGATGAAATCAAGGAGGGTGTGAATATCCTTCTGGAGCGCGGCTGGGAGCCCTACAAGGTTCTGACCGAGGCTCTGGTTGAAGGCATGCGCGTTGTCGGCATTGATTTCCGTGACGGTATCCTGTTCGTGCCCGAAGTGCTGCTCGCCGCCAACGCGATGAAGGGGGGCATGGCGATCCTGAAGCCGCTGCTCGCCGAGACCGGCGCGCCCAAGGCCGGAAAAATGGTGATCGGCACTGTCAAGGGCGATATTCATGACATCGGCAAGAATCTCGTCATCATGATGATGGAAGGCGCGGGCTTCGAGGTCATCGATCTTGGCATCAACAATCCGGTCGAGAAATATCTCGCGGCGCTGGAGGAGCACAAGCCCGACATCATCGGCATGTCGGCGCTGCTGACCACGACCATGCCCTATATGAAGGTCGTCATAGACACCATGAAGGAGAAGGGCATCCGCGACGACTATATCGTCATGGTCGGCGGCGCGCCGCTCAATGAGGAATTTGCCGACAGCGTTGGCGCTGACGCCTATGGGCGCGATGCGGCGATGACCGTGGAAATTGCCCAGCGCATGGTGGCGGAGCGACGGGCCGCCGCCTGATAACAGAAAGG
>JAIOYL010000078.1 GCA_021741195.1 Sneathiella sp. | reverse complement strand
ATTGCCGATCGCCTCCAGCGCGACAGCGGCATAGGCCGCGCGCAGCGGCCGGATCGTGGCGTCATAAGGAATGCCGAGCCCGCCACCCAGGTCGATACGGGTGATATCATGGCCTTCACTCCGAAGCTGCCGCACCAGTTCACGGACACGGTTAAACGCGTTTTTATAGGGCTCCAAATCGGTAAGTTGCGATCCGATATGCACATCGACGCCCTTGATCGCGATCCCCGGCAAAGCCGCAGCTTCCGCATAGATGCGCGAGACGTCCTGCCAGGGCACGCCGAACTTGTTCTCTGCCTTGCCGGTTGCGATTTTGGCATGGGTCTTGGCGTCGACGTCCGGATTAACGCGAAAGGTAATGGGCGCAACCTTGCCCATCGAGCTAGCAACGTCGCTTAAAATTCTTACTTCAGGCTCTGATTCCACATTGAACTGATGGATACCAACCTCGAGCGCAAAGCGCATTTCCTCCGGCTTCTTGCCGACGCCGGAAAAGACAATTTTCTCTGGCGGAACACCTGCCGCCAACGCGCGTTTGAGTTCTCCCTCGGAGACCACGTCCGCGCCCGAGCCAAGCGCCGCCAATGTGCGGATGACAGCCAGATTGGAATTCGCCTTCAGCGCATAGCAGACAAGCGCATTGGCGCCCTCAAAGGCCCCGGAAAATACCTTGTAATGCCGTTCCAGCGTCGCCGTGGAGTAGCAATAAAAGGGCGTGCCGACAGTCTCGGCGATAACGCGCAGCGGAATATCCTCGGCATAAAGCTCGCCGTTTTTATAGTTGAAATGATCCATTTCTCGACAATCTGTGCAAAATTCAGCTTTTCTTCGTCTCAGCCGCCGGGGCGTCCGGCGTATATTTGGGCGGGCTCTTGACCCCGCAGGCGCCAAGCAATCCGATCGTAACCACCATCATGATTGCACCATGCAACAGCCACCTCATTTCCCGTCTCCCTTTGCCGCGCGCTTCTTACGCCAGCCTGCAATCTGCTCACGCACCCGGGATGGCGCCGTGCCGCCATAACTCACCCGGCTGGCGACGGAGTTCTGCACGCCGAGAACCTTGTAGATATCCTCGGTGATCGCGCTTTCCACCGATTGCATTTGCGCAAGCGTCAGATCCTCTAACCCGCAATTACTGTCTTCGGCGAGTTTTACAAGGGTCCCAGTCACATGATGAGCGTTTCTGAACGGCATATCCAGCTTCTGCACCAGCCAGTCGGCAAGGTCCGTTGCCGTCGTGAAGCCTGCGCCCGAGGCGGCGGTCATCACGTCGCCATTGACCTTGATATCGCGGATCATCCCGCTCATGGCGGCAAGACAGAGCTGCAGATTATCGGCCGCGGCAAACACCGGCTCCTTGTCCTCCTGCATATCCTTGCCATAGGTCATGGGCAGGCCCTTCATCATCATCAGGAGGCTGGTGAAGGCTCCGGCGCTCCGCCCGGCTTTGCCGCGGATCAGTTCCGCTGCGTCCGGGTTTTTCTTCTGCGGCATGATCGAGGAGCCCGTCGAGAAGCTGTCGGAACATTCAACGAACCGGAACTGTGCGCTCGACCAGATGACAATCTCCTCAGCAAGACGCGAAAGATGCATCGAGCAAATGGAGGCAAAGCCGAGGAATTCCAGCGCGAAATCCCGATCCGACACGCCATCGAGCGAATTCGCCGTCGGGCGGTCGAAGCCGAGCGCTTTCGCTGTCATATCCCGATCGATCGGGAAGGAGGTTCCGGCAAGCGCCGCCGAGCCCAAAGGGCTCTCGTTCATTCTAACCCGCGCGTCCGCAAGCCGTCCCCGGTCGCGCGCGAACATCTCGATATAGGCGAGCATATGATGACCGAAGGTCACCGGCTGCGCCGCCTGCAGATGAGTGAAGCCCGGCATCACGGTATCGGCTTCAGCCTCGGCCTGATCGAGCAAGGCGTCCTGCAGATTGGCAAGCTCTCCGTCCAGATGATCAATCGTGTCCCGAACCCAGAGCTTGAAGTCCGTCGCAACCTGGTCATTGCGCGAGCGCGCCGTATGCAGCCGCCCGGCCGCATCGCCGATAAGTTCGCGCAGACGCGCCTCCACATGCATATGGATATCCTCAAGCGCCGGGTCCGTCTTGAAATCCCCGGCCTCGATCTCACGAAGAATTGTCTGCAATCCTTCCTGAATTTTCGTGCCATCCGCCTTGGAAATTATATTCTGGGCCATTAACATACTGGAATGTGCCATGGAACCCATTATATCCTGGGCATAGAGCCGACGATCGAAATCAATGGAGGCGTTGATCCGTTCCATAATCTCAGCGGGGCCTTTGGCAAATCTGCCGCCCCAAAGCTCATTTGCGCTCATTATCGGGCTCGCTTTGTAACAATTGGACTGTTGTAAAATATGATGACCAGAACCCTGAAACACTTAAGTTTTCTGATCTTGCTTACATTTACAGGGCTTGGGGCTGGAACATCAACAGCTTTCTCGGAAAATCTGGATGCCTTCCTGACCGGCGAGATGCAGAATTTTGCCCCGAATGAGACGCCGAGAGCGTTCAAGGATTTTACCTTCACAAACGCTGCCGGCGATCAGGAACAGCTATCTGACTACAAAGGCAAGGTCCTGCTGGTCAATTTCTGGGCGACCTGGTGCGCGCCCTGCCGCAAGGAAATGCCCGGACTCGACCAGCTGCAGGGTGATATAGGCAGCGATGATTTTCAGGTTCTCGCCATCAGTCAGGACCTGCAGGGCATGGAAAAGGTGCAGGCATTTTTTGAAAAACTCGGCATCAAGAACCTTACCGCCTTCAACGACAAGACCGTCAAATCAGGGCGGACGGCAGGCGTATTCGGATTGCCCGCCAGCATCCTCCTGAATTCGGAGGGGGAGGAAATAGGGCGCCTGATCGGTCCCGCCGAATGGGACGCGCCAGAATCAAAAGCCTTGATCCAGCACATTATCTCCGGTTCATGACGATGGCGGCGTCTGCTGCTTTTTACGTTTCAACAGGAAAAGCCGGAACAGCTTCTCGACAATCCAGCTCACCGAGAAATACATCACGACATTGGCGAGCGTCAGGGTAACCAGATCGGCAGCAAGCCCGTAATCCTGCTTTTCAACGCCGACATATAACTGAAAACCGAGAATTGAGAGAATACCGAGAGCCGCAACGATGATCGCACCAATTCGGATACGGCCGTCGGTCCAGGGGATCGCCATCAGGCAAAGGAATGATATGGCCTGAAAAGCCGCGCCCCAGAGATCAACCCCTAATTCGCTCATTCGGCGTCCAGTACCGTCAGCGCCACATCGACCATGGGCCGGAGAACCGCCTCGTCCGGGCTCACCTTCCCGACGACCCGCATGCCCTGCATGATACCTATAAAAAAGGCGGCGAGACTCGCCGCATCGCGTTTTGTCGTGAAAACCCCTTCGCGCTGTCCGCGCGCGATCAGATCCTTGACAGCCGCTTCCATGTCTTCAAAGAAAACCCGGACCCGCTCCGCGCATTCATCGTCGCGCGACGATAGTTCCACGGCGCAATTGGTCATAAAGCAACCGCGCCGTTTTGGATCGGCCACCTGCTTTTGCATGAAGACATACATGAATTTCGTCAGAATCTCGCGGGGGTCATCGTCCTGGCGCAGCACATCAATGCGGAGCTGCGCACCCGTGCCATATTGGTCAAGCGCTTCAAGGAAGAGTTTATGCTTGTCGCCGAAGGTATCGTAAAGACTGCCGCGGTTGATGCCCATGCAATCGACCAAATCCTGGACGGAAGTTGCTTCATAACCCTTCACCCAGAAAGCCTGCATGGCTTTTTCCAGCGCCTCTTCGCGACTAAAGCATTTCGTTCTTGCCATATAACGATCCATCCGACGGCCAAAAACCGGGTTACAATTTTGTTATATACCCAAAATTGCCTAAAGCAAAGCCGTCAACCCTTGCCTATATGTAGGATATCTAAGCGAAATCCCAAGCTCCGACTTGATTTTGGTGTTGCTGACCCGCTTGCTGTCCGCATAAAAACTCCGCGCCATCGGGCTCAGCTCCGCGGTTTCAAAATCCTGCAGTGGCGGCGGCGGCATTCCCAAAAGCTCCGCCGCGTAAGCGACGACATCCGCGGGCGGTGCCGGTTCATCATCCGCGACATTATAGATCGCCCCCGGATCAGGCTTTTTCATTGACGCCATCAGGATTGCGGCAAGGTCCGCGACATGGATACGCGAGAATATCTGCCCGGGTTTGTCGATGCGGCGCGCCTTTCCCGCCTTTACCGAGACAAGCTGGTTACGGCCCGGTCCATAAATGCCGGGAAGCCGGAAAATATGAAGCGGCAGGCCTTTCTTTTCATAGAGACTGCGCCAAGCCAGCTCCGCCTCCATCCGGCGCTGGCCGCGCAATCCGGAGGGGTTGTACGGGCTCGCCTCATTCACCCAGTCCCCTTGCAAATCACCGTAAACGCCCGTCGTCGAGAGATAACCGATCCATTTGAGGGCGGGTAGTTTGGCGATCTCCCCGGCCATGATATCGAAGACCGGATCGCCGAGATCATCGGGCGGGACGGACAGCAGGATATGGCTGACGTCTTGAGCCAAGTTTGCAAAATCAGGAACTGGACAATCGCGGCGGAAGGGATAGAGCGGAATATGCCCGGTCGCCGCATCGTCATCGGCCGTCCGGCTCGTGCCCATAATCTCCCAATCCGGAAAATCAGATGCAAGCTGGCGGGCCGTGAAACCCAGCCCGAAACAAAAGAGCTTCTGTATCATCAAACCCCTATTGCGGCGCGGGCTGGCCGGCGCGCCCGAGAATAACCTCCGCCGACACGGACTGTTTCACGGAAACAAGCAGTTCCGCGCCACCCTCAGACCCGGTACTGGCATCCGCGGCACCGGATTTCATCATCATGGTTCTGGGGGCCGCTTCCATGGCCATCGAAGGGTGCGCCTGGACAAAGTCAACGCGGCGGACATGATATTCGGGTCCCGGCATGACCTTGTTGAGCCGATCCGCTTCGGCGATCGCCTGCTTGTAGATATCCTCGCGCAAATCAGCCCGTAATTTCTCAAACTCGGCCAGCGAGGGGGTGAAATCAACATAGGAGATACCGACCTTGTATCCGGGGCTGCTTGCAGATTTCGCGCGGTCCTCAAGCCCTGCAAGTTTTGCCTCCTGAACCCGCGCTTCCGCCGTCACATACCAGCGGTTAAGGCCAGTCTGGTCCAGTTGCTGCCGGGAAGAGGTGAACCGCCAGTCGACATCCTTCGCCAATGACTGCAAAGACCCATCGATGCGTTTTTTGAGATCCTCCGCGCTTTCCTTCTGCTGTACTAGATCAACAAAGACGGCGACCCGGGCCGTATCGGTTTTTACCCATCCCTCCGTCGTCAAGTTCAGCACCACATGATCCTGCCGGACGTGATGAGCGGGCGGCATCATTTGCGCGGAGGCAAGCGGTGTCAGGCTGAAAAAGGCAATAGTGGCAACGACTAGTCTGTTCATGATAGAACTCCCTGATATGATCAATCCTAATGTCGGCATTTAGGGTTCAATCAAGACCAATTTAAGGCATTTCATGTTTCGCAAAACCCTAGCCTATATCCTGTCATTTACAATCCTTTTTGTTTTCGCGTCCACCGCAGCCGCCGCCGGATCGCCGGAATTCCGCACCCAGGAAACCGAATATCGGACCTGCCTTAAACTCACAAAGCGGGAGCCGGAAATCGCTTACGAAACGGCGCTTGCCTGGCGCGATTCCGGTGGCGGCTTCCCGGCACGCCACTGCGCGGCGCTCGCTCTTGTGGAGATGAAAAAATACCTGCACGCCGCCCTGAAGCTGGAAGAGCTCGCAAAAGACATGCAGTCCTCCGGCTCCGCCCTGCTTATCCCGGTGCTTTCGCAGACGGCGAATGTCTGGCTGCTTGCTGACAATTATGAACGGGCGAACGCCGTCGCCACCGCCGCCCTCGAGATTGAACCCGAAAATATCGACCTGCTGGTAGACCGCAGCCGGATCTTCGCAAAAACCGGAGACTATAAAAAAGCCTTTGCGGACCTCGATCTCGCCCTGAAGCTCGACCCCGCCCGCGCCGACGCGCTCACGTTTCGCGCGGCAGCGTGGCGCCAGCTTGGCAACAATACGCGCGCGCTCGAAGATGTCGAACTCGCGCTCTCCTTGCAGCCGGATCAGCTGGACGCGCTTATCGAGCGGGGCATCCTCTATAAATCCGCAGGCAAGAACGATCTCGCCCGCACGGACTGGATGAAGGTCCTCGAGTTGGCGCCGAACAGCCCCGCCGGCGATGCGGCGCGTGTCAATCTCGAAAATCTCGACGTCAACAAGGATAAATAACCGCGCCGTCAGGTCATCGCCAGCCGACGCCGGTATTCGAGGGCCTCGGCGATATGGTTGCGGAGGACGGCTTCGCTTTCCGCGAGATCGGCAAGGGTGCGGGCGACTTTCAGGACCCGGTGATAGCCGCGCGCTGAAAGCTTCAGCTTGCCGATGGCGTCCTGCAGGAGCGCCGTTGCCGATGCGTCCAGTGTCACGAATCTCTCGAGCACCTCGCCATCCGCGTCCGCATTGGTCCGGATCGGCGTCGGATGATCGATGCTCATATAGCGCCGACGTTGCATCGCCCGGGCCCGCGCGATGCGCGCCGCAACAATTTCCGTCGTCTCGGAAGGGGTTGGAAGGGTCAGGTCCATGGCGGAAACAGCGGGCACATCGACATGGATATCGATGCGGTCCAGCATCGGCCCGGAAATTCTTGAGCGATATTCAATAGCGCATTTCGGGGCCCGCGCGCAAGCCTGCGCGGCATCGTCCAGATGCCCACAGCGGCAAGGGTTCATCGCGGCGACGAGTTGCATACGGGCAGGATAGGTCACATGGAGATTGGCGCGGGCAACCACGGCCCTGCCAACCTCGACGGGCTGGCGGAGGGATTCGAGAACCTGACGGTTAAACTCAGGCAATTCATCGAGAAACAATACACCGAGATGGGCCAGCGACACCTCGCCGGGCTTTGCGCCCCGGCCGCCGCCGACCATCGCCGCCACCGACGCCGAATGATGCCGATCCCGGAAGGGACGACGGCGTGTGAGCCGCCCTTCCTTCATTTCCCCGGCGATGCTGGAAATCATATTGACTTCCAGCGCCTCGGCCGCGTCAAGTGGTGGCAGCAATCCCGGTAATCTTGCCGCGAGCATGGATTTTCCGGTGCCGGGCGGGCCGGTCATCAGCAGGTTATGGCCGCCCGCCGCCGCCACCTCCAGCGCGCGCTTGGCCGTTTCCTGCCCTTTGATGTCCTCGAGCCGCAACGTATGGGTATCGTCAAGAATATCGCCGCATACTGGCGGCGTCAGCACCTGCGTTCCCTTGAAATGATTGATGAGCGCCAGGAGGCTTCCGGGCGCCAGAACTTCAAGCTCCCCCGCCCAGGCCGCTTCTGAACCGGATGCCCCGGGACAGATAATGTTCTTTTCCTGCGCGACGGCCTCGACGGCGGCGGGAAGGACCCCGCTCACTGCGTTGCAGCTGCCATCCAGCGACAATTCGCCCAGCACGTAATAATTTTCCAACTCATCAGAAGGTAAAATACCCAAGGCCGTCAGCACGCCAAGCGCAATCGGCAGGTCATAATGCGCGCCTTCCTTGGGCAGGTCCGCCGGCGCCAGATTGATGGTGATCCGCTTGGGCGGCAGGCCGATGCCGAGCGAGGTGAGGGCTGCGCGCACCCGCTCCTTGCTTTCGGCTACCGATTTATCGGCAAGCCCAACGATGGTGAAGGCCGGAAGGCCAGACGCCATCATCACCTGTACATCAACTTCACGGACGTCCATCCCCTGAAACGCCACCGTCTTTATTCTTGCCTGCATGCCAGCTTTCGGAAAAATCACATGGTTCTGCAATCAACCATACCATGTGCCAGAAAAATCTTCATGCATTAATATGCGGGAAGGGGTGCGTTAGCGGGAGGAGTCGCTCACCTTTTCTTCGAGGCAATCCCAGATACCCACTTCCAGCTTGACGCCATCGAAGCGGTTGATTTCCTGGATTCCGGTCGGCGACGTGACATTGATTTCGGTCAGATAGTCGCCGATGACATCAATACCAACGAAGATCAGGCCCTTTTCCTTCAGGGCGGGGCCGATCGCGCGGCAAATCTCCACCTCCCGCGATGTCAGCGCCGATTTCACCGCCTGGCCGCCAACATGCATATTCGAGCGGACCTCGCCGGTTTGCGGGACCCGGTTGATGGCACCGACAGGCTCGCCGTCAACCAGAATGATCCGCTTGTCGCCCTGACGGACTTCCGGCAAATATTTCTGGACGATCATCGGCTCGTGGTAAAATTGCGTGAACATCTCGCAAAGTGCTGACAGGTTTTCGTCTTCCGGCTTCAGGTGAAAAACCCCGGCGCCGCCGTTGCCGTAGAGCGGCTTGATGATGATATCTTTGAATTCGGCACGGAATTCCTTGATCTCCTGCAGGTTCGAGGAAATAAGCGTTGGCGGCATGATGCCGTCGAAATGAGTGACAAACAGCTTTTCCGGCGCATTGCGCACGCTTACCGGATCATTGACGACCAGGGTCTGCGGATGGATATGCTCGAGCAAATGCGTCGCCGTGATGTAGGACATATCAAACGGCGGATCCTGACGCATCAATACAACGTCAAACGTGGCAAGGTCGACGCGCTCCACTGCCCCCGCGGTGAAATGATTGCCCTTTTCCCGCCGAACCGTAATTGGTCTCGCATTGGCGACAATCCTTCCTTGCGAGAAGGACATATCCCGCGGTCCGTAATGAAACAGGCCATGACCGCGCATCTGCGCTTCGAGGGCGAGGACAAAACTGCTGTCCCCGTTAATATCAATATTTTCGATCGGGTCCATCTGTATGGCGACGGCAAGACTCATTTTTCACGTTCTTTTCTTAAAATTATGCGCCCGTTATTTTATTGATGCGACCCTAGCTACCCGTGAGGACCAATTCAAGCCATTGGTTTCATATCGGCCTTTAGTTTGACGTAGCTCACAATATGGCGAACGCCGGAGATGTCCTTGGCATGGTTCTCGACCCTGTCCAGTTCCGCCTGATTTTGGGCAATTCCCATCAGATAAACAGTACCGTCCACCGTATCGGCCGAGTAATTGATGTTGAGAATTTCCGGGTCCCTCAACAGCCGGAGTTTCAGTTTGGTCGTGATCAGGCTGTCTGCCGCATAATTGGACAATGTGTCGCTATCGGATACTTTGACTTCGTTATGAAGTTCCTTCACGCCGCTGACACCCCAGACAATCCGAGAAATGGTCACGCGATCCTCGGGCGTCGGGACTTCACCCGTCACCAGAACAACGCCATTGATGACGGTCGTCGAGGTCGATGTGAACAACGGCTCGCTCTTTTGGAAAATCCCGTTCATGACTTGCGTCTTGATCGTGGCATCATCGATAACCGTTCCGACCGACCGCTCCTCTGCGACCGCCACCCCGCCAATCGCGGCGCCCCCCAGGATAACCGTCGGTGTGCATCCGTTTAAAAATGCGAGGGATAAAAGAGCCAGACAAGCATAAGCAACAAATTTCATTTCAGGGCGCCTTTTCCTAGAATTTGACCATTACTATAAACCAATTCACCCATGTTTAAAGAGGCAGATTAGGATCATTCCCAGGCTCCCTCGATATGGTGGGGTTTCTGCCAGAATGTAACAACAAGCAAAACATCGAAGCGAAGATTAAATCCATTGAATTTTGGCCTTTCCATGACGAAGGCTTCCAATGCTCTCGCGATCCGGCGTTTTTGTTTCACGCTGATCGCTTCGGCAGCTTCCGCCATACGATCCCGGGATTTAACCTCCACGGCAATCAGCAGATTACCGCGCCGCGCAATAATATCGATCTCGCCAAACGGTTTGCGATAACCCTTCGTGACAATATGATAACCTTTGAGCCGCAAATAGCTGGCTGCCAGAAATTCGGCCGCTTTTCCGCGAAAATAGGCCCGCCGCCGCTTCTGTTTAAGGGCGCCTTTAGACATATGTGCCAAAATGTCGCCTCACTTAACTGTTTCTAATGCAGAATACACAATTTACTTGCCCGCATGCGGGTCGTTACCTAGTCTTTAAGTCAGGAATTCCAGCAGAAAACCAAGGGAGTGGAAATCTTGTTTTCCATGAAAAACATAATGGCGTCGCATCCTGGAAAAAAATGGAAATCCCTGTCATATACCTGCCTGATCGGCAGTCTCGCGTTATTTGTCTCCGCCTGCCAGCCCGCAAAGATCAGCGATAGCGGACAGAAGGAGGATTTGGGGAATATTAGCACAAAGACGACGGGAGCCCAAGATCTAGAAAAGCTGCTTCCGCCGAAAGGTACGCCGTCCTATGAGGATCTGGCAAACACACCGACAGTCGATCCGCTGATGCGGCTGATCGAACCCCAGCCCCCCGTCATCGGTGCGCGTCCGCTTAAGGTCGCCTCGGCTGAAACCGTCAAAGTTGCCATTTTACTTCCTTTATCGGGGCAGAACGAGGCCATCGGTAACGATTTGCTGCGCGCGGCCAATATGGCCCTGTTTGATCTTCAGAACGGACAGCTGCAACTGCTGCCCTTTGACACCAAGGGAACAGTGAGGGGCGCGGAAAGCGCTGCAGCGGAAGCGCTTATTGCTGGATCTCAGCTCATTCTCGGGCCTCTCTTTTCCTCCTCCGTTCCACCGGTCCGCGCACTCGCGCAGGGCCGCGGCGTGAATGTCATAACCTTTTCAACCGACACAACCGTGGCCGGGAATGGCGTCTATGTCATGGGCCTGACTGTCGGCCAGCAAATTCGCCGCGTAATGGAATTCGCCTACCGGCAGGGTCTGCTCAATTTCGCCGTTCTGGCGCCGGATTCCCGATATGGGGATGCCGTCATCAACGATGTTACTGCGGAAACGGAAACCCTGGGACTTTCCCTTGATAGAACGGTCCGCTACCCGGTTAACGTCGAGCCAGGTTCGCAGGAGCTTCACGACATTGCAAAAATACTTGGCGATTACCAGATGCGGCAGAAGCAGCTAGCTGAGGAAATTAAGCTATATGAGAAAAATACGGACGATGAATCGAAGGAATATGTAAAAAAGCTGCAAAAGCTTGATACTTTTGGCCCCGTTTCGTTTGACGCGCTGATTATTCCCGAAGGCGGTGCGCGGCTCAAGGAACTGGCGTCCCTGCTCTCCTATTACGACATTGATCCGGAAGTGGTCCAGTTCATCGGCACGGGCCTCTGGGCGGATCCATCGCTATCGGCTGAACCGGCGCTGGTTGGCGGCTGGTTCTCAGCGCCCGCGCCGGAAAAAGCCGCCGCGTTTCGGGATCGATTTGAGAAGACCTATAGCTATCTGCCGTCGCGCATAGCCAGTCTTGCCTATGACGCGACGGCGCTCGCCGGATTACTTGCCCAGGATCCGCCGGAAACCCGGTTCGACCGCGCCGCAATCGAGAATGCGAACGGGTTCACTGGTTATGACGGAATTTTCCGCTTTCCGGCAAACGAGGTCGCGGAACGTGGCCTTGCGGTTCTTGAAGTCGGGCCAAAGAAACTGCTGGTTCTTGAACCCGCGCCGCAGAGCTTTACGCCACTCGTGAACTAGAATAATTCCGGCAAAAGGCTGTTTAGGACGAGACGGCCGCTTTCCGTCGCCCAGATATGCTGCACGTCCTGCGCCATCAGTCCGGCATTGATTAATCTCTGCAACCGGTCTTCGCTGACAAGACTTGAAAATGGCACGCCCACGGCGCGGTTAAAATTCTCGAACCAAACGCCTTCCTTGAGGCGCAGCCCCATGAGCAGGAGCTCTTCGCCGCGCTCCAGTGGATTATCAAGTGGCTGCCGTGTCTCTGTTCCGTAGCCCGTCTCTTCAACCGCCTGCAACCAGCTTTCCGGGCGCTTGATCTGTTGAAACGACGTTCGTACATCTTCTGCCACAACGCGGCCGTGGGCACCTGGACCAATCCCGAGATATTCACCATACCGCCAATAGGTCAGGTTGTGGCGGCATTCAAATCCGGCGCGCGCATGGTTCGATATTTCATAGGCGGGCCAGCCCGCCGCGGAACAGATCGACTGGGTCAGGTCAAAGAGTGCTTCCGCCTTTTCTTCGCCCGGTATGCGGAAATCACCGCGCCGCACAGCACCGGCAAATCCGGTGTTCGGCTCGATCGTCAACTGATAGAGCGACAGGTGATCCCCGGCGAGGTTGAGCGCCCGCTCGAGGTCCGCCCGCCATTCCGTCTCCGTCTGATTCGGCAACGCGTAGATAAGGTCAAAAGAAATATTTTCAAAAACCGAACGGGCAAGCTCGACAGCCTTGAGCGCCTCATTCACCGAATGCTCGCGCCCGAGAAATTTAAGCGCCTCATCATGCAATGACTGGACGCCGAGAGACAACCGCGTGACGCCCGCCTGCCGGTATCCTGCGAACGACGCGGCCTCAACGGAAGTCGGATTGGCCTCCAGCGTAATTTCAATATCATCGGTAAAGGCAAAATGACGCCGGGCCCCATCAATAAGCGCGGCCACCGTCTCGGGCGACATCAAGGATGGGGTGCCGCCGCCAAAAAAGATGCTGGTGAGAGGCTTGGATGTTATCTGCCCGGCAAACCAGGAAAGCTCCGCCAGCAGCGCCTTTGTCCAGCGCAGCTGATCGACGGTCTCTCTGACATGGCTGTTGAAATCGCAATAGGGGCATTTTTTCCGGCAGAAAGGCCAGTGAAAATAAAGGCCGAAACCGGGATCGGGCGCCTTAATTTTTTGTAAAGCAGGCATCGATCAATTGCCGGAAGGCATCAGCCCGATGGCTGATGGCGTGCTTTTCCGCCGGCTCCATCTCGGCGAAGGTAGCATCATACCCGCTCGGAACAAATATCGGATCATAACCAAAGCCCTTGTCCCCGCGTGGCGGCCAGATAGCGTGGCCATCAACGCGCCCTTCGAAGCTCTCGACATGCCCGTCTGGCCAGGCAAGGCTGAGCGCACAGATAAAGGACGCGGACCGCTCGGCTGGCGTCACGGCGCCTTTTTCCGCGAGCTTTTCTTCAACCGCCTGCATGGCAACAGAAAAATCCTTGGTTGGGCCTGCCCAGCGCGCCGAATAAATACCGGGGTCCCCGTCAAGCAGGTTCACCGTAAAACCGGAATCATCGCTCAGGCTGATCATGTTTGAGGCTTTCGCCGCCGCAAGCGCCTTTATTTCGGCATTAGCGACAAAGCTCATCCCATCCTCTACAGGCTCCGGAAGACCAAGGCTTCCCGCCGAGATGGACTCAACGTCAAACGCCGCCAGCAACTCACCGATTTCACGGACTTTCCCCGGATTATGGCTCGCGACGACCAGCTTGCCGCCCGGAAATTTCCGGTGTGCGCTCAAATGCCAAGCGCTTTGCGTTGATGCGCGCAGAGTTCCTGCACACCTTTTTTGGCGAGCGAGAAAAGTGATCCGAACTCGGCCTCGGAGAAGGGGTTTTCTTCCGCTGTGCCCTGTATCTCGATGATCTGGCCATCTGATGTCAGAACGAAATTCGCATCGGCCTGGGCATTGCTGTCCTCAGGATAGTCAAGATCGAGAACCGGATTACCTTTGTAAATTCCGCAAGAAACCGCTGCGACCTGGGCCTTCATCGGGATTTCAAGAATTTTCCCCTGCTCGACCAGCTTTTCAAACGCCTGATAGAGGGCAACATAGGCACCGGTGATGGAAGCCGTGCGGGTGCCGCCGTCGGCCTGGATGACGTCACAGTCAACCGTGATCTGCCGCTCGCCGAACCCTTCAAAATTCACAAGCGCGCGAAGGGACCGGCCGATCAA
This sequence comes from Sneathiella sp., assembly GCA_021741195.1. Taxonomy (GTDB): domain Bacteria; phylum Pseudomonadota; class Alphaproteobacteria; order Sneathiellales; family Sneathiellaceae; genus Sneathiella. Next base: position 1,672 of record JAIOYL010000078.1, on the reverse strand, counting down.
CCGTTGAATCTCAACCGTCCGGCCCTGCTGCTTTCCGCGTGCCGCCTCGCGCCCCATGCGGGATCCGGTGGAGCGCGGCAGCATGCCATATTCCGCCGTCACCCAGCCCTTGCCGGTGTTGCGCAGAAAGGGTGGCACCCGCTCCTCGATACTGGCCGTACAGAGAACATGGGTATCGCCGCATTTGATGAAGCAGGACCCTTCCGCATTCTTGGCGTAGCCGGGTTCCATCGTGATTTCGCGCAGTTGATCGGGGGCTCTGCCGGAGGGGCGCATGTAATTTCCTTTTATTGATATCCGTTATCGGCGCTTGTTGTAACCCTTGCATCTGATTGACGCAAGCATCCCGCGTCACTACATTCAGCGGCATGGGTGAAACAGACCGACCTTCATGACAGGCAAATGACAATACAGGAACTCAACGAGCGCAGCCGCACTGTTTTCCGCCATGTTGTGGAAAGCTATATGCAGACAGGTGAGCCTGTCGGCTCGCGGACCTTGTCGCGTATCAGCCAACTTGATCTCTCTCCCGCCTCGATCCGCAACGTGATGGCCGATCTGGTCGACGCCGGACTGCTCTATTCACCGCATACCTCTGCTGGCCGGCTTCCGACCCAGATGGGAATGCGGCTCTTCGTCGATGGTATTCTTGAAATTGGCAATCTGACGGAAAGCGAGCGCGCCGATATCAAGGCGCGTTGCGCGGTTGACGGCCGCAACATTGAAGAAGTGCTGACCGAGGCCTCGTCCATGCTATCGGGTCTTTCCAACTGTGCCGGGCTTGTCATCGCGCCGAAAAGCGACAGTTCCGTCAAGCAGATAGAATTTGTCCGGCTCGGCATCGACAAGGCGCTGGTAATTATCGTCACTGCCAACGGCATGGTCGAAAACCGCACCATAGAACTGCCGCCAGGTCTCAACGATTCAGCGCTCCGCGAGGCCGCGAACTTTCTCAACGCCAGGCTTGCCGGCCGGACATTGCAGGCGATGAAAAGCGAAATCCAGCGCGAACTCGACAGTCACCAGGCGCAGCTTGACGAACTGACCCAGGACCTGATCTCCCATGACATTGCGAGTTGGGGCGGCGGTGAAACATTGATTGTCAGAGGGCATGCAAACCTCCTCCAGAACGTGCAGGCGCTTGAAGACCTTGAGAAAATCAAGGAGCTGTTCGACACGCTTGAAGTCAAGAAAGAACGAATTAAGTTGCTGGACTTGACGGAAAAAGGCAGCGGTGTAAAAATTTTTATTGGCTCGGAGAATAATCTTTTCTCGCTTTCCGGAACATCAATGATTATTTCTCCCTACAAGAATAGCCAGGATCAAATTGTCGGTGCTGTCGGTGTTATCGGCCCGACACGGTTAAACTATGCACGTATAATTCCGATGGTGGATTATACGGCAAAGGTTATCGGCAAATTACTGGACTAGGGTTTAAGTTAGGAAATGAAGAGAATGAACGAACACAAGCAGCAAAAACCTGAAAATGATGTCGAGGCAAACAAACAGGTGCCAAATGAGGCAAATGCGCCCGTCGACGGGACGTCGGCGTCAGAGGCCCCGGGCGACTCAGAGCAGGACCGGATCATCGCGGAACAGGCGGCTGAAATTGCCGTATTGAAAGACAAGATGCTGCGCGCCATGGCGGATGTTGAAAACATGCGCCACCGGG
>JAIOYL010000077.1 GCA_021741195.1 Sneathiella sp. | reverse complement strand
GGAGCCATCGGGAAATGGAGAGGGGAATGTCTTGATCGTGTGATCCCAGATCGCTCCAGCCAGACTGTTAAAAATCGCCAAGAGCCCGATGAAGGCGATAATATGACTGAGCACCGACGCATTGTGGAGAGGACGAAGAATTACGCGTTCGATAACCACACCACCGATGAAGGAGATAATAATCGTGGCAAAGAATGCGACCCAATAAGGCACTCCAATGTGTATCAACGTCCAGCAAATGTAGGTGCTGAACATAGCCATTTCGCCTTGCGCAAAATTAAGATGATCGATGGCTTGGTAAATCATGACAATCGCAAGCGCCAGACAAGCGTAAATGGCGCCGTTCGCAATTCCAGTCAATATTTGTTGTAGAAAAAGATCCATGGAAGTTTTCCTAATATCCTAAATAGGACCGGCGAACGGTCTCGTTTTCAAGAATTGAGTCGGACGTGCCGGAAATGACAATATTTCCTGTCTCCAGCAAATACGCATGATCCGCAAGCTCGAGCGCCAACGCGGCGTTTTGTTCGACAAGCAGCATGCTAACCCCTTCCTCGATATTGATCCTTTTGAGGATTGCGAAAAGTTCCTGAACGATCAGCGGCGCCAGCCCGAAAGACGGTTCGTCAAGCAACAATAATCTTGGCCGCAACATCAAGGCGCGGCCGACTGCCAGCATCTGTGCCTCTCCACCACTCAACGTTCCTGCCTGCTGATTGCGCCGTTGCTTGAGAATAGGGAAATAGGAATAGACGCGCTCCATATCCTCAGATATCTCGGTCTTGCTGCTGCGGGTATAGGCTCCAAGACGCAAGTTATCTTCGGCTGACATCCTTACAAAGGTTCCGCGTCCTTCCGGGACATGGGCAATTCCATGCCGTGTGATGTCCGCTGTCGCCATTGAACTGAGTTCCGTATCCCGAAGACGAATACTGCCATTTCGCGTCACCATTCCACTGATCGCCCGCAAGGTCGTCGTTTTCCCGGCACCGTTAGCGCCCAGGATCGTGGTCACGCCGCCTTCTTCAAGGCTGAAATCGAGCCCATGCAAAACTTTTGTCGGACCATAGGACGCTTCAAGCCCTTTTACTTCAAGCAAATGACTCATTTCTTGCCCGTCCCGAGGTACGCCTCAATAACATCCGGATGTTCCTGTATGACCTTTGGCGAGCCTTCCGCCAGTTTGCGGCCGAAGCTAAGCGCAACAACCTTTTCCGATACTTCCATTACGAGTCCCATATGATGCTCGACAAGAAGAACAGTAGTGCCAAATTCGTCCCTGATTTTTCGGATCGTTTCCACCAGTTCGGAAAGCTCATTGTGATTGAGGCCCCCTGCTGGTTCATCCATAAGCAGCAATTTCGGTCTGCTAAGCAAGGCCCGGGCTATTTCCAGGCGTTTCTGGACGCCGAAAGGAAGCCCGCCGATGCGTTGCATGGCTGTTTCCTGAAGCCCCATAAAGCGAAGCAAATCCATCGCCCGGCTACGCAATTCCTTTTCTTCGCGTTTTATCCAGGGAAGATGCAGCGCGTTACTGAGGTAATCTGTCTTACCTGTGCAATGACCGCCAATCATAATATTGTCCAGAACGCTCAAATTGGCAAAAAGAGCCAAATTTTGGAAAGTCCGGCCAATACCTATTGAACTCATTTTGTAAACAGGGCTCTTCAAAATCGAGTGGCCCTCAAACAGGATATCGCCCCAATTAACGTCATAAAGTCGGCTGATGCAGTTGAAAAGTGTCGTTTTACCGGCTCCATTAGGACCAATAAGACCGACAATCTGACTCGATGGAATGTCAAAAGACACGCCATCCAAAGCAACAATGCCACCGAAATGAACGCTTACATCCTGCACACTCAACAACGCATCTGTCGCCATTGCGCCCGCAGACGTTATACTCTCAGTTTTTATATTCACGCATTATCAATGGCTGCATAAGCTACCAGATGCATTTTCATTCGCATTATGAATACGCTTCTGGACGCCTAGACGTCCACCTCCCAAAAAAACGTTATTCTTAATTATTTATGGGCTAACCTTGACTCAATAATTTCAATTTGGCTAGCAAAAAAATTCTAATCTTTCAAACACGGAAAGCCTCAACACTGAGCGATAACCACCCGGTATGCAATTTTAAGAAGTATTGACGTCAAAAATAAAGGCGGCGCCTCAGGGGACCATTCCCTGGAAGCGCCGCCCAAAAATCGAGAAGGAAAAAAAAGCTAGCTAGCGCGGATCTGCGCCAGGAATCGCTCGACTTCTTTATCCAGTTTGCCGACCTCCGAGACCATTTCGTTGGCTACTTCTCTCACCTCAAGCGCCGTCTTGCCGGTATTTGATGCAGCATCCCGGACAGAAATGATATTCTGGGAAACCTCTTGCGATCCTTCCGCCGCCTGTTGTACGCTTCGGCTGATTTCTCCCGTCGCCGCCCCCTGTTCCTCGACAGCGGCGGATATGGAAGTTGCGATCTCGTTTATTCTTCCAATGGTTGTCGAAATTCCGCTAATCGCGCCGACAGCGTTACCTGTTTCTTCCTGTACAGCCTTGATTTGTTCGGATATTTCTTCCGTTGCCTTTGCTGTTTGCGCCGCCAAATTTTTGACCTCGCTTGCAACAACGGCAAATCCTTTGCCAGCGTCACCTGCGCGGGCAGCTTCAATCGTCGCATTCAGCGCAAGCAGGTTTGTCTGGCCCGCAATGTCATTGATCAGCCCAACAACATCCCCAATTCTGGAGGCGGCTTCGTTGAGCGAATTCACCATGATATTTGTCCGCTCAGCTTCTGATACCGCTTCACCAGCGATGCTTGCCGCCTGATTGACCTGGCGGCTGATCTCTGTGATAGAAGAAGATAACTCTTCCGTCGCCGCGGCGACGGAATTGACGCTCGAGCTGGCAAGATCGGAAGCGGAGGCGACAGTCGCGGAGCGCTGAGTGGTGTCTTCTGCCGAATCTGTCATCGATTGCGACATCACTGTCATTTCTGACGTCGCGGCCGCAAATTTCTCGACCAGATGCTTTACGCTGCCTTCAAACGTATCAGCCAATTGATTTCTTTCCTTGACTTTTGTTTCCGCAGCCTCTGTGGCAAGGCGTTCACGTTCTTCAACAGCCGCCTGCTCGGCCTTTCTCTGCTCTTCCTCCCGCTGGGCCTTCTCTTCTTCCCGCTTCTGACGCTGAACATCAGCGTCAGCGCGGGCCGCTTCCGCTTCGCGGGCTGTATTGCGAAAGCCAACCAAAGCATGACCCAATCGGGCAATTTCATCACTGCCATCGCGGTAAATACTCGATTCCAGATCACCTTCTGACAGCCTTTGCGCAGACGCCACTAGCAACATCAGACGCCGAATAATATTGCGGCGAACATAGAACCAGCCAATTGCAGCCGCAATCACCAACGCAACCAAAGCACAGACGAGCAAGGTCATTTTCGTATTATTTGCAAGCGTTGCATTGTCATTGGCTGCAACACCTACGGACTTTTCGATGCTGCCTGCAAAATCATTCACATTCTTCACGAGAATTCCAGCCAGAAAGCGGCTGTCGCCGACAATCTTCTGAGCGGCATCAGCCGTTTCGAGCTCTTCGATTCTTGTCTTGAAAATATTAACGGATTTATCCGTGCTATCTTTTACCCCCATCGCAAGGAAATCATTAAACAACTCGTTTAATTCTTTCGTTCGTCCTTTAGACGTCTTCTTCTCAATTTCGTCCAAGGGTGTTCCCATGGACGCAATAGATGACAAGAAAACACTTTCGAGATCCTTTACCGTATCGACATTATCTGCCTGCAAGCCCTCGGTGAGCAGGCTCAGCATCGCGTAGCCGTTACTCTTGAACGAAAAAATATCTTCTTGAAATCCAAGAACTCCAAGAACTTCCATAGAGAGTTCCGACGTATCATTTTCCGGTTTGACACCTGTCAAGGCCTGATCCACCGACTTGGTCAGCACGTCATTCCATTGATCTGAATTTTTGATAACCTGCATCCTGAGCGGTAGGAGCAGCGAACTCAATCCTGTGTCAAGTATGTCGCGCGCCACGGAGAGGCGTGGACCAGTTGAGTTCAGCCGATCCGATAATTCGATGCGGTTTCGCACCTTTCCATTTAAGTCGGACAAAATGGTCCGCATCTTTGTCAGACTGTCATCAATTTTCTCTAGCGCCGGGTCGCCTTCCATAAACTGGCGAAGTGCAACCAATCCCTCCGTCGCTTTCTTGGTCGCCGAGATAATACCTTTGTAGCTCTGGTTTCGCTCGGCTTCCGTCTCCGCTGTACTGAGCTTCGGTGCAGAAGCGGCAAGTGCAGTCGCCTCATTTGCAAGCTTAAGTGCCAAAGTGATTGCAGGAACTTTCTGATCGATCAAATCCTGCTCGGCGCTCGTCAGAATATTCAGACTGAACCAACTGACACCGGAAATTGCAACTGTCAAGACCGCGACAACTGAAAACGCAGCGACAAGTTTTAGTCCGATCCCGAATTTTGAATATTTAACCTCGCCGTCCGGCTTGGTATTTTTTTCAACCTCCAGTTTGGAAGTTCTCTTAACCTTCTGAAATAGCGTCTTAATTTTATTTAACATACGGATCATTAGCCGGCTGGCCCCTCACAAGTTGCAATGATTTGTCTACAATAACCGTAAAAATATTAACAATGGGTTAGTGCCGGTGAATTACAAAAAGACAGTTTTTCTATTGGATAAATTTCCGGTACACTGTTCAAAATGACAAATTTCGAAATTGCTTTTCAGTCGGTATCAAACTCGCCGCCTGTTTTTTCGACCGATAGACAAAATAGCGGGAGATCGAAATGAGCTTGGCAACGGTAAAAAAATCAACAATTCGCAATGTCGTCAGTGAACAGGAATGGAAAATCCGGGTCGACCTTGCGGCCGCCTACCGATTGGTCGCGCTCTATGGCTGGGACGATCTTATTTTCACGCATATTTCGGCACGGCTGCCCGGCGATGACAAGCACTTTCTGATCAACCCCTACGGCATGATGTTCGAGGAAATCACCGCATCTTCCCTTGTAAAGATCGACATGAACGGAGAGATCGTTGGCGAAAGCGATTATAAGGTTAACCCTGCTGGCTTCACAATTCACTCAGCCGTCCACGAGGTTCGCCATGACGCGGGTTGTGTCATGCATTTGCACACGGCGGCGGGAACTGCCGTGGCAACGCAGGAAGAAGGTCTTCTCCCGCTCAATCAGACGGCGTTGGTCATTCGCGAACAAATCGCCTACCATGAATATGAAGGGATTGCCCTTAATCATGACGAACGGCCGCGCCTGCAGAAGGATCTTGGGGACAAGAAGCTGATGCTGCTCTGGAATCATGGAACATTGGCCCTCGGCGAGACAGTCGCCGACGCATTCTTGGGAATGTGTTTTCTGGAGCGCGCGTGCGAAATGCAGGTTGCAAGCCTTGCCGGTGGCGGTAAGCTTCATTATCCTTCCGACGATGTCAGGAAACTGACGGCCGAACAGGGAAATTATGGATTGACGGGAGTCTCGGGAATGGCCTGGACGGCGCTACTGCGTAAACTCGATCGTCAGCTACCGGGTTACGCAGAATAAAACCCGGCAGGTTCAGTCACCATAAAAAAGAAAATGGGAACCAGGTGATGGCATATAAGAGAATAACCGTGGAACCGCTCACCGGAACCATCGGCGCGGAAATCGATAGTGTGGACTTGCGACATCTCGATACAGAAACCATTTCGGAAATCCGGAGAGCCTTTCTCGATCATGTCGCGATCTTTTTTCGCGACCAGCCACTCGATATCGAAGGGTTAAAGGCCTTCACCTCGCATTTCGGTCCCTTTGGCGTAGAACCCTATGTCAAAACCTTGACGGAGCACCCGGAGGTCATCGCCGTGGTGAAGGAGGCCGATGAGGTGAATACCATTAACTTCGGCGGACACTGGCATTCTGATTGGTCCTTTCAAGAGGCTCCGCCCATGGCGACGATCCTGCATGGCCAAGACATTCCGTCCTATGGCGGAGATACGATTTTCGCCAATATGTATCTCGCCTATGAGACCCTCTCGGACGGCATGAAGACAATTATAGATCCGCTGGTTGCTATTCATTCAGCGCGCCGTTCTTACGGGACCGGAAAAACACTTCTTGGCGACAAGAAACGCAAATCCATGACCATCATCCAATCCGAGGAAGCCCATGCGGAAATGGAGCATCCTTTGGTCCGTATCCATCCGGAGACCGGTCGCAAGGCGCTTTTCGTTAACCCTGTTTATACTATCCGGCTTAAGGGCATGTCGGAAAGCGACAGCAAGGAAATACTCGATAAGCTGTTCAGGCATTCCGTACGTGAGATTTTCACCTGCCGTTTCCGCTGGCGTAAAAATTCCCTCGCCATGTGGGACAACCGTGCCGCCATGCATCTGGCCTTAAACGACTATGACGGTTTCCGGCGGGCGCTTTACAGGACAACGGTCGCGGGAGATCGCCCCTACGGGATATCCATGCCAAGACAGGAAAAGGTCGCCTGACTTTTTTGTGATATCAACTTTCCGAGAGATGCTCTGGTAATTTTCTCATTCCTAGACCAGTTTTGTTCCAACACGGATCGTGTTTGAACGAATTGGAGTTTTCTCTATGTTTTTATTGCTGTCGCGTTTCACATACGTCCTTCTCGTATGCCTCATTTCCATGGTTGGCATTTCGACTTCGGCCCGAGCGGCTGATGCTGCGCAAACCGCCATCTTCGCCGGCGGCTGTTTCTGGTGCGTTGAATCCGATTTCGACCATGTGCCCGGCGTTCTGGAAACGATATCGGGATATATCGGCGGCGAGAGACCTGATCCAACTTATAAAATCGTATCTGCGGGCGGCAGCGGTTATTATGAATCGGTGAAAATCACCTTTGATCAGGCCAAAATATCCTACTCCCAACTTCTGGATATATTCTGGCGAAGCGTTGATCCAACCGATGATGGAGGTCAGTTCTGTGATCGCGGGGCAAGTTACAAGACAGCCATATTCACGACTTCAGACGCCCAGGAGGAGATTGCACAAGCATCGAAAACGGCTTTGGCGGGTTCCGGACTGTTAAAGGCTCCCATCGTCACGCAGATCCTTCCAGCTACTACATTTTATCCGGCCGAGGACTATCATCAGGATTATTACACCAAAAACCCCGTCCGCTATAAATTCTACCGGTATTCCTGCGGCCGTGATGCCAACATTGAATCTCTATGGGGTGCAGAAGCCCATCAGGGCATCATTGAGCATTGACGGCGGAGACCCGCAAAATCCGTCACACCAGCTGCGGCTGCACGGAGAGGAAAGCGTACCTGTACTGGAATATCAGATTGCCTTTCGCGCCCAATTGCTAGTTGCCGGGGATTGGGGGCGACACGGGTTGGATTGAGGTCCAAGCCGTTCCGACGGAAAATGGATAACAGCCGTTGTCCCAACACCAAGCTTGCTTGAAAATTCGAAACTGCCGTCATGCTCCGCCGTAATTAACTGAACCAGCGGAAGCCCCAAACCTGTCCCCGATTTGTTGCGGGCATATTTGTCTGTAACCTGCCCAAATTGCGACAAGGCGTTTTCAATGTCTTCTTCCGCAATCCCGATGCCGGTATCTGCAATTGAGATGGACAATCCCTTAGCCTCGTCGAGCCCGGCCGTTACCGTGACAATCCCATCAGGATTAGTAAATTTTATGGCATTGGAGAGCAAATTAGAGATAATTTGTTTAAGCTGGACTTCATCGGCATAGAGATGGGGAAGATTGTCAGCAACGGACATTTTAACTACGACTTTCGCCTCATCCGCCATCAACGACAGCATGCTAATGCAAACCTCCGCAGATTGCCTAACATCGACGAGCTCCTCTTTCAGGCGCAATCGTCCCGCCTCAATTTTAGCGACATCGAGAATATCGTTGATTACGTCAAGCAAGTGTTTTCCCGAAGTGTTGATATCTTCTGCATATTCCTGATATAGCGGCTGTCCGATACTGCCAAAGGATTGATTTTTAATATATCTGAAAAACCGAGAATAGCATTTAGAGGTGTTCGGAGTTCATGGCTCATGTTGGCCAGAAACTGCGATTTCGCAGCGTTGGCGACTTCCGCATCCGTTTTCGCCTGAATAAGCTGCTGCTCCGTTTCCTCTCTGAGACTGATTTCCCCGCTCAGCCCCTGGATTGCCGGCAACCAGATCGATAAACCAACGCCGACGAGGACACAGCCGGGAAGATAGAAGGCAAGGGCGAGTATCGTATCAAATTCGACTGTGTAAGGGAACAACTGCCGACTTGACGAATTAAGTCCCAAAATCACGTCCAGCGCATATGCAACACAGGTTCCAAAGGCGATCACCAAGGTGCCCCACATAATGAAGGGGTAGCCTTTGTCAACACCAGAGGTGCGCTTGCGACTCCAGAACAACATGACCGGAATCGACAGAACGCCAGCAAAAACAACAAAACTTGGATAGAGAAACGCCGAAATCAGTTCCATACGGCCCCAATAGCTCTTTGAATAAGTACACTTTTACAGAAATACTATCACTATAATTGTAATTCCATATTCCTAATAAAACCTGAATAGCCGTCTAAGTTGGTAGCAAAAATTGAGTTATGGCGTGGAAGATAGAGATAGGCTGCGGCGTAAAGGAGTGATAAAAAGAATACCTGTAACATCTAAAAAGTGCTTGCGCATCAAATTACGCTTTTCAATAGCTGAATAATTTCGGGCACCGCAAACAAGAATAAAAAGGCTCGCGAATGACGATCTCTCAAGCCCTTCAGAGCAGTAAAACCCTTCAGGGGATTGCCTGGATGGTCCTGACAAGTTTTCTGTTCGTCGGCATGACCGGGATCATACGACATCTCGGATCGAACATGCCGGCCGTAGAGACGGCCTTCATCCGTTATTTATTTGGTACCATTCTGATCATGCCGATGGTGATACGTCACTGGCAAGGCATTCCAAACGGTCAAACAGTCTGGCTCTATGTCTTCCGTGGTTTGGTCCATGGCGGAGGTGTCATTTTATGGTTCTATGCCATGGCCCGCATCCCGATCGCGGAGGTCACAGCCATCGGATATATTTCGCCAATATTCGTCACGATAGGCGCCGCCATTTTTCTCGGCGAAAGACTTCACTTTCGCAGGATCGGAGGCGTCCTATGCGGATTTCTTGGCGCCTTGATTATTCTCCGACCCGGTTTTCAGGAAATCAGCCTCGGCCAGCTTGCGCAGCTTTGCGCTGCACCCTTGTTCGCCGTCTCTTTTATCATTGCGAAAAAGCTCACGGGAACGCAGGGATCGTCGATGATTGTCGGCATGTTATCGCTGGGCTGCACAATTGCACTGCTGCCCGGTGCACTTGTGCAATGGCGTCAGCCCACGAGTTACGAACTTTCCTGGCTTGCAGTCGCCGCTCTTGTCGCAACTAGCGGCCATTATACACTTACCCGGGCATTTCAGGCGGCGCCAATTACGGTGACTCAGCCGCTTGGCTTTCTGCAACTTGTCTGGGCCGCCATTTTAGGCGTCCTGGTATTCAATGAAGGCCTGGATCCATATGTACTCGTCGGTGGCGCGGTTATCGTTGCTGCGGCAACCTATATCTCGCACCGGGAGTTGCAAGTCAGCCGACGGGAACGCACCCCAACCTCCATTGCAACAAAATTTTAGGATGGCACGCTCGAGCGACTGAAAATCTTATTCTTCCATCACGTAAATGGATTGTTTAGGTGCCGCCATTACATGGCGGACCATCGGCTCAAAAAATGAGAGCGGAGCCGATTCAAAATCCTTGTTGAACGCCGCCTGGTCATAAGCCTGGCAGAAATGGGCGCAATCCTCAAAATGTTCATGTCCCCGGAACTGTTCGCGCATATCCCGGTCAAGACCTATATGATGGAAAAAATAGTAGCCCTGAAAAATGCCATGCTTTTCCAGTATCCAGTGAATTTTGTCCGAAACAAAGGGTTTCAGCATCGCAGCGCCGATATCCGCGTGATTGAAACTCCCCAATGTATCGCCGATATCATGCAGCAGGGCGGCCACGACATATTCCTCATTCTGCCCATCCCGATGGGCAAGGGTAGCACTTTGCAGGGAATGCTCAAGCCGGTCGACCGGGAAACCGCCAAAATCACCTTTCAGGAGATTGAGATGATCCAGCACCCTGTCCGGAAGGCCCTTCGAATACTCCTTAAAATTACCTGAGATGATTCTATAATCCTCGGCTGTGCCTTCCGTCATCTGCGTAAAGCCAGCCCGTAGATCAGGCATATCATTCATTTTGCCGCTCCCCTTTTCTCTTTTCTTATTTCGCGAATCGTCGAATACTAATCTTGTCTATTTTCACGACAAGGTCCAGACTGAAACGCATCATCGACCCGGCAAAAACAATAAAAGGAAACTAGAGATGACAGCGCAAGTGGAATTTCACTATGATTTTGGCAGCCCCAATTGCTATCTGGCGCACAAGGTTATCCCGGATATTGAAAAGCGGACCGGCGTAAAATTCGCCTATTTTCCCATTCTGCTCGGCGGGGTATTCAAGCTTACGAACAACAGTTCGCCGATCGTGCAATATGCAGATATTCCTCTCAAAATGGATTATATGCGTGTTGAATCCCGGCGCTTCATTGAGGATCACGCGCTGACTAAATTTAGAATGAACCCGAATTTCCCCGTCAATACAGTGCAAATGATGCGGGGTGCCATTGTTGCTGGTGATGAAGGGTACGTGGATCAATATGTCGATGCCATGTTCAACGCGATGTGGGAGGACAAGCTGAAAATGGATGATCCGGAAGTGATTATCGGCGCATTAGACCGCGCCGGCCTCAAAGGAAAGCATATCCTCAAACGCACGCAGGAACAGGCCATTAAGGACAAGCTCATCGCAAATACCAATAAATCCGTCGAACGCGGATGTTTTGGCGCACCGATGTTCTTTGTCGGCAACGAGATGTTCTTCGGTAAAGACCGTCTGGAAGCCGTCGAACGCGAGATCGTCAAGCAGAGCTAATGTTACATCATCCGAGTGCCTCTAACGAGGTGCCTCGGCAACTGTCTCCTTGCCTTCACCGCCGAAGCGCGTCGCAAAATATCCCATGATCAGCCCGATAATCGCCCCCTCCAGAACGAACCAGAACGGCGATTGAAACAGAAAATCCGGACCGAAAACATCGATAATCATCTTTTGAAAACTATCATAGGCAAAGAAGGTCAGAACAAAATTCATCCAACCGCCAATGAGAGGCGCGCGAAACCACCATGGTAACGGCAGCTTCAGAACAGGGTGCCAGTTCAAAACCCCGTAAACACCGATTATCGCGCCGACAGTAATATACCAGAAGAGAACACCCCACCGCAGCAGCGCACCGCTCTCGGGCCATAAAACAGGGAGAAGAAAAAACCCGATCAGACCGAATATCAAGCCGATAAGCTTTCCAATGGCAATCCGGGTAGCAAGGGATGGATTGTTAAACACACCGCACCTCCTTTTTTTCAAGCAAAGCCAATTATTACTTCTACAAGGGATATATCCTATTCGCATTGATGGAAATCAAGTCCGGAAATTCTCTTTTACCGTACTATTCCAATTGCCTGCCTTCTAATGCAGCGGCGGTTTTTTCCTCATTGGCCAGATAGGCATCGATCGCCGTTTCCCCGGTCATGTCGCGGTCCGGTGCCTCGCCATCAGCAATGCGGATGATATTCAGGCAAAACCACCCCAATGCGCCCTTTGAGGGTTTGATCTGCTGTTCATAGGCGATGGCTTCCGCGTCCGGACTGGACAAAAGCTGGTTGGGGGCGTCAGTATCCACGCAAAGCGGACGACCGATGCCAATGATATCCACATCTCCCTCGGCCAGCGCCGCATCCATTGCTGCGCGGGTGCGAAAGCCGCCGGTCACCATCAGCGGGATATTTGTCGCGGCGCGAATGCTTTTCGCGTAACCCATGAAATATGCCTCGCGCGCCACCGTCGTGCTGCGGACTTCATCGGCCCCGCGGGCACCGATCATCATTGCCGGGTTCTCATAGTTCCCGCCCGAGATTTCCAGGAGATCAACCGTATCTTCCTCGAGCCATTTAACAACCTGCAGGCAATCCTCATGGCTGAACCCGCCAGTTTGGAAATCGGAAGAGTTCAGCTTGACCGAAATCGGATATTCCGGACCGACGGCAGTTCGAATGGCACGCACAACCTCACGGAGAAGCCGCGCCCGGTTTTCGAGACTACCACCCCATTTATCTGTTCTCTGATTGGCGAGCGGAGACAGGAATTCGGAAATCAGATACCCATGAGCAGCATGGACCTGCACGCCGGAAAAGCCGGTTTCCTTGGCAACCGTCGCAACATGAACGAAGCGCTTTATGACGTCTTCGACCTCACCTGCATCAAGCGCCCTCGGCGCACCAAAGGCGCTATCGGGCAGAGCAAGCGGGATTTCCGAGGGGGCCACGGGCCGCGGGTTCACCCTGCGCGGTGTTTGCCGTCCCGCATGCCCAATCTGCATCAGAAGGAGTGTGTTGTTCACCGTTCCGGCAGCGGCGAAAGCGCGAAGCTCTTCCAGCCCGCCGTTCCGATCGATGACGACATTGCCGGGCCGCTCAAGAAACCGCCGGTCCACCTGAACATTGCCGGTGACCAGAATACCCGCCCCGCCTTCCGCCCATTTCCGGTACAACGTCACATGGCGCTTCGTCGCCCGGTTCATCGGATCTGCCAGGCCCTCGGTCATCGGCGCCTTGGCAATCCGGTTTTTTACGGTAACATCACATGGAAGCGTAATCGGCGAGGAAATATCGTCGGTCATAAGGTATCCTTTTCGTCATTCTCTAGGTGACACTTAAATATGCGCAAAACCATAGTGGGGTTTCATCGACCAATCAAGCAGGCTTCAGAAATTCCCGGTCTGGAAATCATGAACGGCTTGCCGAATTTCCTCGTTACTGTTCATCACGAATGGACCATAGCGCGCCACTGGCTCGCCAATCGGGCGGCCAGCGACAAGGATTGCGCGCCCACCCTCTTCGCTTGAGAGCGAGATACCGTTGCCGTCTGACAAAATGGCAAGGTTGTGCTGATCTACCGTACGGCCGCCAACATCAATGGAACCTTCAAAAACATAGACAAATGCAGTGTGGCCTTCCGGAATTTTGTGCAAGTAACCGCCGCCTGGCGCAAGCGCAACGTCAATATAGATCGGATCCGTCGCAACGCCTGTCACCGGCCCTGCGATCATTCCATCAGGTCCTTTGACGGACCCGGCAAGAACGCGCAGCGTCGCCTTTTCAAGGGCAACCACCGGCACATCTTCGGGATCAATATTCTGGTAGCGCGGTTTGCACATCTTGTCTTTCGCCGGAAGATTGACCCAAAGCTGAAAGCCGCTCATCTTGCCCTCTGTCTGCTCCGGCATTTCCGAGTGAACAATCCCACGCCCGGCGGTCATCCACTGCACGCTGCCGGGCCCAAGCACGCCTTCGGCACCCGTCGAATCCTTGTGCCGCATCTGGCCGTCGATCATATAGGTGACCGTTTCAAAACCCCGGTGCGGATGCGAGGGGAATCCGGCGATATAATCATCCGGATTTTCCGTACCAAAGTTATCGAGGAGCAGAAACGGATCTAGCTCTGAAATCTGGCCGGTTCCGATGGATCGACGAAGCTTCACACCGGCCCCGTCAGAGGCGATCTGGGAGAGAATGATACGCGACACTTTACGTGGATTTGACATAGTAACCTGACTTTCCGTCTCGCTATAATTGGAACGATCGTTTAGATATAGATATCGTTCCCCAAATTAAAAGAGGTGACGCTAGCCGCGCCCGATAAAGGGCATTTTGGTCGCCATGATGGTCATGAACTGAACATTCGCCTCAAGACTGAGGCTGTCCATATACAAAACCGCCGAAGCGACATTCTCGACATCCATCACGGGTTCCGGCGCCATCGTCAGGTTGGCCTGAGGCACGCCTTTCTTCATGACCGCGGTCATCGGCGTTTCCGCATTACCAATGTCAATCTGGCCACAGGCAATATCAAAGGGACGGCCGTCCAGCGACAGGCTTTTCGTCAGGCCGGTAATGGCATGCTTTGTCGAAGTATAGGCGATACTATAGGGTCGTGGAACACGGGCGGAAATGGAGCCATTGTTGATTATCCTGCCACCCATAGGCGTCTGCGACCGCATCATGCCAAAGGCGGCCCGCGCGCAATAGAATGACCCGTTCAGGTTGGTGTTGACGACATTCTGCCAGAGATCGATTTCGAGTTCATCCGGCGGAACCGGCGGCGCGCCGATCCCGGCATTGTTGAATAGCAAATCAAGCCGACCAAACTCGGTTCCGATCGTTTTAAACAGCGCGTCAACCGCCACCGGATCGGTCACGTCTGTCGGGACCACCCGCCCCCGTATCACGTGCTCGCCTGCGAGGTCGAGCGTCTCCTGAAGGGAGCGCCGCTGGCGCCCAGCCAGCACTACATTATATCCATTCTTTAAAAGAGTCAGTGATACCGCCCGACCGATCCCGGCGCCGGCACCTGTCACCAAAGCAATCTTGTTCTTCACAATCATTCCTTCATTCTGTTTGCTTTTAAGCAAAAACTAACCCAATGCCGCCTTCGCCGCACGTTTGCGCGCCTGCCCGGCGACAAGCCGGCGTTTGCGCGGCGCAGCGAGCCAGACCGACACAATGGAAACAACAGACATGCCGATAATTACATAAAAGGCCAGGTGATAGTTTCCGCTTTGATCATAGAATAGGCCCGTCAGCCAGGGGCCAACCGCCCCGCCGATCAGGGCAAGCGTGCTGATGGTGCCGAAAATGACGGCATAGCCCCTGCCCTGAAAAACATCCGCTGGCATGGAGCCATAAACGGTTGCAACACCATATCCAAGTCCGCCCTGGAGGATAACCATGGCATACATCATCGCCGCGCTCGGGATTTTTTCCATGGCAAGCAGAAGAATACAGCTCAAGAGGAAACCCAATGTAGAAAGCGTCCAGACCCATTCGCGCCCGATACGGTCCGAGAGGTTGCCTAGATATATCTGACCCAATACCCCTGCGAAACCTACCAGGCCGAGAGCCGAAGCGGCTTCAATCCCCGAGAACCCAATTTCAATCAGGTATTTCGTCTGATGCACCTGCACGGCATACCAGACGTAAAGCGCGCTTGTACATGCCAGCGATATCCACCAGAACGTCGCAGTTTTTGCCGCCTTACGAAGTGTCCAGTTGGTATTAACCCAATCCGCGTCGACGACCGGGTCCGCCGCTGCCTGTTGCGCGGAGGTTTTCACCTGATCAGGCGCGGAATCTCCGTCCGGGTAAAGTCCTATGTCCGCGGGTTCCTTGCGTTGCAGGAAGAAATTCATCGGCAAAACCACAACCATCAACAGTCCGGCCATTAACCAGCAGGCATCCCGCCAGCCTTCATGCGAAATTGTATCCTGAATAAGTGGCATC
This sequence comes from Sneathiella sp., assembly GCA_021741195.1. GTDB lineage: Bacteria > Pseudomonadota > Alphaproteobacteria > Sneathiellales > Sneathiellaceae > Sneathiella. The sequence continues at coordinate 305 of JAIOYL010000077.1, read as the reverse complement.
AGCAGCATGGAGCCAATCCCGACACCTGAAAAGGCGATACCGACAGCCAATCCCCGGCGGCGGTGGAACCAGTTCGGCAAAAACATCGACTGCCCGACATAAGTCAGCACAATTCCCGTCCCAACCATCAGGACCCCGAGTGTCAAGTAAAAATGCCAGGGCAGCGTAGCCAAGGTCGACAGGACCAGACCCAAACTCACCAGCAGGGAGGATATTGAAAGAAGATATCTCGGTGCAACGAATTCCAGCAGCTTGCCGATCACCGGTGACAGGATGGCGGCAACCGCGAACCCGACGGAAAAGGC
>JAIOYL010000076.1 GCA_021741195.1 Sneathiella sp. | reverse complement strand
AACTGACGCCAGATCAGGAAGGGAAAGCGGGTTATCAAGCGGATTTATCCGGACCCAAAGCTGCTGACGCGATCGGTCGGGATTGGCCTTGAGGTAACTCGCCACGATTTTCCGGGCAATTTCCTGCCGGTCATCGGCGACAGAATCCTCAAGATCGAGGATAAGGGCATCGGCCGCATTATCGCGCGCCTTTTCCTGTTTGCGCTCATTATCGCCCGGGACAAACAACCAGGACCGGATTATCTTCATGGCCGCTTCCTCATAAGTCCCGTGCGAACGCAATAAGCGATTTCCTGATCGCGCTGGTTATAGCCGATATGCTCGAATACGACGAGGCCCGCGGTGGGACGCGACTTGCTCTCACGCATCTCCTTGATCCGCGTCACGACGCGGATTGTATCGCCATGAAACACGGGGTTGACGAAGCGAATGTCGGTCATGCCGAGATTACCAAGCGTCGTACCGAGGGTAGTTTCGCCAACCGTCACGCCTATCACCAGACCGAGGGTGAAAAGGCTGTTGACGATACGCTGCCCGTATTCCGTCTGTTTCGCGAACTCCTCGTCGAGATGAAGAGGTTGAGGATTATGGGTCATTGCACAGAACATGACATTATCCATTTCTGTCACGGTGCGCGTCAGGGCATGTTTGAACTCCATGCCGACTTCAAATTCTTCATAATAGAGACCTGACATAATTATTTCGCCTTTCTTCTTGTTCTTTGTTTGTTTGATTTAGGGATAGAAACACTTACCAGTTGAGCGCCCGCCAGTCATCGTCGGTTCCAGTGACCGCCTTCTCGGCGTCGCAGGAGAAAAGCCAGCGCTGACCGATGGGAAAGCCATCCCGATCTTCTTTTTGATGCCTAGCAAAACGCGCGTTGCGGCGGGCAATTTCGTCCGGGTCAGTCATATGGAAAAGGTGCTCGGCCGCCCGCGATTGTTGCTGTACGCGGTTGGCACGCGACAAGCGCAGGCTTTCATATTTTTTGAGCGCGGCGGGGATATCGCCCTCGGCCATTTCAAGGCTTCGGCCAAGCACCCAGGCATCCTCAATGCTTTGTCCTGCGCCTTGCGCGTGATAGGGCATCATAGCGTGAGCAGCGTCCCCCATCAGCGCAACCCGATCGGTCACCCACGCATCCAACGGATCGCGGTCAATCATCGCCGTCATGAAAAGGCTATCAGTCCCGGCGATCAGGTCCGTAATCTGGGAGTTCCAACCTGCATATTCTTTCAGCGCAGCCTCTCTCGATCCTGTTTGCAGCCAGGATTCCTTGGCATTGTCACTATAGGGACCAATACCGACCCAATTGAAAAGTTCGCCGCCGCACACGTAGTAGAGCACGGCGGAACGATGAGGGCCCATCCAGACATAGGAGTTTTGCTCAAAGCCGAGATCGCGCGCAATCTTGACCGGCACGAGGCCGCGCCAAGCGACACAACCGGAATGGCGGGGTTTGTCCGCCAAGAAAAACTCCTGCCGTACAATCGAGTGCAAGCCATCCGCCCCGATCAGGACATCCCCCTTTTCGACAGTCCCGTCGCTCAGCGTCACTTCAACGCCTCTGTCAATTTGTACGAGTTTCGTTGCCTTGACATCAAGGCGGATATTCTCAGGATCCATCGCCTTGACCATAATGTCCAGCAGATCTGCGCGGTGAACATGGTAATACGGAGCGCCAAAATAATCCGCAACCTTGGGCATGAGGGGTGTTTCCAGGAGAACTTCGCCACTTTCATAGTCCTTGAAGAGATGCGCCTTAGGGGCGACGCCGATACGCTTCAATTCTTCTATCAACCCAAGATACCGCAGAACCCGGATACTGTTCGGGCTCTGCTGCAAGCCGGCCCCAACCTCACTAAGTTCGTGCGCTTGTTCCAAAACCAGATGACTAATGCCTGCGCGCTGTAAGGTTAGTGAGAGGGCGGCACCTGCAATTCCGCAGCCGATAATGATGACACGCATGTTCTATTCTCCCCGGAGTTCAATCCCCGAATTATTTTTTTTACAGGTGTTCCGTGACCAGCCTTGCAGAGTTGCCGTTATACGACAAGAAAAAAGGATTGCCATTCTCACCAAAGATTAGGTTAGCACGACAAATTTAAGTGTCCAGCAGATCAATATCCCGATACAATCGCTGCAGGGAATTGGGGGACTTCTTACTCATGAAGGAAAAGGAACTGCGGCTCGCCCTCGTCTGTTACGGTGGCGCCTCACTGGCCGTATATATGCATGGCATCACCAAGGAGATTCTTAAATTGGTGAGAGCGTCGGCAGCGTTTCATGCGATCCCTTCCCTCGCCGAACGACGAACTACGGCCTACCAGAACGCATCCCCGGTTCGATCCGATAGCTTGGACAGCGAGCTGATCTATTTCGATCTCTTTAAAATGATTAGTGAATACATGGATCTTCGGGTCATCGTCGACATTGTCGCCGGTGCGTCGGCGGGCGGCATCAATGGCGTCACGCTGTCGCGGGCATTGGCTCATGATCTGAATATAGAATCTGTTACGGACGCCTGGCTGGACGAAGGGGACGTGGAGTTCATGATGGCGGACAAGGTGCGGGCGAAGGCCTGGTCCAAGGCCGTACTGGTTCCCTTCATCAGCACTTTTTCCAAACTAAGGCTGGAGGAAATTGCGCCTGATCAGGAAATGCGCAAAAAGATTTCCATGTTCCTTCGCTCCAGATGGTTCAAACCGCCGTTTGACGGCTCCATTGTCTCGGACATGTTTTTTCGAGCTATAGATGGGATGGATGAAGGGAGAGAGGGGAACCGCAGCCTGATACCACCGGGTCAGCAGCTTCATCTTTATGTCACGGTTACTGACTTCTTCGGCCATCAGCAATATTTGCGCCTGCATGATCCGGATATTGTTTGTGAAAAAGAGCACAGGCTGGTGCTCCAATTCGACTACGGTGGCAGGTCGACCGGTAATTCAAGTGACTTCGACCGTGATCACTTGCCGGGTCTTGTTTTCGCGGCCCGCGCAACGTCTTCTTATCCAGGCGCTTTTCCGCCCGCGACAATCTTTGAAATAGAGGAAATGTTGCGAAACAAAAACCGGGACTGGGCGGGCAAACAACTGTTTCTTGACAAGAATTTCGCCGCCTATCGATGGCAAGGGATCAATCCCGAGAATTCCCATTTTATTGATGGCGGCGTACTTAACAACAAGCCATTTTCGGCAGCCATCGGCGCCATTAAAAACCAGATTGCCTTTCGCGAAGTGGATCGGCGCTTGATCTATATTGATCCCGATCCGGACGATAACGAATTTGATGTCAATACCAAAACCCCGAAATTCATTCCCACCTTGGTCAGTTCTCTGTCCAGCTTGCCCAGAAGTCAGCCTATCCGGGATGATCTTGCTTTTGTCGGGGGCTATAATGATCGGATCCGGCGGGTCAAACTGATGATGGAATCGGCCCGCCCCCGGATAGACATGGCGGTCAACGCTGTCGCCGAAGAAGCCGCAGATGAAGGTCCAGACGCCGTGCGACAAGCGCGGCAAAGAGCGCATCGTTCCGTGATGGCCGAAGTCGGCTTGTTTTATGAGGGCTATCTGGATTTAAAGATCGACAGCACTGTGGATTATTTTCTTTCGCTTGTCACGACTTGCCTGGGACTGAAGCTTGAATCCAGGGAGTATCATCGCCTGGTTGATCTCTTCCGCGCCTGGGCGGACGCCAAAGGGATTACCAAACGCGAGCGCCAGGGTCCCGCAGAACAGGGATCCAATCCCGAATGGCTCAGGTTCCTCGACCATTTTGATCTTGGATTTCGGGATCGACGGATACGGTTTGTCGTTCGCAGCCTCAACCTGCTGTATCCACGGCTGGAGAGTGAGTTTAAAGATGTATCCGCGGCAGGTCTCAATGCTGTCAAACGCGGGCTCTACGAAATACTTGATACTTTGCAACCCTTCCGAGACGGTAGTTTCATTGATGCAGAAACACGTGCCGATATGGAGGCGCTCGTCGCCAACCTCTTCAACAACAGTCCAGAAATCAATTTCCTCGGTGTCGATAAAATCATCGGCCGGTTAAACGGGCAAATGAGCCTCAATCAGTCCTGCGTTGCGGTAGAAGATCTGCTCTGCCGCCAGAAGGCGGCGACATCAAACCGCCAGATACGGCAAGAGCTTCTTCATGCCTATATTGGCTATGCCTATTGGGATGTGCTGACATTCTCCATTACAAATTGGCGGAACGTCGGCGAGTTTGACGAAATACGCGTCGACCGCATAAGCCCGCTGGACGCCACCGGCATCCGCGGTGGCGGCAAGCGCGCAAGCTTGAAGGGTCTGGGATTCGAAGGGTTCGCTGGATTTTTCAGCCGCAACGTCCGTGAAAACGATTATTTATGGGGCAGGTTGCATGGCGTCGAGCGCCTGATTGACATTGTCTGCTCGGCACTTCCCGATCAGGACAACAAGGTCTGCCGTGACCGGATTGAGGTTCTCAAGACAACAGCTTTTCGGACTATCATTCAGGCGGAGCGACGCCAGCTTACCTCAATTCCCGCTGAATTTGAACAACTGGACGCAGAACTTGCAAATCGCGAGTTATCCCTTAGCGAAAAAATATCACTCTAAATCAATTTCAGGATTAATATGTGGATACTGGACAGGCCTGATCGTTGTCGCACCTTGTTCAGTACTATACTTCCGTCGCTGATTTGAGATGATATGTCTACTATTTCATGCTATCTCCGCGTCAATCAAGATCGCGCAGAGAAGGGCCGGTTCAGTCCCCTTGTTGACCCACGCGTGATTTGTGCCGCGCTGCACGACAACATCGAACGGCTTGAGATCGGTCTCATCATCATCCAGCAGCAGTGTCACCTCACCCGAGAGCAGAATGATATAGTCTATTGTTCCGGTTTTATGCATCGCCGGATGGCGCGTCGTATCGGGTTGCTCATGAGCGGCGCCCATGGCGGCAAATCGATCTTTGACGATTTTCCGCATCTCTTCTTCGCTAATTGACGGGTCGGCGGGCTGAACCGCAAACCAGCGGAAATTACTGCCATTCGCCACAGGAGAGAGGTTGACAGGCATTGCTCCTCTGTCCGAAACATCATGACTGTCGACCTTGTGCCCCTCCTCGTTCCAAATGTCGCGCAGATTTCCAATTCTTCGTGATGGCGGGCCATCAAGCGTAATTTCCGAGCGGCCTTTCGCATTATGACCGGTTACAATGCGCCGCAAATCAAAGCCAAAATCCATCTCCCATCTCCCTTTTTTATTATTTTCCGTTATCCGGTTTTTACAGCCGGATCAAGAAAACTGGGCCCACATCCTCCTGTTGCTATTACCCATAGTCGCCCGCAAGGTAAGCGTCACGCAACGCAAATTTCTGGATCTTGCCAGAACCGGTAAGCGGAAAGGACCTGACCGTCCGCCACACAACTGGGGTCTTTTGCGGCGACAGATGCTGCCGACAGAAGGCGCGAAGGTCCTGCGGGTCGATCTCATGGTTTGGCTCGGGTCGAACGAAGCAGGCAATGATTTCGCCCCATTTGTCATCCGGCAATCCAACCACAGCCACTTCGACCACCAGCGGATGCCCAAGCAGGACATTTTCGATTTCCGCCGGGAACATGTTTTCTCCGCCCCGGATAATCATTTCCTTGACCCGCCCTGTAATACGACAATAACCGCGGCTATCCATTGCGCCGAGATCGCCGGTGTGCAGCCAGCCCTCCGCATCAATGGCGTCCGCGGTGGCGGTTTCATTCGCGTTATAACCGATCATATTGCAATAGCCCTTCACGCAGATCTCCCCAACGGTATCAATCGGAAGGACCTTGTTGCCGCCGATGCTGCGGATGGAGACACTTGTTTGCGGCATGGGCTGACCTATCGTGTTGCAGATATCATCGACAGTGTCATCGGGATAATGCTGCGTTACCAGCGGTGAGGCCTCTGTCTGCCCGTAAACGGTCGCAAAAGAACAACCGAATTTTTCGAGCACATTCCGCACCAGTTCTGGCGCCACCATGGACCCTCCTGAAATTGCAATTTCGAGGGAGGAGATGTCCCGTTTTTCATGCTGCAGCATTTCCAGTAAGGCGACCAGCATTGTCGGCACTCCAAGGAGCGCCGTAACTTTTTCACGCTCAATCATCCGTAGAACAGTGCCGGGCTCGAAAAGCTTCACGATCAGCATTTTGCAGCCTGCCTGAACCGAACCAAGAGTGATCATCCCGCAGCCGCTGGTGTGGAACATGGGCATGAAATTGGCCCAAACCGATTCCGGCCCGGAATTCGTACGGCGGGCAAAAAAGCGGGCATTATTGGTCAGCCCGCGATGGGTAAGAACGGCACCTTTGGGAAAGCCAGTTGTTCCGGAGGTATACTGGATCTGAGCAGCGTCCCCTGCAGCAACGGTCGGCAGCACCGGAGCACCTCCATCAACACGGAAAAGCGCCGTCTTATCCTCTAGATTGACGGTCTCGCGAATTGCGTTCAGCCCTTCCGTCGCCGTCTGCGCGATCTCCGCCATTGGATTGCCACGATAGCTCGAGACGGAGAAAAGCGCGACCGATCCTGATTGCTCCAATACATACCGCAGTTCCGCTGCCTGGTAGGAGGGATTGGCTGTAACCAGGACTAGCCCCGCGAAGGCACAGGCATATTCCATCAACACCCATTCGGGGATGTTCGGCGCCCAGACCGTTATCCGCTCACCGGTTTCAAAACGGGAGGCCAGCGCATGGGCAAGCTTTTCGCTCTCTTGCAACAATTCACTAAAAGTCCACTTGCGTCCAACCTCGCCATCCATGTCGATTTCGACCAACGCAGTAGCATCGGGGCGTTGGCCTGCCATATCGCGAAGCAACCCGCCGACTGTTGTTTCAAGAACCACATCATCGTCTTGCGCAGGGACCAGGGATTCAGACAGTTGAAATTTGTACATTCGGGACATCCCACTTTATTTTTTCGTTAATGCCAATGCCAATGTTTTTTGAACCAACCCATGGGAATATGGAACAACACGCACTATAGTTTCTGGCACGCTGTAAGACCAACAAAAACAAAGGGGGCATCCATGAACCTGATCATTGAACGCGGCGGCGCTATTTGCACAATAACCATCAATCGCCCCGAAGCCCGCAATGCGGTTAATCCGAAAACGGTGCTAGAGTTACGGTCGGCTTTCGAAGAGTTTGACGCCGACGATAGTCTGTCAGTCGCCATCCTGACCGGCGCGGAAGGCACCTTCTGTGCGGGCTATGACCTGAAGGTCGCAGCAGAAGGCAGTCCAAGGATCCAGCGGGATCCGGAGGGTGAGGGACCGATGGGACCAACACGGGCATTGCTCTCAAAGCCCGTCATTGCGGCCGTCGAAGGCCACGCCGTCGCCGGTGGACTGGAGCTCGCTTTGTGGTGCGATCTGCGTGTTGCCTCCACCACCGCCATTTTCGGCGTCTACTGCCGCAGATGGGGCGTTCCGTTGATTGACGGTGGCACCGTACGCTTGCCTCGCCTCATAGGTCAAAGCCGGGCGCTCGACATGATCCTGACGGGCCGGGCCGTCGACGCCGAAGAAGCGCTCGGTTTCGGACTTGCGAACCGGGTCGTAGCAGCGGGGCATGCGCGCGCCGCTGCCGAAGAGCTCGCGAGAGAGATTGCCAAATTTCCACAAGCATGCATGAAGGCGGACCGCCGTTCCTCATATGAGCAATGGGGTATGGATCTTCCCACCGCACTTGTCAACGAAGCCAGGGGCGGCCTCAAACCCCTCGCGGAGGAAAGCCAGGCCGGAGCAGCACGCTTCGCTGCCGGGAAAGGCAGGGGCGGGAATTTCGAGAATATCTGAACCCTGTTGCGAATGGAGACTCACCCGACTGGTGAGCCCAAAGACCTGCTTTGCTGAGGAATGCGTTCCACGCCCGTTTCAGGGAATAATTTTTGCCAATTGATTCATATCAATTATATTAAATTCAAGTCATGTAACATAGCGACAATGAAGGTTGGCAAAACGTCACTTCAGGGTAGAAATTTCATTCATAACAGGAGCGAAAAATGACCATGAAATCATTAATCCCAAGCATCTGGGGCGGCCGTGAGGAAAATTATAATCCATTTGAAGTTCTCCAGAATGAAGTTGATCGTGTTTTCGGAGATTTCAACCAAAGACTGCCTCTCGTATCCGATGTTTGGTTGAAAAACGGTCGCAACGGTTTGATGCCACGTGTCGACATTTCCGAAACGGATAATGCCATTCATGTGACGGCGGAACTGCCGGGCGTGGAAGAAAAAGATATAGATGTTTCCGTCGATAATTCGGGCCTGACGATAAAGGCAGAAAAAAAGGCGGAAAAGGAAGATAAATCCAAAAACTATCACCTCGTCGAACGGACATATGGCATGTTTCAACGGACCATTCCTCTGCCCTATGAAATCGATGCCGACAAGGTCGATGCAAAGTTCGACAAGGGTGTATTGACAATCAATATGCCCAAGCCCGCTGAAGTCAAAACCAAGAAGCGCAAGGTAAAAATCCAGTAAGCCAAAAATTGAGGGAAGGACCGGCAGCAGGCGGCAATTGGTGCGATATTGAGAATTAAAATGCCAATAAAATACGGCTTATTGTTCTTGCTGCCGGAAATTATCCTTAGTTGATAAAAATTTACATCACAGTAGCTAGCTAACTGTTTTTACACGAAATTTCGTCAACGCTGCATGGAGGTATTGTTATGAATTATAAAACTATTCTCGCCCATTTCACGAATGAAAAACAGGCGAAGGAGCTATTGAAAGTCGCCGTCATGCTGGCAAGGAAGAATGGCGCCCATCTTATCGGTCTGTTCGTTGTTCCGCAGGTCTGGATCAATCCGGCAGTAGCTATGGAGGTCCCCGTCGAGATACTCGCGTCGCGCAAAAAGATATATCTTGAAGAAGCCGGCAGGATAGAGGCATTATTTGAAAAGGCAACTTCTGTTGAAGGCTTGTCAGCTGAGTGGCGGGTCGCGCAGTCGCCAACGCCGAGCATTGCGAATATGGTCATCGAGCAAGGTCAGGAAGCGGATTTGGTTGTCATTGGACAGGCAGATAGCGCGATAGATGATGACTATTCCGGCGAAGTGCCGCGCATGGTCCTGATGGAAAGCGGCAGGCCCGTTCTGATCGTCCCCCATAAGGGAAGTTTCAAGTCCGTCGGCGATTTCGTGGCGGTGGGCTGGAACGGCACCCGGGAGGCAGCGCGCGCAACATTCGATGCGTTGCCGTTTCTGGAATCCGCCAAGGAAGTGCAGTTACACTGCGTTAACCCGGAAAAACAGGAAGGAAAAGGCGGAAAGTTGGTCGGTGCCGAGCTCGCAACGACTCTTGCCCGTCATGGTGTGAATGTGACTGTAGAGAATATTTCGGACAGCAAGCACGCAGTCGGTGATGAACTGCTGTCATACGCTGGACAAAAGGGAGCAGACCTGCTTGTCATGGGCGGATATGGTCATTCTCGCAGCCGCGAATTTATCTTTGGCGGAGCGACGAAATATATTCTTGAGCATATGACCATTCCGGTCTTGATGTCCCATTAATCGTAATCAAAGGTTCGACGGTGCAGATATGTAAAATTCGCTTATGGATTTACGATAGGGCCTGTCAGGGTCGAGCGTTGTGATAATTCAATCCAGTTGCCATCCGGATCGCGAATAAATCCATAACGCACCGTGGTGCCCAACGTTTTCGGAAGCGTTCCCTCGTTTCCGCCGCGGTTGATGACGGTGTCATATTCCTTATCCGCATCGAAAATTTGCACGGTCAGGTAGCGATATCCCTTGGCAAGCTGGACAGCATCTCCCACTGTATCCGGATCATGAACAGCCATAATGAAGCTTTGACCGCAGGCATATGCATGTGCGCCGACGTCCGGACCTGCTGACAAGCCAAGGACACGGCCAAAGAAATCATCGAACGCGTCTAGGTCCCGTACGACCATTCGCATTGCAATTCCGGTTATGCCAAGGTGTCCCGGCGGTACCAGAGACAACCGGTTACCATCCGGATCGATAAGGTGCTCGGGCGCTGCACAACCACTCCTCGCAATCAGTAGTTCGCGGTAGCCGCTGGCCTGCGCCTCCGGCAACGGATCGCGGGCAGCATTAATTTTGAGGATTGGGCCGGTTGGCCCCTCGCCCAGAAAATGACGCAGCTGATGCACCCCGCCGCCAAGCTTGCCCAGATGGTCAAACCGCAATCCAACCTTATCTTGCCAAAACTGCAACATTTTTTCGCGATTATTGGTATACAATCCAACATCCATATGTGGTTTAGCAAGGTCCATGAGTGGCTCTCTCCTGTTGTCAGGTTATCATTACCTTGTTCATCTTATGTGAAATTCGCTTTGACGAATACTGTATTCACGCGGCGGGGAGGTCCATCCGCTTGCCAGAAACACTCGCCCTCAATTCATTCAGCAATTCAAGGCTGGCCAATGCCTTTTCAGGTTGTACTTTAGCGATGCCGAGCAGCAATGCCTCAATGAGGCCGAGAGTGGTTGTGTGCATGCTGAGCAAATCGGTGCGCCCGCGCTGAACAGTCAGAGCCTGCTCGACCCGATTGCGTAATTTTACCCCAAGCGTGTCGGAAAACAGAATGACCGGGACATTGCAGCGCGCCGCATGATCCAATATCGTCTCCAACTCCGAATATATTCGTCCATAGGCGAAAATCATCATCAGATCATTTTCCTCAAGGCGCAGTAATTGATCCGCAAGGAGAAGCCCCGTCTGTGTCAGGGGTGTCGCTTCAATTCCAAAACGTTCAAGTTGAATGGAAAAATAGGACGCCATCGCACTTGAAGGGCCGATACCGAAAATATAGGTTCGTTTGGCAGCGACTATGTGCCGAACCGTCTTTTCAAAGCTTTCCGGTGTAATATCATGGCGCAAACGCTCAAGCGCCTTTTGATGGATATCAACCGTCATATCAAGCGCGGAAATTAAATCACTGCCGACTCCAGTCAACGTCCGCGCCAGTCTGCTGGACGGAGTCGGATTATTCCGCATGTCAGCGGCCAGAAATCTCCGCAACTCCTCCATTCCGGAGAAACCGAGTGCTTTTACTGTGCGAATAACCGTTGCGTCGCTGGTGCCAACCATCCCAGCAAGAGAGGATGCCGAATTAATAAGAGTCTCTTCGCGGTTATCGAGAAAAAAGCGGGCGACCCGTTGCTCGGCCGGGCGAATTTCCAAAATTGAAGCCGTCACTCTTTCAGCAAAGGTTGGCTCGGCCATAATCCAAAATCCCTATTGAAATTAAATGTTGCTCATGCTACATAATATATATATTTTGTCGTAAATACAACATTTATTGCTCTTTACCCGTTCACGCAGCAATGAGAAAAACATCATGGATATGATCCCTCTCGGCATCACGCCGTCAGCCGCAACAGCGGCAATTGCCGCCTTCCTTGCTTCAACGGTGGAATTTGTTGAAGCGCTGACCATCGTTCTTGCGGTGGGAACGGTGCGAGGCTGGCGGCCTGCCCTTATCGGCGGCGCAGCAGGGACAGTCCTGCTTGTCGTGCTCGCGATCATCTTCGGGCCTCTCCTCGCTGCCATACCTATCACGTGGCTTCAGCTTGCTGTCGGAATATTGCTTCTGCTGTTCGGGATGCGGTGGCTGCGCAAAGCCGTCCTCCGTTCCGCTGGCGTCATTGCACTTCACGATGAAACTGCAATTTTCGCCGAGGAAACGAAGTTGATGCAAACTGCCAGCCGATCCGTCGGTACCTGGGATCCCTTCGCTCTGGTTACCAGTTTTAAGGCCGTCGTCCTTGAGGGACTGGAGGTCATTTTCATCGTTATTGCGGTTGGATCGACGGGCAAGACGCTTGTCCCGGCCGCTGTTGGTGCTGGTGCAGCCCTCTTAATTGTCGTCATTGCCGGTATCGCAATTCACAAACCCCTCGCAACGGTTCCCGAAAACACCCTGAAATTTGTTGTCGGCGTTCTGCTGTCCGGATTTGGCGTCTTCTGGATTGGTGAGGGCGCAGGCCTTTCATGGCCTGGGGAGGATCTGTCAATAATCGGCCTGATCGTCGGCTTCCTGATCGCGGCGTTGCTGGCGGTTCAAATCGCTCGTCGCGCCGCCCTTTCGGAGGAAATGTCATGAAATGGATAATGGCCGCCCTTGCTGAGCTATTCTCGCTGTTCGTCGATGATGTCTGGTTTTCCGTTGCAATCATTCTGTGGATCGCTTTTGGCATCCTCGAGGTTCCGAATTTACCCATCGACTCGGATTGGGACGCCCCCTTACTATTTATTGGATGTGCTATCATTCTCATGATTAGCACCTGGCGCGCCGCGAGGAGCAGGCAATAAATCGGATCTCTCACGACCAAGAGGGTTTCACCTTTCCAGGGCGACAAAGGGTTCGGATCACTGCAAAAATGTGAGCAGTCACAGTAACCATGACGCAGAGGAAGACCAGCGCAACCGGAACATAAAAATCCATGCCAATGACAAGATTGTTCCAAGGGATGAGGCCAGGATAGACGGGAAGGCCATTGGCATACATGACGGAATAGGCCCGGTGATGGCCCAGATCCAGAAACTGTATCTCGACCTTATCGCGCAAAATACCAGCTGCGTATAACAAACAAAAAACCCGGCTCGAAAGCCGGGTCATCTGTTCCCTCATGACGAGATTAGTAGCTAATTGGACCGATCAGCTTCCATTTGTCGCCAACGACCTGAGAAAGACGTGCGCTGTTACGTGCATCCGGTCCAAGATGATCTTCAGCAGAGAAACTGTATGGCGCGCCGCCAAAGATATTTTGGTAATCCTTGATGCTCTCGATGGCTTCCGCAACTTTTTCAGCCGTCACATCAGGACCGGCCTTTTGAATCGCCATTAAGAATACATGCATCGCATCATAACCGGCGAGAGACTGCAAAACCGCATCTTTATCAAAGCGCTTTTTATAGTCATCCATCCAGGCTTTTACTTCCGGCGTGGCGTCTTCATAATAAGGGATCGGGGTCTGGCCGGTTCCATAAAGACCTTCTGTCAAGCCTTTGGCCAGCGTGATATTTTCAGGGACATAACCGGCCGAGCTAACCACAAAAATGGGGTCATAGCCGATTTTCTTGGCCGTTGCCATGCTGCCGATTGTCTCGCCGATAATGGTCCCAAGACACACCAGTTCCACGCCCTCGGATTTCAACTGGGCGATCTGTGATGAGAAGTCTTTGGCACCGCGCTTGAAATTGGTTTTAACAACTTCCGGCAACCCCATTGCTTTCGCCTGATCTTCACAGCCATGAAGCACGTTCTTCCCAAAATCGTCGTCCTGATAGATGACACCAATCTTTTTAACGCCCTTGTTATCAACAAAATACTTGACCGCTGCCTGCATCTGGTCGCTGTAGGGAGTGAAACCTGCAAATTTCAGCTTGTCATAAGGTTCATACATTTCATTGGCTGCGGTAACCGGAAAAATATTCATCACACCCATTTTAAGGGCACGTGGCATGGTGACCATATTCGGCGGCGTTCCGAGAGCACCGACAAGAGCAAAAACCTTGTCCTTTTTCAAAAGCTTGTCACCAGCCTGAGCCGCTTTATTTTGCTGATAGGCTGAATCTTCGACGATAAGCTCGATTTTTCGCCCGTTGATTCCACCCTTCTCGTTTACTTCATCGACTGCCATCCGCATGCCGTTCGTGACCGGCACGCCCCAAAGGGCGACCGGGCCGGACAGCGGTTGATGAGAGCCGAGAACGATCTTATCTGGATAGATGCCCTGATCCGCCTGAGCGATGGTAATGGATCCTGCTAATGCTGCAACCATTGTTACGGCAGCCGCAAGCGAGATTTGTATAAAACTTCTTCGTTTCATTTTCTTCCTCCCAATTAAATTTATTAACATTGTACTATACAATTTCTTACACCTCTCGTGAAATACAAGTCGCATCAATACATGGTATCAATCAGATTCTTGTACTTGGTGTTCACAAAGGAGCGTTTTAACTTCATAGTTGGTGTCAGCTCGTCATCTTCGGCTGTAAGTATTTCTTCGATCAGCCTGAACTCCTTTATTGTTTCCACTTGGGCAAAGTTCTTGTTGACCTTCTCCATTTCATCCCGGATCAGGCTTAAAACTTCCGAGGATTTGCAGAGACTCTGAAAATTAGTGAAAGGGACATCCTTATCCTGCGCAAATTTCTCGACATTCTCATGATCGATCATAATGAGGCATGTGAGATATTTCCGCTTGTCGCCAATGACCACGGCATCCGATATATAAGGGCTAAACTTTAACTGATTCTCGATTTCGGACGGGGTGATATTCTTACCGCCTGCCGTGATAATGATATCTTTCATACGATCCGTGATTTTGACGAAGCCTTCGTTATCGACATAACCAACATCACCCGTATGCAACCAGCCATCAACGACCGTTTCCGCTGTTTTTTCGGGCTGGTTCAGGTAGCCCATGAAAACATGCGGTCCTTTGAGCAAAATTTCTCCCGCGTCGGAAATACCCACCTCAGTATTTGGGGCAGCAATACCGACGGTGCTGAGTTTGAAATGACCATCAAGATTTGTTGTTGCCACACCAACATTTTCCGTCTGTCCATAGACCTCATACATATTCAGGCCAAGCGCCAGATACCATTTGATGAGGTCAGGTGAGATCGGCGCCGCGCCGGTGCCAAGATAATGGGCCCGGTCAAGTCCGAGGAGGCGTTTGATATTCTTGAGGACCAGATGATCCGCCAGCCAGAATTTAAAATTCTGCCATGAGTTTGGTGTTTTGCCGTTTATCTTGCATTCCGCAATTTCCTGTCCGGCCCCAATCGCCAGCTTATAGGCATATTGTTCAAAGGCGGTCGCCTCCTTCAACTGCAAGGTTATGGCAGAGTAGAATTTTTCCCAGATGCGCGGGACAGCGAAAAAGATGGTCGGCGATACTTCACGGATATTTTCCGGGACCGTATCCGGACCCTCCACAAAATTGACCACGGATCCGGAAAAGAGCGGCAAGAAAACACTAAAGGACCGTTCCGCAACATGGCAAAGCGGCAGAAAAGATAATTGCTCATCAGTTGACCCGAACCCGACGATTGGACTAAGATTGGAAATCTGGAACATCAGGTTCCGGTGCGAAATCATCGCGCCCTTAGGTGGCCCCGTTGTCCCGGAAGTATAGATCAGAATGGCCAGATCGTTGGGTTTGGAAAGCGCAATCTGCTCTTCCCAGAAATCTGGGTTTTCCTTGTGAAACGCCTCACCGAGACGATACAGATCATCAATGCTGATAACCATCTCGTCGTCAAAATCTCTCAGGCCCTCCATGTCAAGGACAACGATTTTCAAGAGCTCTGGCAACTGTTCGCGCACTTCGAGGATCTTGTCCAGCTGCTCTTCATTTTCCGCGACAAAAATTCTGGTTCTGGAATCGCGGCACAGATATTCCACCTGCTTGGAACTATCCGTAGTGTAAACGCCGTTGCTGACCCCTCCAACTCCCAGAATGCCCATATCCAGAAAGAGCCATTCCGGATTGTTATCGCTCAAAATTGAGACTGTTTCCCCACGCTTCAGACCAAGCGATACCAATCCGAGCCCCGACGCGCGCGCTTTTTCTCCATACTCGTTCCAGCTAATGCTCTGCCAGATTCCGAAATCCTTTTCGCGCATGGCGACCTTCGAGCCGTATTTCTTCACCCGCTGCCAGAACAACTGGCAGGTTGTCTCGGCGCCATCGATGACCGTAGGTGGGTAACTCATTGCATTCATCGCTTTCCTTCCAGCCTCAGGCCTTCCT
>JAIOYL010000075.1 GCA_021741195.1 Sneathiella sp. | reverse complement strand
CGCAAACGACTTCCCGCCGCTCGCTTCCGCCATTATCTTCGTGATCGCCGCCGTCAACGTCGTCTTCCCATGGTCAACATGACCAATCGTCCCGATGTTGCAATGTGGTTTACTACGATCAAATTTCTCTTTGGCCATTGGTTCTCTCCGTTATTTCCGGCTGCCTTAGCTTTTCGTTATGCCAACTTCGCCAGAACTTCGTCTGACACATGCTGTGGCACTGGTTCATAATGGTCGAATACCATGGAAAATGTTGCCCGCCCTTGCGTCATGGAACGAAGGTTGTTCACATAACCAAACATATTGGCAAGCGGGACCATAGCATTTACGACTTGCGCGACACCGCGCGGTTCTGTTCCGGTCACCTGACCGCGGCGGCTGTTCAAGTCGCCCATAACATCGCCGATATATTCGTCTGGCGTCACAATCTCGACTTTCATCATCGGCTCCAGCAGACGAAGCCCCGCCATGCGGGCAATCTCGCGCATGGCCGCCCGGCCGGCGATTTCAAATGCCATGACAGAACTGTCAACGTCATGATACGCGCCATCAACCAGCTTGACATCAACGTCAATCAGCGGGAAGCCGGCAAGCACGCCAGTATCGATGATATCCTTGACGCCTTTCGCAACGCCGGGGATATATTCTTTCGGAACCGATCCACCCGTGATGCTGTCACCGAATGTGAAACCTGCACCCGGCTCGCCCGGCTGGACAACCAGCTTGATACGGGCAAACTGGCCCGAACCACCCGACTGTTTCTTATGTGTGTAATCAAGCTCCGCCAGTTTCGTGATGCTTTCACGGTAGGCAACCTGCGGCGCGCCGATATTGGCTTCAACGCCAAATTCGCGTTTCATGCGATCGACAATGATGTCCAGATGCAATTCGCCCATGCCCTTAATGATCGTTTGACCGCTTTCATGGTCAGTGCTCACGCGGAAAGAAGGATCTTCCTTGGCAAGGCGGTTCAGGGCGACACCCATTTTTTCCTGGTCGGTTTTCGTCTTTGGCTCAACCGCAATCTCGATCACGGGTTCCGGGAACTCCATCCGCTCCAGAATGACCGGCTTGCCCGCATCACAAAGCGTATCGCCCGTCGTCGTGTCCTTCAGACCGGCAATAGCGACAATGTCACCAGCGCGGGCTTCTTTCACGTCTTCGCGACTGTTGGCATGCATTTGCAGCATCCGGCCGACGCGTTCACGCGTATTCTTGACGGAATTCATGGTCTGCGTTCCGGCTTCCAGAACACCGGAATAGACCCGAACGAACGTCAATGACCCGACAAACGGGTCCGTCATCACCTTGAAAGCAAGGCCGGCAAAAGGTTCACTGTCAGAAGGAAGACGGATAATGTCCTCTTCCGTCTTGATGTCGATCCCGTGAGTACCGCCAACATCTGTCGGCGACGGCATGAAATCAACGACGGCGTCCAGAAGAGGCTGCACACCCTTGTTCTTGAAGGCAGTTCCGGTCAAAACGGGCACGAAAATTGCCGCCAGGGTTCCCTTACGAATGCAGCGGCGAAGAGTTGCCTCATCCGGTTCGGTGCCTTCAAGATACGCTTCCAGAACAGCCTCATCCGTTTCGATCGCTGTTTCCAGCATTGCGATACGGTACTCCGCTGCCTGCTCCGCAAGATCCGCGCGAATATCGCGGTACTCGAAGGACGCACCCATTTCTTCACC
This sequence comes from Sneathiella sp., assembly GCA_021741195.1. Lineage (GTDB taxonomy): Bacteria > Pseudomonadota > Alphaproteobacteria > Sneathiellales > Sneathiellaceae > Sneathiella. The sequence continues at coordinate 14,137 of JAIOYL010000075.1, read as the reverse complement.
GTTCCAGATAACTTCCTTCATCCGGATCAGGTCGATGATACCTTCAAAATCAGCTTCCGAGCCGATCGGCAATTGCACAACAAGCGGCTTGGCGCCGAGACGGGTCTTGAACATTTCGACGCAACGGTAGAAATTGGCGCCCGTGCGGTCCATTTTGTTGACAAAGCACATGCGCGGCACACGGTATTTGTCAGCCTGACGCCATACCGTTTCCGACTGCGGCTCAACACCCGCAACAGCATCAAAAACAGCCACGGCACCGTCAAGAACGCGCAAGGACCGCTCGACTTCAATCGTGAAGTCCACATGGCCAGGCGTATCGATGATGTTGATGCGGTGATCCTTCCAGAAACAGGTTGTCGCCGCGGACGTAATCGTAATGCCGCGTTCCTGCTCCTGCTCCATCCAGTCCATTGTCGCCGCGCCATCGTGGACCTCACCAATTTTGTGAGACACACCCGTATAGTACAGAATGCGTTCCGTTGTCGTCGTTTTACCGGCGTCAATATGGGCCATAATCCCGATGTTGCGGTATCTTTCGATGGGCGTTTTACGTGCCATATCCGAAATCCTAGATCAAACTTGCGTAATTAAATTCTGTTACCAGCGATAATGAGCAAAGGCGCGGTTCGCCTCCGCCATCTTGTGCGTATCTTCGCGTTTCTTAACGGCGCCACCACGCTCGTTCGACGCATCAAGAAGTTCGCCTGACAGCCGGTCAACCATGGTGACCTCCGAGCGCTTGCGCGCACTTGCGATCAACCAGCGAATGGCGAGCGCCTGCCCACGCTCCGAGCGCACTTCAACCGGCACCTGGTACGTCGCGCCGCCAACCCGGCGGGAACGGACTTCGATGTCCGGCTTCACTTTTTCAAGCGCTTCATGAAAAACCTCGACAGGGCTGGACCCGGTCTTTTTTTCAATAATATCGAAGGCGCCATAAACGATCCCTTCGGCCGTGGATTTTTTTCCATCGAACATGAGGGAGTTCATGAACTTGGTCAGAACAACATCCCCAAATTTAGCGTCCGGGAGAACTTCGCGTTTTTCTGCGGCGTGACGACGTGACATCCGATTAATTCCTTATTTAGGCTTCTTCGCGCCATATTTGGAGCGACGCTGGCGGCGATCCGCAATGCCTTGCGTATCCAGCACACCACGAATGATATGATAACGAACACCCGGCAAGTCCTTTACACGACCACCACGGATCAGAACGACCGAATGCTCCTGAAGGTTATGGCCTTCACCGGGAATATAACTTGTTACTTCAAAACCGTTGGTCAGGCGCACGCGGGCGACTTTACGCAAAGCCGAGTTCGGCTTCTTCGGCGTCGTTGTATAAACTCTTGTGCAAACACCACGTTTCTGCGGGCACGCCTCCATGGCGGGCACTTTATTACGCGAAACCGGCGCCTTGCGGGGGTTTCTAATCAGCTGATTAATAGTAGGCATTCTTCTTCCTATCATTCGTTACCGCAAATAGCACAGCCGCGCGCAGCTGCGGCTCTGCTCGCGGTCAGGATTTTTTGCGTCCACCCGAAGAGACTTAACACGTGTGTTTTTTGACAAAATCCCGACGACACACGGAAAAAAAAGAACACTACTGTTGTCAGGAGCGCGCAATATATGGGTGAGGCCTTGCCCAGTCAAGCAGAAAAGATTGCCTTTTCATTAATCTCTGAAAGCCGCCGGATTTGACCTCCCCAACATCCCTATCTGGGGTCGACTAAGGCCAATTTATGGTATTTTCGGCAGGGAAAACCACTTCCAGGTCCGCATACAGATATTCTCAAACGAGAAACGGCGCCCGATAAGGAGCGCCGTCTCACATTTTTCCTCATTTAAGAGCCGGTTTCAGCCGGAATATAAATGATTCTTACACAATTACTCCGCGGCGGATGTTTCTTCGGAAACTTCCGGTGTCAGCATCTCGACATGAGCCTCGGCATTTTCCTGAATTTCCCGGTCGCGCTTTGCAGCCAGCATTTTCAGGCGGTTCATCTGAGAGCCCGTTCCGGCCGGGATCAATCTGCCAACGATGACATTCTCCTTCAATCCCATCAGAGTATCCTTCTTGCCGGCGACCGCCGCCTCAGTCAGCACCCGTGTCGTTTCCTGGAAGGACGCGGCGGAGATAAAGGAGTTGGTCTGCAGGCTTGCCTTTGTGATGCCGAGCAGGATCGGGCTTCCTACTGCAGGCTCTTTCCCGGCGGCAACAAGCTTCTCGTTCTGCGCGTCAAACTCTTCGCGATCGATCTGTTCGGCAATCAGGAACGTACTGTCGCCGGACTTTTCGATTTCAACCTTCTGCAGCATCTGACGGCAGATCACTTCAATATGCTTGTCGTTGATCTTCACGCCCTGCAGACGGTACACATCCTGTATTTCATTGATCAGGAAGTTGGCAAGCGCCTCAACCCCAAGAACCTTCAGAATGTCATGCGGCGCCGGGTTGCCATCGAGGAGATAGTCGCCGACACGGACATAGTCCCCCTCATTGACCGCAAGATGCTTGCCTTTCGGAATAAGATACTCGATCGGCTCCGCACCTTCCTCTTCGGGGCGTATCGATACGCGGCGTTTCGATTTATAGTCCTTGCCAAATTCGACGAAGCCATTGGCCTCGGCAATAATGGCATGGTCTTTCGGGCGACGCGCTTCGAACAGTTCGGCGACCCGCGGCAGACCGCCGGTGATATCCTTAGTCTTGGAGCCTTCGCGCGGGATACGGGCCAGAACGTCACCGGCCTGCACATCCGCACCATCCTCGACCGACAAAATGGCGTCGACCGGCAGGAAGTAACGGGCCTCATGACCACTTGGCAAGGTCAGCAGTTCGCCATCCTGCGTCCTGAGCGTGATCCGCGGACGCAGATCACTTCCCTTCGGCTGAGCTTTCCAATCAACGACTATTTTCCGGGTGATACCCGTTGCTTCGTCGACCTGTTCCGCCATGGAAACGCCACCAACGAGGTCTTTATAGCTTACCGTACCTTCAAGTTCCGTGATCACCGGCGTGGTGAACGGATCCCATTGCGCAAGCTTGTCGCCCTTCTTGACTTCCGCCCCTTCATCGACCAGCAACCGGGTGCCGTAATTAACCCGGTGGCGGGCACGCTCGCGGTTGTTACTGTCAACGAGGACAAGCTCCGAGTTCCGGCCCATGACGACGGGATGCCCACTGCTGTTAACCACAACATTGCGGTTTTCAATTTTGATGGTACCGTCATGAGACGCGTCGATCGAGGAAACTTCCGCGACCTGCGCCGTTCCGCCAATATGGAATGTCCGCATGGTCAGCTGGGTACCGGGCTCGCCGATGGACTGAGCCGCAATAACACCGACAGCCTCACCGATATTGACCGGCGTTCCGCGGGCCAGATCGCGTCCATAACACTTGGCACAGATGCCGCCCTTGGTTTCACACGTCAGAACGGAGCGGATCAGAACCTGCTCAACTCCGCTGGTTTCTGCAAGCAAGGACGAAGCCTCGTCAAACATTTCGCCGCCAGCAACAATCACCTCGCCTGTCACCGGATTGATGACGTCGACAGCCGCCGTCCGGCCAAGCAGACGATCGCTCAAGGTCGCGATTATATCGCTACCCTCGACAACTTCGCGGACCGTCACGCCTTTTTCCGTGCCGCAATCCTCAACGATCACCACGCAATCCTGCGCGACATCGACGAGACGCCGGGTGAGGTAACCGGAGTTGGCCGTTTTAAGCGCCGTATCCGCAAGGCCCTTACGGGCGCCATGGGTGGAGTTGAAGTACTCAAGAACGCTCAAACCTTCCTTGAAGTTGGAGATAATCGGCGTCCCGATAATTTCACCGGACGGCTTGGCCATCAGGCCGCGCATACCGGCAAGCTGCTTCATCTGCGCCGCGGAGCCACGGGCACCGGAGTTGGCCATCATGAAGATGGAATTAATACCGACCTGCCGGTTGTTCTCATCCATTTCCACGGCCTCAATGACCTTCATCATCTCGTCCGCGACCCTGTCCGTGCATTGTGACCAGGCGTCAATGACCTTGTTGTACTTCTCACCCTGGGTGATCAGACCATCGTAATATTGCCGTTCATACTCTTCGGCAAGTTTACGTGTGTCCTCGACCAGCTTGTCCTTTGAGGCCGGAATGCGCATGTCATCCTTACCAAAAGAAATACCGGCGCGGCAGGCATGGGAGAACCCGAGACCCATGATCCGGTCAGCGAAGATAACAGTCTCTTTCTGACCGCAATGACGATAGACCTCGTCAATCACTTGGGTGATTTCCTTCTTCGTCAGAAGGCGGTTGATCAGATCGAAGCTGATTTTCGCATTTTTGGGCAGGATTTCCTCGATCAGCATCCGGCCCGGCGTCGTTTCGACAAGCTTGCGAACTTCCGACCCATCTTCCTGCGTAATGGTGATCTTGGTCTTGATCTTGCTGTGCAGGGTCAGGACTTTATTGTCGATCGCATGCTGGGCTTCCGCCACATCGGCAATGATCATCCCCTCGCCCGGCTCATTGGCGATATCCATGGTCAGGTAATAGATGCCGAGGACGATGTCCTGGCTCGGCACGATGATCGGCTTGCCGCTTGCGGGGCTGAGGATATTGTTTGTCGACATCATCAACACACGGGCTTCGAGCTGCGCTTCCAGCGACAGCGGCACATGGACCGCCATCTGGTCACCGTCGAAGTCGGCGTTAAAAGCCGTGCAGACGAGCGGATGCAACTGGATTGCCTTGCCTTCGATCAGCACGGGCTCAAATGCCTGAATGCCGAGACGATGGAGCGTCGGCGCCCGGTTGAGAAGCACGGGATGCTCGCGAATAACTTCCTCGAGAATATCCCAGACTTCAGGGCGTTCCTTCTCAACAAGCTTCTTCGCCATCTTGACGGTCGCCGCCATGCCCTTGAGTTCAAGTTTCGCATAGATAAAGGGCTTGAACAGCTCCAGCGCCATCTTTTTCGGCAGGCCGCATTGATGCAGCTTCAGCTCCGGTCCGACCACAATAACCGAACGGCCGGAATAGTCGACGCGCTTACCGAGCAAGTTCTGACGGAACCTGCCCTGCTTGCCTTTCAGCATGTCGGAGAGGGATTTCAGCGGGCGCTTGTTGGCGCCGGTGATAACCCGGCCGCGACGGCCGTTATCGAACAGCGCATCGACAGATTCTTGCAGCATGCGCTTTTCGTTTCGGACAATAATGTCCGGCGCGCGCAGCTCGATCAGGCGTTTCAGGCGGTTGTTCCGGTTGATTACCCGGCGATACAGGTCGTTCAAATCCGAAGTCGCAAAGCGACCGCCATCAAGCGGTACCAGCGGACGCAGTTCCGGCGGAATAACCGGAATCACCTGCAGGATCATCCATTCCGGACGGTTGCCAGATTCCATGAAGGCTTCGATGATCTTCAGGCGCTTGGCAAGTTTTCGCGGTTTTGCCTCGGAGGTCGTTGTCGCCATTTCCTCGCGGATTTCCTCGCGGATGGTTTCAAGATCAAGGCTGGCGAGAATATCACGGATTGCCTCGGCGCCGATCCCGGCGGTAAAGGCGTCCTCACCATATTCATCCTGCGCGTCGAGGTATTCTTCCTCGCTCATCAACTGGAACTGCTTGAGCGGCGACAGGCCCGGCTCGATAATGACGTAGTTTTCGAAATAGAGAATACGCTCCAGGTCTTTCAGCGTCATGTCAAGAAGCAGGCCGATCCGGGACGGCAGTGACTTCAGGAACCAGATATGAGCGACCGGGGACGCAAGCTCGATATGCGCCATGCGTTCGCGGCGCACCTTTGAGAGCGTGACTTCAACGCCGCATTTCTCGCAGGTGATCCCGCGATATTTCATGCGTTTATATTTGCCGCAGAGGCATTCGTAATCCTTGATCGGACCAAAGATCCGCGCGCAGAAAAGGCCATCCTTTTCCGGCTTGAAGGTTCGGTAATTGATGGTTTCGGGCTTTTTGATCTCACCAAAGGACCAGGACCGTATCCGCTCCGGTGATGCTATCGAAATGCGGATTTCATCAAAAGCCTGAGTGCCCTGTGGCTGACCAAAAAGGTTCATCAACTCATTCATGGACCATCTCTCCTATTTAACCCCGGTGTTCCCGGGAGGCGCAATAATTGCGGCCTAAAAAATAACTGTCTGTAACCGACCTGTCGAGCTGTCCCGGCTCTCACCGGGACGTCTCAAAATCAGTAGCCTATTTGCGAAAGTTCGACATTCAGGCACAAGGAGCGCATTTCCTTGACCAGAACATTGAAGCTTTCCGGAATACCGGCTTCGAACGTATCGTCACCGCGGACAATGGCTTCATAGACCTTCGTCCGGCCGGCAACGTCGTCAGATTTAACCGTTAGCATTTCCTGCAGGGTGTAGGCGGCGCCATATGCCTGCAGAGCCCAGACTTCCATTTCACCGAAACGCTGTCCGCCGAACTGCGCCTTACCGCCCAGCGGCTGCTGGGTGACGAGGCTGTAAGGTCCGATAGACCGCGCATGAATCTTGTCATCGACCAGATGATGGAGCTTCAACATATAAATATAGCCCACAGTCACCTTCCGATCAAAGGTCTCACCAGTACGGCCGTCGATCAGGGTTACCTGACCTGATGTGTCCAGACCGGCAATTGTCAGCAGGCGGTTGATATCCTCTTCCTTGGCGCCGTCAAACACCGGCGTTGCCATAGGCACACCGTTGCGCAGGTTTCCGCCGAGTTCAAGGAACTGCTCATCCGACATGCCGGAGATTTTTTCCTCATATTCGTCGTCACCGTAAACTTCTTTCAGCTTCGCCTTCAGAGGTTCCAGATCGGTCGCGCCATGACGGATGCGGTTCATGATCTCCGTGACCTGTGTCCCGATGCCATGACTCGCCCAGCCAAGATGGGTTTCCAGAATCTGACCGACGTTCATGCGCGATGGCACGCCAAGCGGGTTGAGAACGATATCGACAGGCTTGCCGTCCTCAAGATAAGGCATATCCTCTTCCGGCAGAATGCGGGAGATAACACCCTTGTTGCCATGACGACCGGCCATCTTGTCGCCCGGCTGCAGCTTCCGCTTCACGGCGACGAAGACCTTTACCATCTTCATAACCCCGGGCGGCAGCTCGTCGCCGCGCTGCAGCTTGTCGACCTTGTTCTCGAACCGCGCCCGAAGGCCGCCGATAGCTTCGTCATACTGCTTTTTGAGCTGCTCGATTTTCTCCATGGCCGCGTCATCCTTGACGCTGATCTGCCACCAGACCCCGGTATGCAGGTCCAACAGCTTCTCGGACGTGATTTCCTCGCCAGCCTTGAACTCGCTCGGGCCGGAAGCGACTTTTTGCGATACCAGCAGGCCCTTCAGGCGGTCATAGATCGTCCGTTCAAGAATGGCTTTTTCGTCGTCGCGGTCTTTCGCCAGATGCTCGATCTCGTCGCGTTCGATGGCAAGCGCACGCTCATCCTTCTCGACGCCATGACGGTTGAAGACGCGCACCTCGACCACCGTCCCGGCAACACCGGGCGGTAGACGCAGGGAAGTGTCCCGCACGTCGGAGGCTTTCTCGCCGAAGATCGCGCGGAGAAGCTTTTCTTCCGGCGTCATCGGGCTTTCACCCTTCGGCGTGATCTTGCCGACCAGAATGTCGCCCGGCTGGATTTCAGCACCAACATAGACGATACCGGCTTCATCGAGGCTTTTCAGCCCCTCCTCTCCGACATTCGGAATATCGCGAGTGATTTCTTCCGGGCCAAGCTTGGTGTCCCGAGCCATAACCTCGAATTCCTCGATATGAATGGAGGTGAAGACGTCGTCCTTCACGATTCGCTCGGAAATCAGGATGGAATCCTCGAAGTTATACCCATTCCACGGCATGAACGCGACCAGCACATTCCGGCCGAGGGCAAGTTCGCCAAGATCCGTTGACGGGCCGTCACAAATGATATCCCCGGCTTCAACCATATCGCCGACCTTTACCAGCGGACGCTGGGTGATGCAGGTGTTCTGGTTGGAGCGCTGGAATTTCAGCAGGTTATAGATATCGACACCGGACCGGCTGAGATCGGTCTCATCCGTTGCCCGGATCACGATGCGGGTGGCGTCCACCTGATCGACGATACCGGCGCGTTTGGCCGTCGTCGCCACGCCGGAATCGCGGGCAACCCGCTCTTCCATGCCAGTGCCAACAAACGGCGCCTCGGCACGCAGCAGGGGAACCGCCTGCCGCTGCATGTTCGATCCCATCAGCGCGCGGTTGGCGTCGTCGTTTTCCAGGAACGGAATGAGCGAGGCGCCAACGGACACCAGCTGCTTCGGCGATACGTCGATATAGGTGACGTCTTCCGGCTTGGCGACAACATATTCGCCCTGCGCCCGGCAGCGGACAAAGTCTTCGGTGAACATGCCGTTCTCGTCCAGCGCCGCGTTGGCCTGGGAGATGGTATGCTTGCTTTCTTCCATGGCCGAGAGATACTTGACCTCGCCGGTCAGTTTGCCGTCCTTGACCTTCTGATACGGGCTTTCGATGAAGCCGTATTTATTAACCCGCGCGAATGTCGCGAGGGAGTTGATCAGGCCGATGTTCGGACCTTCTGGCGTTTCAATCGGGCAGATCCGGCCATAATGGGTTGGATGCACGTCACGGACCTCAAAGCCAGCCCGTTCGCGCGTCAGCCCCCCCGGCCCAAGCGCCGAAAGGCGGCGTTTGTGAGTGATTTCGGAGAGCGGGTTGGTCTGGTCCATGAACTGGCTGAGCTGGCTGGAGCCGAAAAATTCGCGCACCGCAGCGGCAGCCGGTTTCGCGTTGATCAGGTCATGCGGCATGACCGTGTCAATTTCAACCGAGCTCATCCGTTCGCGAATGGCGCGCTCCATCCGGAGCAGACCAATGCGATACTGGTTTTCCATCAGTTCGCCAACCGAGCGAACACGGCGATTGCCAAGATTGTCGATATCGTCGGTTTCCCCGTGGCCGTCTTTCAGGCGGACAAGGGTTTTCACGACTTCAAGAATATCCTCTTTACGCAAAACCCGGACGGTATCCTCGACATCCAGATCAAGGCGCAGGTTCATTTTCACCCGGCCAACCGCCGAGAGGTCATAGCGCTCAGAATCGAAGAACAAACCGTTGAACAGCGCTTCTGCCGTTTCCTCGGTCGGCGGCTCACCCGGACGCATGACGCGGTAAATATCAATCAGCGCCTGATCGCGCGAGCTGCTTTTGTCAACCGCCAGCGTATTGCGGATATAAGGGCCGACATTGACATTATCGATGTCAAGCGTCGGGATTTCCTTGAATCCGGAGGCTTCGAGCTGATCGACGAGGTTTTCCGTCAATTCCTCACCGGCTTCAACCAGAACTTCACCGGTCTTCTCGTTGATGAGGTCTTCAGCAACATAGCGGCCAATGAGCTCAATATGCCCGACCAGCATGTCTTTCAGGCCTTCGTCCATAAGCTTCTGGGCGAGGCGTTGCGTGACCTTGGTTCCAGCTTCCGCGACCACTTTCTGGGTATCCGCATTAACCAGATCGCGGATCAGGCGGCTGCCCCGGACGCGCTCGACATTGAACGGCGTGCGCCAGCCTTTTTTCTCCAGCTTGTAGTCAACCCGGTCATAGAAATAGTTGAGGATATCCTCATGGCTCATGTCGAGCGCCTGCAGCAATGCCGTCACCGGCAATTTACGGCGGCGATCGATGCGGACATGCACGATATCTTTCGCGTCAAACTCGAAGTCGAGCCAGGAGCCGCGGTAGGGAATCACCCGGGCTGCGAACAGGAGCTTGCCGCTGGCATGGGTTTTACCCTTATCATGATCGAAGAAGACGCCGGGGCTGCGATGCATCTGGGAGACAATAACCCGCTCGGTGCCGTTAATGATGAACGTGCCCTTGTCCGTCATCAGGGGCATATCGCCCATGTAAACGCTCTGTTCCTTGATGTCGAGAACCGACTTCGCTTCCGTATCGGGATCCACTTCGAACACGATCAGGCGCAGCGTCGCTTTCAGCGGCGCGCCAAAGGTCATGCCGCGTTGCTGGCATTCCTCTTCGTCATATTTCGGCGCTTCAAATTCGTATGAGACAAATTCCAGACTTGCCGTATCGGCGAAATCCTTGATCGGAAACACGGACTTGAAAACAGATTGAAGACCTTCGTCGCCGCGCTTGTCGGGCGGCGTGTCTTGCATCAGGAACGCATCGTAAGAGGTTTTCTGAACCTCGATCAAGTTCGGCATCTCGGTGGCCGCCTCAATACTTCCAAAGTTTTTACGAACGCGCTTGCGACCGGTGAACGACTGCAAAATGCCCATGCCAAATCCCCGTATGTTTATTGGCCAACTAATAAGAACAACCTTTATCAAAAAGGCTGCGCGCCGGATTATTTCCAGTTTTTCAACCCGTTATCGGGCAAAAACCGAAAAGTCTTCCAGCGAATTTCGACCGGTTTGCTGACTACCGGAGGAGCCGCGTTTTTAAAATCCCGCCGGATGACAACCTGCCTGTTAACAAAGCGGCTGCGGGGAAGGCAGCAAAGCCGCCTTCCCCGTTACCATTTCAGCCACCCAAAGGTTGCTGCGTCTGTTGACCTTACTTAAGTTCAACAGTTGCGCCTGCGCCTTCGAGCTGTTCTTTGATTTTAGCTGCTTCGTCTTTTGCAACACCTTCTTTGACGGCTTTCGGAGCGCCTTCAACAAGGTCTTTCGCTTCTTTAAGACCAAGACCGGTAATCGCCCGGACTTCCTTAATAACGTTGATTTTCTTTTCACCAACAGCGGCCAGAATAACGTCAAATTCGTCTTTTTCTTCTACAGCGGCAACGTCACCACCACCGGCGGCGGCAGCTACGGCAACAGGAGCCGCAGCGGAAACGCCCCATTTTTCTTCCAGAAGTTTTGCAAGTTCTGCAGCTTCCAGCACTGTCAGGCTGGAAAGATCTTCGGCAATCTTTTCGAGATCGGCCATTGTACTATTCTCCTCAGGTAAACCTATTGGTTTGTATCAATAATTAACTGGCTATTACATCTAACCCTGTGCGGCTTTCGCCGCCAGGACACGGGCCAACTGGCTGGCTGGTGCCTGAAGGACACCGGCGATTTTCGTCGCAGGCGCCTGAAGCAATCCGACCAACTTGCCGCGAAGTTCGTCAAGCGATGGCAGGCTGGCAAGCGACTTGACCCCGGCAGGATCAAGTTCGGTTGCCCCCATAGCACCGCCGATAATGACAAACTTCTCGTTTCCCTTTGCATAGTCCATCGCAACTTTAGGGGCCGCGACCGGATCGCTTGAATAAGCGATGCCGACAGGGCCCTTCAGTTTGGCGGACAGGGAATTGTAGTCCGTGCCGTCAAGAGCGAGACGCGCAAGCCGATTTTTTGTCACTTTGAAGCTGGCACCGGCCGCCCGCATCTTAACCCGCAGGTTCGTCATTTCTGCCACAGTGAGCCCACTGTATTCGGCAACAACAACAACCGCCGCGTCGTTAAAGACACCGTTCAGTTCGGCAACCAATGCTTCTTTTTGTGATCGGTCCACTCGTCGTCTCCAGTATTTGAAGTGCCCGAAACCTACAGAGGCACCCCGTTTACATTTGAACCCGGCTATTGCCGGATCCGGTTATACTGTCCCAGGTCCACCTGAATTGCTGACCAGCAGCGAATTTTTTAGCTTCCCTGTCTATGCAGGCAACAAATTGTAATTAAATCCCCGGAAATAAACCTGACCCGGGAACACCTGCAGTCTTGGACAGACGGACTGGCGAACCAGCCCGACACTTACCGCACCGAGATGCGGTAAATTTTAGTCAGCGTCAAATAACGTCGCTGATTTCAAGCTTCACGCCCGGGCCCATGGTGGAGCTTACGGCGATCTTCCTGATAAAAGTTCCTTTGGCGCCCGTCGGTTTGGCTTTCGCCACCGCACCGACAAAGGCCTTGATATTCTCGCTCAGAGCTTCCTTGGTGAAGCTGGATTTACCCAGCCCCGCATGCACGATCCCGGTCTTCTCCGCCCGGAACTCAACCTGTCCGCCCTTCGCAGCCTTGACCGCTTCGGCGACATTCGGCGTTACCGTGCCAAGCTTCGGGTTCGGCATCAGGCCGCGCGGGCCAAGCACCTTGCCGAGGCGGCCGACAACCGCCATCATGTCCGGCGTTGCGATACAGCGATCAAACCCCATCTCGCCTGCCTGGATTTTCTCCATCAGATCTTCCGCACCAACCAGTTCCGCACCCGCCTTTTTTGCCTCTTCGGCCTTGTCGCCACGGGCAAAAACCGCAACGCGCACGGACTTGCCCGTGCCGTTCGGAAGCTGGATAACGCCGCGGACCATCTGGTCCGCATGGCGTGGATCAACACCAAGGTTCATCGCAATTTCGACGGTTTCGTCAAACTTGGATTTGGCGTGGGATTTAATAATCTCCACAGCCTCGTCAAGGCCATAGAGTTTTTCCCGGTCAATGACGCCGACAACCGCTTTTTGCTTTTTCGTCAGTTTTGCCATTTTCTTACTCCACCACTTCCAGGCCCATGGAACGGGCGGAACCCTTGATCGTCTCCATCGCTGCTTCGATGTCGTTGGCGTTCAGGTCGACCATTTTGGCTTCCGCGATCTCGCGCACCTGCGCAGTTGTTACGGAACCGGCGACCGTCTTGCTCGGCGTCGCGCCACCCTTTTTAAGCTTGGCTGCCTTTTTCAGGAAGTAAGAGGCCGGCGGTGTCTTGGTCACAAAAGTGAAGGAACGATCCGCATAAACAGTAATCACGGTCGGTATCGGCATACCGCCTTCCATGCTTCCAGTCGACGCATTGAACGCCTTGCAGAATTCCATGATATTAACGCCGCGCTGGCCCAGTGCCGGACCAATTGGCGGTGATGGGTTTGCCTGTCCTGCCGGGACCTGCAATTTGATATACCCGGTTATCTTCTTTGCCATTTTATACCCTCTTCAAAATTAAGGGGCCGTGGTGCGACCATGGCAGGCCTCCCACAACGATCCGCACCATGCGGAATTTACCTAAAACTAACTCTTCTCAACTTGCGAATAGTCAAGCTCGACTGGTGTGGAGCGGCCGAAAATCGATACTGAAACCTTCAGCTTCGCCTTTTCCTCGTCGACCTCTTCCACCTGCCCCATGAAGGTCGCGAACGGACCGTCACTTACACGCACTTCTTCGCCCAGTTCAAAGGTGACAGACGGCTTCGGCCGCTCGATACCTTCCTGAACCTGATTGAGCACCGCCAGCGCCTCTTTTTCCGAGATCGGCGTCGGCTTGTTCCCGTTCCCGAGAAAACCTGTCACTTTCGGCAGGTTCTTCACAAGATGGTATGTCTCGTCGTTCATTTCCATATGGGCAAGCACATAGCCCGGGAAAAACTTGCGTTCCGCATTGACTTTCTGGCCGCGCCGGACCTCGACGACTTCCTCAACCGGCACCAGCACTTCTTCGAAAAGATCGGCCATGCCCTTGATGATCGCCTGTTCCTTCACAGCCTGGGCAACTTTTTTCTCAAACCCCGAATAGGCGTGAATGATATACCAACGTTTCGCCATTAGATCAGGATCCTAAGGTCAGAATTGCTTTAACGGCAGATTGAATGCCAAAATCAACGGCGAAGAAGAACATGGAAGCCAGAAAAACCATGACAAAAACCATGCCCGTGGTCACCATCGTCTCTTTACGAGTTGGCCATGTGACTTTCGAGGCTTCCTGCCGCACTTGGCGGATAAAAGCACCTGGATTAACCTTTGCCATGTTTCCTCAAAAATCTTTCATCAAGTGAATGACCCGGCGGTATACTAGACTTTTACAAATAGATCAACCAGATTGGCAGGAGAGGAGGGACTCGAACCCACAACCCCCGGTTTTGGAGACCGGTGCTCTACCAATTGAGCTACACTCCTCCGGTCTGAATTGCCAATCCCAGACTGGCGAAAACAACTTCCGCCATCCGGGACTGACCTCTATTTGAAAATAATCCAATCGACCGTTAAAACAACCGGTGACAGCTTCCTTATTCGGTTACGCTTGCGACGACGCCGGCACCGACGGTCCGGCCGCCTTCGCGAATTGCGAAGCGCAGGCCTTCATCCATGGCGATCGGGGCAATCAGTTCGACAAACATCTTCACGTTATCGCCCGGCATCACCAT
>JAIOYL010000074.1 GCA_021741195.1 Sneathiella sp. | reverse complement strand
GCTTTTTTGGTCACGGCGGTGGGGACGCACGGACCGATTGGGACGGGGACGGATTACCAACTGAAGAATGGGAGCAACTTCTGTATCAGGCAAAGCGTCTCGCCGATGAAGCTGGCCATTTTCGCTATCCGCTGCCAAAGGAATACGGCGGGCAGGACGGCACCAATCTTGGCATGGCGGTGATCCGCGAGCATTTCGCGACAAAGGGTCTGGGACTTCACAATGATCTGCAGAATGAGCATTCCATCGTCGGCAACAATGTCGGTGTGCTGCTGATGTTGGCCTATGGGTCCGAGGCGCAAAAGAGCGAATGGGTGGAAGATCTTCTGCAGGGCCGACGGCGTTTTGCCTTCGGCATCACCGAGCCCAATCACGGCTCAGATGCCACCCATATGGAGACAACCGCTGGCCGCGACGGTGAGGACTGGATCATAAATGGCGAAAAAACCTGGAATACTGGCGTCCACACAGCAAGCCATGACCTTATTTTCGCGCGCACCTCCGGCGACGCGGGCGATGGTTATGGCATCACCTGCTTTCTCGTACCGACGGATGCGGAGGGCTTCATAGTGGAGGAATATCTCTGGACCTTCAACATGCCAACAGACCACGCCCATGTGTCTGTGAAAAATGTCAAGGTACCGCATAGTTCAATACTCGGCGAAGAAGGCCGGGGCCTGCAGGTAGTACAGCATTTCTTCAACGAGAACCGGATCCGCCAGGCAGCGTCCAGTCTCGGCGCCGCACAATATTGCATCAATGAGGCGGTCACTTATGCGAAGGAACGCAAACCGTTTGGCAAGGCGCTGGCGACCAATCAGGCGATCCAGTTCCCACTCGTCGAATTGCAAACCCAATGTGAAATGCTGCGCGCGCTCATTTACAAAACCGCCTGGATGATGGATGAATATGGCGCTTTTTCGGTTTCCGATAAGGTGTCGATGTGTAATTACACGGCAAACCGCCTCTGTTGCAACGCTGCCGATCAGGCAATGCAGGTTCATGGCGGCATGGGCTATTCCCGCTACAAGGCTTTTGAGCATATTTACCGGCATCATCGCCGCTATCGTATCACCGAAGGCGCGGACGAGATCCAGATGCGGCGCATCGCCGGATATATGTTCGGCTTTATGAAGCAGAATGCGCCCAAGGGCGTGCAGGAATAGTCAGGCGGCGTCCCGAAATGGCTCCGCCCTTAACGCCCGCCTCAAAAGCACCATTCGAAGACCGCCTCGCCCGAATTCTGGCGCGGCATTTTGAGGGGTTCAGGCAACTGAAGTCCTGCGACCGCCTTTCCGGCGGCGCGAGCCAAGAGACCTACCGTCTCGTCATGGAAACGGAGGCGGGTGAAAATGTCCTCGCGATGCGCCGCGCGCCTGCAGGCGTTGGCGAATCCGATGCGGGGCCCGGTCTTGCGGCCGAAGCCTTGCTGATGACCGAGGCGCGAAAAGTTGACGTTCCCGGGCCCGATGTCCATTACGTGCTGCAGGCGGCGGACGGGATCGGAGCCGGGTTTATCATGGAGTGGATTGAGGGTGAAACACTGGGCGCGAAAATCGCCCGCGCCGACGAATTTTTCGCGATACGACCAAAACTCGCGTATCAATGCGGCCAGATACTTGCCCGGATTCACAGCATTGATATCGAAGCGGCGGGGTTAAGCGGCAAGCTCAATACATTGACGCCCCACGCCTTCATTCATCAGATGTGGGACAATTACAAGGCGTTCAAAACGCCCCAGCCGATGATTGACTTCACAGCGCGGTGGCTGCTGGAAAACCTGCCCGCGTCATATGACATGCGCCTCGTCCATAACGATTATCGCAATGGCAATCTGATTGTTTCGCCGACTGACGGTATAGTGGCCGTGCTCGACTGGGAAGTCGCTCATATCGGCGATCCGATGCGGGATCTCGGCTGGATCTGCACAAACTCCTGGCGCTTTGGCCGTAGTGAGTTTCCGGTCGGCGGCTTTGGCGCACGGGAAGATTTATTCGCAGGGTATGAAGCGGAGAGCGGGATGAAAATCGATCCCGAGCATGTCCGGTTCTGGGAGGTGTTCGGCTCCTTCTGGTGGGCGGTCGGCTGCCTCAGAATGGGGGAGCGATATCGACGGCGACCAACTGTCGGGGTCGAATATCCGGCAATTGGACGGCGTACCTCTGAATGCCAGATTGACTGTGCCAATCTTTTGATCCCGGGACCGATAAAGGAACTAAGGCCGGAACCCTTCAGCCTCTCTTCTGACATGCCGGGATCAGTTGAGTTGCTGAAAAGCGTGCGCGATTTCCTGCGCGGGGACATAATAGAGGGAACAGAAGGCCGAACCCGTTTTCTCGCGCGCGTCGGATCGAATTCGCTGGATATAGTCCTGCGCGAACTTCAGCTTGGTCCGTCACATATGGCAGAGCGACTGCGGGGACTGCGGGAGTTGTTTGATTGTAAGGAAGACTTCGAGAAATTACAGTGGCGGCTTGTCGGGGAACTACGCGATGGCTCAATGCCCCTGGATACACCTGGTCTCGCAAAATACCTGCGTCAAAGCGTCTTCACCCAGATCGCAATTGACCAACCGACTTATTCGGGTTTCCTTAACGCGCGAAAATGGGGCGAATGCTGAGTGTTAAGTTGAGCTTTTCTCAACTATACCTTCGATAATGTCATTTGCTAAAGAACTGACAACTATACTATAGTTACTTTAAAATAATAAAAAAGATCAATATTTCATGAATAGCAAGAGCTCCCTGCGGCCCGTTTTGCCAATCCTGATTGCGGCCTCCCTTATGCTCAGCCTGAGTTTCGGAATGCGGCAGAGTCTGGGACTTTTTTTGCCCTCGATCACACGCGATATCGCCGTAACCGTCACAGATTTCACTTTCGCGATTGCCATGCAGAACCTGATTTGGGGACTGTGCCAACCGTTTGCGGGCTTATTTGCCGACCGCTGGGGATTTCGTCCGGTCATGGTAACCGGCGCTATTTTTTATCTGATCGGGATGACCTGTCTTGCCACTGCAAACGGGGTGCTGATGGTGACCCTTGGCGCCGGTGTTTGTGTCGGGATTGCCATGGCTTGCGCTTCTTTCGCGATGACAATGTCCGTGACGACAAGGTTGGTTTCCGCGTCCGTTCGCAGCACCGCTCTGGGTATCGTGTCAGCGGCGGGATCAGTTGGGGCGATTGTGGCGGCGCCGATGGGACAGTTCCTTATCACCTCATATGATTGGCGTATCGGTCTGTTGGGATTTGTTGTGCTGGCACTGCTAATTGTACCGGCTGCCTGGTTTGCCGGACGCGTCGACAAGGAAGCCCCGCTGGAGCTTTCCGCCAATAACTCGGACAGGCTGCCCGCAGGAGCCGCGATAGTGGTTGCATTTCGGCACCTGCCCTTTCTGGTAATGGCGGCAGCGTATTTCGTATGTGGCATGCAGCTTGTTTTTCTGACAACACATCTACCATCCTATCTCGCGATATGCGGGATGGATCCGATGCTGGGCGCATCGGCGCTGGGCATTATTGGCGGCTTTAACGTCATCGGCAGCCTGTTCTTTGGCTGGGCGGGCGGTAGATGGTCGAAACAGGCCCTGCTCGGAACAATATATGTTTCACGTTCCCTGGTCCTCGCCTGTTACTTTATCTTGCCGCCAACTCCTGAGACAACAATTCTGTTTGCTGCCGTGATGGGGTTCCTCTGGCTTGGAGTATCCCCGCTCGTCGCAGGGTCCGTTGTCGAGATGTTCGGGTTGAGATGGCAAGCAATGATTCAGGGCTTTGCCTTTTTCAGCCATCAGATCGGAAGCTTTTTCGGCGCCTTTGGCGGCGGCTGGCTGTTCGACCATCTGGGTTCATACGATCTGGCGCTGGAAATTGGCGTCGGCCTAGGGTTATTTGCAGGATTGGCGCAGATCATATTCGCTCTCTACAAACCGCCTCACAAACCAATCCCTGCTCCGGTCAGCTGACGCCACTTACGTCAGGGTTATTTTTCCGGTCGCCAGATCATAAACCGCGCCAACAATATCGATTTTTCCGGCTTCGTAAAATATATTTACGATAGGCGCGGACTTCTTTATTTGAACGACCTGCAGACGCACATTTTCAACGATCGAACTATTGAGCAGGTCGTCCGCATGGGCTTTTTCGGCCACGGCAACGGCAGGTTTTATTGATGAGATCAGCCCCGGCAAATGGCCGGGGAGAACAGCGTCATTTTTGAGTACATTAATGGCGGCGCTGACCGCTCCGCAGTTGGTATGGCCGAGAACCATGACAAGCGGTGTACCCAGAAACTTGACGCCATATTCAAGTGACGCGAGAAGGTCTTCATTCATGACATTTCCAGCAACCCGCATGACAAAGAGGTCGCCGGGGTTTTGATCGAACGCAAGCTCGGGTGCCACACGTGAATCAGCGCAGCTTAAAATTGCGGCGATAGGATATTGGGATTTTACACGCGCCGCGCGGTCGGCGGAAAAATCTCGCTGATTGGGGGTGTTTGCAACATAACGCATGTTCCCCTCCATCAGCCGTTGCAGCGCAGCATCCGGCGCGATGTTGTTCGGGAGCGCCCCAGGTTCCTCGGCGGCGGCGAGCCCCACAGTCCATGGTGCAAGCGCGACTATGGCGCCCGCCTTCAGAATACTCCGTCGTGATGTCTGAATTTCAGGAACCTCGTCATCTAATCTATCGCACATTCTCTTTTCTCCACAAATAAAGATGGCACTGACGTACATACGGAATTCGTTCAGCAGTGCGATTAAGTTGTCAGGAAAAGGACTACGGCCCTTATTCAGAATATTGATAATACCTAAGACCTTTTAAAACGATAGGCCAAAAATGGTTATACCTACCTTCGTGTTAGAATGTCGCCTTGAGTATTTTTGCAAGTTCGATAAAGCTCGCGACATCAAAGTCAAACGGAATGGGCTTATCTTCCGGTGGTACACCCGGACCGTATTCCAAGGGCCGATTAACATAGGCTGTTTTAAAACCGGCGCTTTTTGCGGCCTGCAGGTCCTGCGCATGACAGGCGACCATCATTATATCCTGGGGCAATAACCGAAGCAGGTTTGCCGCATCAAAATAAATCGTCGGATCCGGTTTAACTTTCTTGAAGAAATCCGCGGAGATTATTCCGTCCCATGGAAGTTTATTATGCCGGCTTATGTCGAGAAGACAGCGGAAATCACCGTTTGAAAAGGGCAGGATCAAATAGTTTTCCTTGAGCATCGAAAGACCTTCGGCCACATCCTCCCACACCTCAAGACGGTTCCAGGCAAGATTGAAATGATCAATTTCAGCCTCGCTCAGTCCGCGGAGGCCATATTCATCAAGCAGGGAAATAAGCTTCGTCTTGTGAATGGTCGCCGTCGGCACGATACCCATTTCACCAGACGAGATCGCGAGCAATGCTTTCATGTAACCATCGATGCGCCATTTTTTGACGAATTCTCCCCATGGAACGTCAACACCCGTTAATTCGCTTATTTTCTCTCCCTCCCTGGTGACGAAGGAATACCAGTCCGTGACGGTTCCGAAGACATCAAAACAGAGCGCTTTTACAGGTTTAGAGGACATTGCTTTCCCTTCAGCCATCCATACGTGAAAAGTTTAAATATGACATTGAACTTTGGGGATACTAAAGGGATATTAAAACGGCGGCTATAAATAAGGGCGAAAAGCCTGTATCGATTTCGTGGGGAGTGAATTAAGGTGAGTGAAATCTGGCAATGGGGTGCGGTGGAGACCGCCAAAGCGGTGCGTGAAAAAAAGATAAGCGCGCGCGAGGCTGTTGAAGCCGCCCTCATCCGCATGGCCGAAGCGAACGGTCGCGTCAATGCAGTTACTGTTGATCTTTCCGAGCATGCGCTCGCCGCAGCGGACCGGGCAGATGCCACCCAGGCAACGGGCATCGCTCTCGGATCCCTTCATGGCGTGCCGGTAACAATCAAGGAGAATATTGATCAGGCCGGTGAAACGACGCCAAATGGGATGCCCGCGCTTAATAAAATCATCGCAGAGGAAGATTCTCCCGTCGTCTCAAATCTTCGAAAGGCCGGCGCCATTATTATCGGGCGCACCAATACGCCGGAGTTCAGCCTGCGCTGGTTCACGGATAATCCTCTGCGCGGCAAGACCCTGAACCCGTGGAATGCAGACATTACGCCGGGCGGGTCATCAGGCGGAGCCGCTTCCGCCGTTGCGCTTGGGATCGGCGCGATGGCGCATGGCAATGATCTCGGCGGCTCGCTGCGCTATCCCGCCTATGCCTGCGGCGTCACAACAATCCGGCCGAGTCTGGGACGCGTTCCGGCTTACAATCCGTCCGGTAGCGAAGAGCGTCCGCCTATGCTGCAGCTTATGTCCGTTCAGGGACCCATTGCACGTGAAGTGCGGGATGTCCGCCTGACGCTTGAAGCTATGGCGCAGTATGACGCGAGGGATCCCTGGCAAACATCTGCGCCAATGGACGGACCGCGACTTCACACGCCGATTAAAGTAGCCCTGACGAAATCGCCTGCGGACATCGCCTGTCATCCGACCGTATCGGACGCAATTGACAAGGCAGGTCAGATATTGGCGGCGGCTGGATATGAGGTTGATATGGTGGATCCACCTTTGGTCGCAGAGATCGCTCAGGCTTGGGGCAATTTGTTGATGACGGACACCCGAGTGATGAATGAAACCGTCATGCGCGAGCTCGGATCGGAAAATTTCACTCAGGTACTTGATGGTTACCTGGCGGCTTCGAACACCCGTGACCTGGAGGGATACGTCCGAGCCGTTGCCGATCGAACCCGTTTGCTGAGGGCATGGTCTGTGTTCATGGAGGAGTATCCATTGGTCGTTGCGCCGGTCTCCCAAATGCCGCCCTTCTCCCAGGACGAAGACCTGAAAGGAAATGACCGAATTCGCCAAATGCTGGATGAACAAAGCATGCTCTACGCGGTCAACCTGTTGGGATTACCGGCCGCTGCGGTTCCAACCGGCCTTGCCGATGGCATTCCAACCGGCGTCCAGATCATAGGCCGAAGGTTTCGCGAAGATACATGTCTTGATGCTGCGCAGGCGATCGAGAACACTGTCGGTATCCTTGCCAAGCAGTTATGGGAACATGACTGGATTGGGTGTAGAAACGGATAATCTAAGGCTTAGTCCGCCGAATTTGTAGATTTACATCGAACAGAAAGGAAGACTATTCGCGGAATTTCGTCTAAAATTTCCTCTCATAATAATAAAAACGAGGGTGAAACATGTCTTACGAGCACATCACATTTGAGACACAAGAAGGCGTTGCAACTGTTACACTGAACCGGCCGGACAAACTGAACGCATGGACCCGGACAATGGAACGCGAAGTTCGCGATGCCATGGAAAAGGCGGAGCGGGACAGTTCGGTCCGGATCATTGTTCTTACCGGAGCAGGCCGCGGATTTTGCGCCGGCGCTGATATGGACTTGCTGAGTGGTATCGGAGATGGATCCGAAAAGCGTGAGCCCAGAGCGGTTTATGGGACGCGGCCGTATAATGTTGCGGTTCTGCCTGATTACCAGACACAATATTCCTATTTTCCCTCGATCAGCAAACCGATCCTTGGCGCGATCAATGGGCCCGCCGCCGGACTTGGCATGGTCATTTCGCTTTATTGCGACATGCGCTTCGCGAGCCGGGATGCAGTTTTCATGACCGCCTTTGCAAAGCGCGGATTGATTGCCGAACACGGCATTTCCTGGATGCTGCCAAGATTGATTGGCCCGTCCGCCGCGCTCGATCTATTGCTCTCTTCGCGCAAGGTAACGGCGGAAGAGGCTCTGAGGCTTGGCCTCGTCAATCAGGTTTATGATGCCGATGCATTGATGCCGGCCGTACAAGCATATGCCGCTGATTTAGCCCATAACGTCTCTCCGCGATCCATGGCGGTGATGAAGCGACAAGTCTATAACGCCCAGTTCCAGTCGCTGAGTGAAGCCGTTGCAGTGGGAAATGAGGAAATGCTGAAAAGCTTCGAAAGCGAGGATTTCAAAGAAGGCGTCGTCCATTTCCTTGAAAAACGGGCGCCAAATTTTACTGGAAATTAAGGCCCTACTAATCACAAATGTGTTGGTGGACGTATAGCGCAAATTTGTCCAAAATGACGTTGGGTGCGAAACAACACTTGCGTCACTATATGCAAGTCATGACGTCGAAATGGAGTTCAATATATGAATGAGGCATCACCCTATAAACCGGCGAAAGTCTGGAAGTGGGAAAAAGAAAACGGGGGCCGCTTCGCCGCCATCAACCGCCCCATCGCCGGTCCCACCCATGAAAAGGAATTGCCGGTGGGCAGGCATCCGATGCAGCTTTATTCCCTTGGCACGCCTAACGGAGTAAAGGTCACAATACTGTTGGAGGAATTGTTGGCACGCGGCTTCTCGGGAGCGGAATATGACGCCTGGCTGATCAGTATCGGGAACGGGGAGCAATTTGGTAGCGGGTTTGTCAAAGCCAATCCCAACTCAAAGATCCCCGCCCTGATGGATCACAGTGGCGAGAAACCCATCCGGGTTTTTGAGTCCGGCGCCATCCTGCTGCATTTGGCAGAAAAATTCGGCGCCTTCATGCCAATCGATCCGGCAGGCCGCGCAGAGTGCCTGTCATGGCTGTTTTGGCAAGTTGGCGCGACGCCCTTTCTTGGCGGTGGGTTTGGCCATTTTTATGCCTATGCCCCGGAAAAATTTGAATATCCGATTGACCGATATGCCATGGAAGTAAAACGCCAGCTTGACGTGCTGGACCGTCACCTGGCAGATAACAAGTATATGTGTGGGAACGACTATACCATCGCTGATATGGCCATCTGGCCCTGGTACGGTGCGCTTGTCTTGAACCGGGTCTATGAAGCCGCCGAGTTTCTTGATGCAGGTTCATACAAAAATCTTGGCCGGTGGACGCAGGAGATAGGAGAGCGGGAGACCGTGCAGCGCGGTCGGATGGTCAACCGGACGTCGGGTTTGCCGGAAGAACAACTGCGGGAGCGTCATGATGCCAGCGACTTTGAGACCAAAACACAGGATAAATTAGAAGCGGTAAGCAACAAGCAATAGGGTTTTGCAAAAGACGAAAGCGTACAATCGCAACTCAGCTATATAGTTGCGATTGGCGCATCGTCGTGCTTATAGTAGTCGTCTGGCTCCAATTTCCCTCAAGCACGGCAACGCCCTTTCATGACATCGCCAACGTCTGAACAAGCAACGCTTAAAGGCATGCTATGCATGGTCGCCGGGACGTTTTTGCTAACCTCGCAAGACGGAATTACCAAATGGCTAACCGCTGATTTTAATCCTGGCGAAATTTTGTTCTACCGAGGCCTCTGGATGTTTCCCGTATTGGCGGTGCTCATCCACCGAAATGGGGGCATGAGGACATTGCGCCTGAAACAGCCCGCTGGCGTGATATTACGCGGGATGGCGGCGCTTATAGCCAGCGTCTTTGTGACCGTCTCCCTTATGCGGCTGCCGTTGGCGGAAACCATGGCGCTGGTTTTTATCGCGCCGCTCCTCCTGACCGCCTCATCCCCTTTCCTGTTGCACGAAGAGGTTGGCTGGCAGCGCTGGCTGGCCGTCCTAGTCGGCTTTACCGGTGTCCTCATAATGATCCAACCCGGACCCAGCGGATTTAACACCTGGGTCATTTTCGCGTTCCTCGCGGCGATTGGTTCCGCCTCCCGGGATATCATCACGCGCCGTCTCGGCACTCATGATAGCGCCGCAACCGTGATTTTCTATACGAGCGTTATCGCCTTGATTGCCGGTGCGATCACCTTGCCATTTGGAACTCATTGGCCCGACCTGCAGCAATGGGGCTTGTTTATGCTTGGCGGGATATTGGTGACGTTTGCGCATTTGCTCATCGTGATGGCACTTCATCTGGCGGCGGCGGCCATCGTCTCGCCACTGAAATATCTCTCACTGGTCTGGTCTGCCTTGATCGGGTTCATTGTCTGGGGCGACGTGCCGGGCCCGATGAAACTGACGGGCGCATCCCTGGTTGTAATTGCCGGTCTTTTTATCCTCTATCGGGAAACCAGGGTGCGCGCCGTCAAGGCGATTTCGTAACCAGTCCCCGGTTTTCAATATCTATTTTTGCGTCCATTTTCCGTCTTCGCCAAGAAACCAGGTTCCCTTCGGTGCCTTTTGCAGAATTTGAGCCGCATAAACACGCCCAACCTGATCGACACTGACATTTTCGGACTTGGCCCGTTTCACGTAGATCTGCCGCCGCTTTTCATTCACGCCGTCGACGAAGCCTTTCGCTGAAGCGTCCCGCGCCCGTGCGAAACCGTCAAAGGCTTCCCCAACCGCTCCGGACGCCCGTAAGTCGTTGAGTTGATCTGCCCGCGCCGGTGAGGCCGTTAATCCCCCAAATATGACAGCGGCAGCAAACAAGCCACTCAAAATCATCCTGCGGCTAAATTTCTGTTCCCGTTTTCTAGTGCGCATATCAGAAAATCCCCGGATTGTTGGTGATGTCGTCTTTCGCTTTTTCCTCAATTTTAAGGCGAACCTCCGCATCAAGCTTGATATTCAAATTAATGGTAATCGGTTCGGAGGGCGCCTCGACCTTCACCGTCGGAGTGCAGGCTTGAAGGGCAAGCATAATTCCCGCCGCCGCGATAGAAATCACAAGGAGAACTCGTCTTTCCACAGATTTTCCTTCAGTCATTTTCTTCGTCCCTCGACGGTAGCACGGAGCGCTTTTTCCGACAAGAGATAGCCATCAAGCACGGCATTAAATATCTTGTCCAGGCTCGTCGTCAGATTGATATTTAAGATCACGGGCCTTTTATTCTCTATATCAGGATTGCTCCCTGCCGCATGCAGGCTGACCGTATCCTCGCCGCTTTCCGTTTTGGTGATTTTGATGGAAAGCTCGGAATATTGGAAATTTTCGAGAATATCGAGGAGCAGTTTGGCCTGATCGCCGCCACCCGCCAGCGCTTGCCGCGCCGCTTCTGATTTCATCTTCAGGACACCGGGTCCATCCGCCTTCAGGACTCCTGCGTTAACAAGCAACCTATCGCCGCCGAAGATCAGGGGAATTTGCCCACTGACACTCCCAGTTGCGCTCAGTTCCTCCACACTTCCAAGGGCCATCACTTCCTCAAGATCAAGGCTGGTGAGTTGTACCGTCACCCGGTTCACCGCCGCGCCCGAATCAATAACCGCGCGATCAATAAATGTCGATCCGCCCACCACGCCAACCGTCATGCGGTCGATATAGAGAACTGGGGAACCATTCTTCGTGAGAACCCGAAAACTCAAATTGGGTTGTTGCAGGGCAATGCCCGCGACCGCCCGCGCGGCGGAGAGCTGCTGGGGGCTGGAAATAGTGAGAGGAAAAAGTTCATCTATGTCGATAGCGCCGCTCAGGTTCGTAATCTCGCCGCTATCCGTTTTTATGGATATATTTGCGAGGTTGATCCTCGCCTTTCCTGTCAATCCTTTCGGCGACCAGTTCATGGTTGCTTCTGATTTTATCTCTCCGGCAAGTATCAATGCGGGATCGACAATGGTGACAATATCCGACGGTTGCAAAGCCCCCTTATCGAAGGCAAGCGGGGAAATATCGATTTGCGCGGATCCTGCCACAGATTTCAGCGAATGCAGGCCCTTTATTTTGGCAAAGCGGCCCAGAAAATCAGAAGAAAGCGCGGCAGAAAAATTGACCCTCTCATTCACCAATGTTGCGGAGCCTGCCGCCATCAGGGCTTCCTTGAAGATCGCCCCATCCAAGGGCTTAATTTGTAGAGTATCGAGGGTCATCCTCGCAGCATTGGCAGTTCCGGTGGCATCGAGCGGTATCTGAAATTTGGCCATGAAATGCGGAATCGCAATTGACTGCTCTTTCAAGGTGACGGTCTTGATTTTTCCTGTTATGTCAGCATTGAGCAGCCCGCCGGGCCGCCCCTGCGCAGCAGTCACGTGAAGAGAGAGTCCTTCGAATTTTTCATCATGTTTTGAATAGGCTGCGTTTGAAATATCCACGGTTGAGGTAACGAGCTGAATACCGTTTTCGGGGCGGCGCGCAAGCTTGGCCTCTCCTGCAATCGTTCCCGACAATTCCTTCGAAAATTCCTTCATATATGTCGAGATTTTCGAAGGTGGCAGCGCCCCTTTTCCAAACTTTACCGGCCATAGTTTTAGTAACAGAGCGCCATCGCTCTTTTGCTGATTATACCCGGCGGAAAGGTCAACCTGGATACGCTTTTCCGTATCAAAGATCGCGCCTTCCATTTTAAATTCGCTATCGGAGACGGTCTTTCCGGAGGCGTGAAATATAAGCGGGATAAAGGGGGTATTTTTCGCAATCTCGACTGCTGATCCGTCTATAGATTTTAAGTCGATTGTTTCCGCGAAATTTTCAATGTCGAGTACCGTGGACAGTTTTTTCAGCTGATAGGTCTTTTCATCATATGCGACAATGGCATCCATATCAGACAGGCTCAGGCTGGCCATCTGCGCGCCGCTCTCCATGGAATATGTGCCGGCAACCATCAGGGGAACCCGAGCAGCGGTGACAAGAGCACCACTCTGTTCGAGCGCCAGCGCTGTGACTTCCATATTGAGATCGTACGTCACTGCTGGCCCTTCGATGGTTAGAGTGGCCACCGTTGACAGAACGCCATCAAAGGGCGGCAGGTCTACCGCGTAGCGGGTCAGGTCGGAGGGCTGCAATCCTTGCCGGTTAAAAGCCAGTTCAGGGATGTTGAGCGTAGCCGATCCGGCTTTCGCCGCAATATCGTAACGGCCGACAAGCTGCAACAAGGATTGTCCGGACGTCGTTTGAACCCCGAGGTCCAATTCAGCCATCTCTTTTGCAAGGCTCCCCGAACCCGAGAGAGAGAGCGGCGTCCAGTCCGGCGTCTCCGATCCGTGACGAAGCACCCCGCCGTCAATTTTAAACTCGGCCGCTTGCCCCGCCACATCCGCCTGGACAGATAGCTGTAAATTTTCCAAAAGGACTGTGCCTAACGCGGTTGCCATGCTTCCTGCAAGCCGCGCATCGCCATTCAAAATCATCTTAGGGGACAATGTGCCCGTAATGTCCGCCCCCCATGTCCGGCCGTCAGTATATGAAAAAATGCGGCCCTTTTTCAGGATAATTGAAGGAAGCGATATCGGTTTACTGGCTGCTGGCGCCTTTTCCGGCTCTCCAACCAATTTAAGCGCCTCTGCGATCGCGCCTTTTTGCGTGTTGGAGAGATCAACCGTAAGTGCTCCAATTTCAACCTCGTCCAGCTCGCCCTTCAGCAGAGACTGTACTGCATACCGCGCTGTTATATCCTGAGCCTGAATTTCGCCACCAAGGGACAATTCCATAATATGAACTTTATCCAGCGCGACTTCATCAATGCCCAGACTGACGTCTGTGAACCCAAGGGAAATGAAGAAAAGCTTGCCCGTGAACTCCAACGCGCTGGTGCGAAAAACGACAAGGAGCGCGGCGATAGCGATCAACAGGCCGAGAATGGCCGCGATCATCAACTTCAGATAGCTGGCCTTTCCGGTTGCGCCCATCCATTCCCTCCTGCCCGTATGTCAAACTGATTTATACGGTGAAAGTTGAAAATGGGCAAAAAATACACATAGCCCAGACCAAATCAGCCGATCTTATGCTCTTGCTGTCGGTCGGCTCGTGACCCTACCCCACCAGCCAGTGGGATTCGAATGAGTTTCTGGCACCCGAACCCCGACTGCCTTGCCCATCAGGATAGCGCATTGCGCGGTGATGTCTGCGATGCTGTAATCCGCCGCCGCGATATAGTTGTGGCCCTCAAGCGATGCCTCCAGCCAGTCGAGTGCGCCTGTCGCCTGCTTTTTGACAGACGTCCGCATATTCTGGAACTTGAGGACGGATACCCTTCCACATGGGATTGGTATGAACAAACGTGCTGACGAGCGGGTTCAGCAATTCAAGCTCCATGCGCCGGTTCCACATCTCAATTTGCGCCCGCTCCAGCGCCGTTTGGCCCATGAGCGGCGGCTCAGGGTATTTTTCTTCAAGATAGCGGCATATTGCGTGACTTTCGGAAATTGTCGTGCCGTCATCCAGTTCCAGAACAGGCATCCGCCCCAGGGTATTTTTTTCAGGAACTCCGGCGTTTTGTTGTACCCGATTGAAAGGTCAACTTCTTGTTTCGGTATATCAAGACCTTTCTCGGCAATGAAAATACGCACACGGCGGGCATTGGGCGATGCGGGTAGATCATAAAGCTTCATAAGAGCCTCCCTGAAAATATCAGGTGAGCACCGGCAAATTGTTGTTTTCGCGCTTAGCGCCGGGGCCATTCATAGACCCAACAGTAAATACTGTTTGGATCCGGGTCTACTCGTAGCTGATGATTTCATCCGTCACATGCCATTTATTAAGCGAGCTGGCATACCGTGGCATGACGTCAGGCATCATTGTCTCGCCCTCGCCTGGTCGTTTCGCACCGAAAACATAGCCCGGAAAATCGAGTGTTTTCTGAACCTTCCAAATCGCTTCATGCTCACTCGATGGGAAAATTTCGGCCGGATCCCCGACAGCGATCCACCCAATCGGTACCATGGCACCGCTCTGCAACTTTGTCCGGATATGGACAACAGCATTAATTCTGACTTCCGCGCCATCACCGATAATTGCACCATTAAAGACCGAACATCCTGTCGCCAGAAACACATTGTTGCCAATCTCGCAGCCCGTCAAACTGGCGCGAGGTCCGACCAGAACGTTATCGCCAACCAGAACCGGACTATTTTTCACGCCGCGTATGACCGCGCTCTCCATAATGACAGCATTCGCGCCGACGGTGACCGACCCGCTCTCGGCGACAAGTACAACTCCGAATCCGACGGAGCAATTCGCGCCAATGGCGACGTCGCCACAGATTGTCGCATTGGGCGCGATCCTAGCTGTAGGGTCGATACAGGGCAATTTTCCGTTATGAGCCAGAATCATCTTTTTGTCCCTTCCATTCAATGGATCGAGCTGCCTTTCCAACCGGGCAAAGTCCGCCGACGCATATCTGATGGTCACAGTTTCGGCAAATCCGCCGGGCATGTTTCTTGCCTTCAACGAAGCCGCCGAGAATCGCCGAAACTATGCGGTCGAGATTTTCACGATCTTCAGCCGCCAAAGGCGCAAGCGCTTGTTCGAGTATGGCAAGGCGCTGGCTTTGCAGATATTGCGCATGTTCCAACCCATCGGTGGTCAATTCCAGGGGCCGCTCCCGCCCCTCCACCGAAGATGTCGAGACGAGACGCCGCTCCCGCAAACGCGCAACAAGGCGGGTGGTAGCGGGCTGCGAAAGCCCGACAATCCTGGAAAGTTCGGTCGTGCTTATCGGGCCCCAGTGATAGAGGGTCAACAGAGTTGCACCGGAAGAGCCGGACTCCGTCATGGTTTCTGCCAAAGCATCGCCAAGGCCATCCATCATGGCGCCAAGCTTGTTTGCCGTGAGATTAATACTCATGCATGCAGAATGCATACATATATCGGAATGTCAATAATTTCTGACCAAATACTGTCTTTTCATCGTCAGCGGTTGTGGAAAGGGTGAAGTTGCCGCCCTCGAGAAATGGTTCAGATAGCCGTTTCAATCAATTCCCGATTTTCTCTTTCACCATCAAAACCCAGTTTTCACCCTCTCCTTTCCAGTCCTCTTTTACCATAGCCCGAGAGCTATTCTCGACATAACCAAGGCGTTCATAGAGGCGGCGGGCGTTTGGATTGCCGTCCGAGACAATCAGGCTCAATTCACGATTTTCCGCAAGCTTTTCCGCCACGTACAGCAATCTCGAACCGACCCCGAGGTTCCGATATTCTGGATAGGAGGCGAGAACA